>JALOPS010000007.1 GCA_025453745.1 Gemmatimonadaceae bacterium
GCGCGTAGCGCTTCTTGAACTTGTCGACGCGGCCCTGCGTGTCGATGAGTCGCTGCGTCCCCGTATAGAACGGGTGCGAGTCCGCCGTGATTTCGAGCAGCACGAGCGGATACTCGTTGCCGTCGTCCAGGCGGATCTTCTGGTCGCTGGTCATCGTCGAGCGCGTGAGGACCATCGCGCCCGTCGAGGCGTCCTTGAACACCACCGGGTGGTACGGTGGGTGACCGGTTTCCTTCATGGGAATGCTCCTTCGGTGTAGTACTGCGGCGTAGCCACGAAAGATGGCCGAGGGGCGGGGCGCAGGTCAACCGCCCGTCGCGCGCCCGACGCTCAAGGCGTCCAATGGGTCCGGGGTGTTCAAGGGGTCGGTGTTCAAGGGGTCAGAGTCCTTGAAAGCGTGGACTTTCAAGGACTCTGACCCCTAGAAGCCGTGGACTTTCAAGGACTCTGACCCCTTGAAGCCGTGGGCTTTCAAGGACGCTGACCCCTTGAAGCCGTGGGCTTTCAAGGACTCTGACCCCTTGAAAAGGTATCGGGGTGTGTTCGGGCCCAGCCGCCTCCCATCGACGCAACCGTCCCGCGGCGAGCCGTGTCACTGGGGCGTGCAACTCACTGCAGAGTCCTGAGCGTGGACGACAGCGCCCTGATCGCAGCCGTGCGCGCCGGCGACGCGCAGGCCGAGCGGCTCTTCTACGACCGACATGTCGAGCGCGTCTACCGGCTCGCGTTCCGGATCGCAGGGCGCCCGGACCTCGCCGAGGATTTCACGCAGGAGACGTTCATTCGCGCGTTCGAACGGCTCCCGAGCTTCCGCGGCGACGCCGCGCTGTCGACCTGGCTGCACCGGATCGCGCTCTCGGTGAGCTACAACGGATTGCGGGCGCGCCGTCGCGTGGACGCCGCCGAATCGCTGGAGGAGCTGGTGATGGATGACGAGACCCCCGCACTCGCGACCGCGGCGCTGCCGGCGCATGCGGAGCCGGATCTCAAGGACCGACTGCGCGCCGCCATCGATGCGCTGCCGGCGGGGTGCAAGGCGGTCTTCCTCATGCACGATGTGGAAGGCTTCACCCACGAGGAGATCGGATCCACGCTCGGCGTGGCGGCGGGGACGAGCAAGGCGCAGCTCTTTCGCGCCCGCGAGAAGCTGCGCGCGATGCTCGCTCCATTCGCCCCGGATGCCGTGCGTCGCGCGGCACGACTGACTGTTGCCGAAGGTTCGGGAGGAGCACTCGCATGATGGATGACAACAACCGCACGCCACCGGGCGATGCGTTCGATACGTGGGTGGCCGACACGGCACGCGCCGAGTATCGCGCGAGCGATCGTGTGCCGCGGGAGAAGATGTGGGCGGGGATTCGCGCGGCCCGGCAGGATGGCGTGGCCATCGCCGAGCCTCCCGCACGCGTGTTGCCGCTCTCGCCGCGGCGCCCCGCCTGGGCGATGCGGGTGACAGCTCTCGCGGCCGCCGTGCTGCTGGGCGTGGGGCTGACGCGCGTCTTCGACGCCGTGCGCCCGTCGGCGGTACCGGGCGTGGCGGTTCGTGGTGCGAATGATGGTGCCCCCGGTCCGCTGGTGCACGCCGCGATTCTCGAGCACCTCGGACAGAGCGAAGTGCTGCTCACGGCGGCGCGCGCGGCGTCGCGCGGCGATGCGCCGCCCACGGATCAGGAGCTCGCCGACTGGGCGCGCGATCTGCTGTCGACGACGCGTCTGTTGCGCGATGCCAATGACAGCCGCGATGCCAGGCTCGACGTGCTGCTCGACGATCTCGAGTTGGCGCTTGCCCAGCTCATGCAGTACCACCGCTCCGGGCGCGCGCGGGACGCCGCCGCACTTCGCGAGACCCTGACCGACCGTGACCTGTTGACGCGATTGCACGGCGCGAGCGCGCCGCCGATGCCCGTGCGCGACGACCTTCCGAGGACCGAGTGATATGTCTGTGCCCTTCCTGAGCTTCTTCCTCGTGGCGCTGCCACCCGCCACACCCCACGTGGTGGCGGCGATGCCCGAGATGGTCGTCGCGCAGCCGGCCGACCCGGCCGGCGCGCTCGAGCGACAGGCACGCCGCGCCATGGCGACCGGCGAGAATCGCGAAGCCGCGCAGCTCTATCGTGAACTGCGCACGACGTACGCGAAATCGTCGTACGCCGCGGACGCGTACTACTGGGAAGCGTTCGCGCTCTATCGCAGCGGCGGCGAGCGGAATCTCCGTGCCGCGATGGAGGCGCTGGCCGAACAGCAGAAGCGGTGGCCCAAGGCGCCCACGCGCGAGGATGCCGTGGCCCTCGAGACGCGGATCGAAGGTGCGCTGGCGCGCTATGGCGATGTGACCAGTGCGCGGCGCATCACGGCGAAGGCGGAAGTCGCGGAGCGACCCGAGATGCCGGAACGCCCGGTGCGCGCGGAGCGCCCGGAGCGCGCCGAGATGCCCGAGCGGACCGAACGATGTGCGGGCGAGGACGCCGACGATCGCGTCGCCGCGCTCAACGCGCTCATGCAGATGGACGCCGATCGTGCGCTGCCGGTGCTCAAGAAGGTCATGGCCCGACGCGATCCGTGCAGCGCCTCGCTCCGTCGCAAGGCGGTGTTCCTCATCGCGCAGAAGGGCTCGCGGGAAGGGAGCGGAATGCTCATCGACGCGATCAAGGGTGACCCCGATCGCGACGTGCGCGAACAGGCGGTCTTCTGGCTCGGGCAATCGTCGACCGACGATGCCGTGGGGATCCTGGCCGATCTCGTGCGCACCGGTCGCGACGAGGAGGTGCGCAAGAAGGCCGTGTTTGCGTTGGCGCAGACGAAGGCGGCGGAGGCGGCGACGGCGCTGCGCGACCTCGCGCTCGATGCGCGCGCCACGGAAGACCTGCGGAAGGACGCGATCTTCTGGCTCGGCCAGTCGCGCGGCGGGCGGGAGCAGTCGATCGCCGAACTCACCGCGCTCTATGCGAAGCTCAATTCCGACGTGCTCAAGGACCAGGTGCTCTTCGCGGTCTCGCAGAGCCGCAGCACGGCGGCGGGCAATTTTCTGCGCGGCATCGCGCGCGATGAGCGGGAAGATCTCGAGCGACGCGAGTCGGCGATCTTCTGGTTCGGACAGTCGAGCGGCTCGGCGGACGAACTGATGGCCATCTATCGTGACGTGTCGGCGGTCAAGCTGCGCGAGAAGGTGGTGTTTGCCCTGAGTCAGATGCGACGCGACCCCAAGGCGATCGATCACCTGCTGTCGATCGCGAAGACGGAACCCAATCGTGAGCTGCGCAAGAACGCGATCTTCTGGTTGTCGCAGAGCAAGGATCCGCGCGTCACGCAGTTCCTGCAGGAGCTGATCGACAAATGACACCGCATGCGATCTTCCTTGCCGGCGCGCTCATGCTGACCGCCGGCGTGCTGCCCGCCCAGGAGCGGGGCACGCTCGCCGCGCGCATCGCGGCGTCCACCGATCGGGTGGTGCGCGTGAGCGCGCCGTCTCGAGAGGGGCTCTGCGGCTGGGGCGAAGGCAACGTGATGCAGCGCTCCGACTATTCGGGGCGGTGGCCGCGTGAATCGTCACGCTATTGGGACGGCGGCGAGCAGTGTGCCCGTGGTCCGGTGCGCCTCGTCATCGAGCGCGACGACGCCGGCGCGAGCCGCGTGCGTTTCTTCATCGGCGGACGGTGGCGGAGCGATGCGCCGGGCACCGATCTGGGTGATGTATCGGCAGCAGATGCCGCGGCGCTGCTCGGTGATCTCGTGGTACGCGCACCGACCCGCGCGGCGAAGGATGCAATGGTCCCGCTCACGCTGCTCGACGGCGTGGATGCCTCGCACCCGTTGCTCCGCGCGGCGCGTGACAGCGCGCGTCCCCGGGAGGTGCGGAAGTCGGCCGTCTTCTGGCTCTCGCAGGTCGCGCAGGATGTGGTCGCGCCGCTGGGTGCGATCGCGACCGACGACCCGGACGCGGAGATCCGGAAGCAGGCGGTCTTTGCGCTCTCGCAACGGCCGAACGATGAAGCCGTGCCGGCGCTCATCCGTATTGCCGACTCGAAGCGCGACCCGGAGATCCGCCGGTCGGCCATCTTCTGGTTGGGGCAGAAGGACGACCCGCGGGTGGTCCGCTGGCTGGAGAAGGCGTTGGCGCCCTGACGGGGTGGGGGGTCACGAGGCGGCCTCGGTCGCCTGCACCTGCGCGGCTGGACGCACACGCGCGGGCGGCGCGCGGGGCGCAGCGACTTGCGGCTGATACCAGGACCTGATAATCTGTTATCGGAAGCTGGTTGCCGCACTCGCAAAGGTTGCCTCATGGCTACGACCCAAAGTTCTACCGTTCCGCCGATCGCGGCATCCGCGTCGGCCGAACAACCGCCTTCGCCCGAGTCGATCGCACGCGTGCGACGGCTCGATGCGTTCGGCGTGGTCGTCTCGAGCATCTGTGCGGTGCACTGCGTCATCGTCGCCCTCTTCCTCGCGGCGTTGCCGCTCGCGGGGGCGACGTTCATCTCCGATCCGCGCCTCGAACTGCTCTTTGTCGCGTCGGCGCTCGTGATCGGCTTCATCAGCCTGGGGCTCGGCTTCTGGCGCGTGCATCGCGATGAGCGTCCGATGATCGCGTTCGCGATCGGTGCCGTCTTCCTGTTGGGGCTGCGCTCGTTCGCGCTTCACATCCCCGTGCTCGAGGCGGCGATCGTGGTGCTCGGCGCGTCGGCGATCATCACCGGGCATCTGTGGAATCGCCGCCTGCTGCATCGCCATACGGTGTGCGGCGCGGGGCACTCGCACGATCGGCCGCACGCAATCTGATTCCTTCGGGGGATAAGCATCCACCGGATGCGCCGCGCCTCGATAGTCGTTTCGGGAAGCCTCTTGCCGTTCCTCGCGACGGCGCAGCAGGGAGTCGACCGGGGTGTGGTCGCCGGCACCGTCCGCTCGGCGGTTGCAGACCAGCCCGTCCGGGATGCGGCGATCCAGATCGGTGATCGGCTGCTCCGTTCCGATGCTGCGGGTCGCTTCGTGCTCGGCGGGCTTGCGAGCGGCCCCACGCGGTTGCGGGTAGAAGCTGCGGGCTTCGCGGCGCGAGAGCTGACCATCGATGTGCCCGCGCGCGACACCGTACGCCTGTTTCTCCGGCTTGCTGTCCGCTCGGTACAGCTCGAGCGGGTCGTGGTCACGGCCACCGAGGAGCGGTCGCGCGAGGGTGGATCGCACGCTCGCATCGGACGCGACGCCATCGAACATGTGCAGGCGTCGAGTCTTGCCGATCTCCTGCAATTGGTGCCCGGGCAGCAGGCAGTGAACCCGACGCTGGCCGGACCGCGACAACTGTTGTTGCGACAGGCTCCAACCACGCGAACGCGCGGTGGCGATGCGGGGAGCGAAGCCGATCGGACGAACGCGCTGGGTACCGCCATCGTGCTCGACGGTGTGCCGGTGTCCAACAACGCAAACCTGCAGACCACGGCAACCACGCTCAACAGCGGGGCGGCCGCCCTTCCGACCTTTGCGTCGACGGCGGGCCGAGGCACCGATCTCCGCCAGATCCCGGCGGACAACATCGAATCCATCGAGGTCATTCGCGGTATTCCATCCGCGCGTCACGGCGACCTCACCGCCGGTGCCGTCCTCGTGCGGTCGCGCGCGGGCGCGCAGGCACCGGAGCTCAGGGTGCGTGCAAACCCGCAGACGATCGAGGTGGCGACCGTGGCGGGATGGGGCACGCGAGTGGCGCGGCGCGGCATCAGTGCGGATGGTTTGCTGACCACGTCGCAGGATGATCCACGGAGTACCGCCGATCGGTTCACGCGCGTGACATCGCAGGTGGCGTGGACCGAGCGGTGGCGACCCGACGGCCGGTTGCAGTCCACTGTGCGCGTGCGCGCGTACTCCTCGCTCGATGATCGCGTGCGGGACCCGGACGACGCGCGACAGGGGATCGTCCGGTTTGCGCGTGATCGGGGGCTGCGCGCCGATGTGCAGGGCGCGTGGCAGTCCGACAGTACTGCCGCGTGGCGGGTGGAGTGGCTGGGCAGCACGAGTGTGGCCGAGCAGTCCGCCTACGCACAGCAGAATGTGAGCCGGGACATCTTCCCCGTCTCCCGCATGACGCGCGACACGACGGCGCCGGCGGAATATGGGCGCAGCCAGTACGTCGGGCGTGAGTCCGTGCATGGACGTCCGCTCAACGTGTACGCACGTCTCGAAGCGACGGGGCGCGGCGCGATCGGTTCGCGCTGGCGCCACGAGCCCCTGGCCGGCATGGAACTGCGCCACGACGTCAATCGCGGCGCGGGACGCGTGGTGGATCCGGCCGAGCCGCCGCGCCAGAATTTTTCTGTTGGCGAGCGGCCGCGTGCGTTTCGCGATGTGCCGGGCATGACGATCGTCAGCGCGTACCTCGAGGACCGTGTGCGGGGATTGCTCGCGGGGCGTGCGCTCGATGTGCAGGCCGGTGTTCGCGGCGACGTGATCGATCCGCGGGGCCTGCGTGCTCCGTCCGTGCCGGGTGCAATCGCCCCACGGGTGAATGCGCAGCTCACGCTGCGCGACGGTGTGCGTGTGCGCGGCGGGGCGGGGGTGACGGTGAAGGCACCCACGCTTGCCCAACGCTATCCGCTGCCGCGCTGGTTCGACCTCGTGAACTTCAACTACTTCGCGCAGAATCCCGCCGAGCGGTTGGTGATCGTCACGACGCGCCGGCTCGATGCGCGCCCGACGGGCTTGCGCGCACCACGCGCAACGAAGGCCGAGCTCGGGCTCGACCTGCGTCGGGGCGCGATCGAAGGCAGCGTGGTGGCCTTTCGCGAACGGACATCCGATGCGATCGGGACCACGCGCGTCCCGGTGGGCCTTCCCGTCGAGCGGTTGCGTGCGATCGACTTTCCGGTCGGTCGGCCGCCGGTCCTCGCGGCGCAACCGGCGGCAGTCGACACGTTCATCGGCGCCGTCGACGTGCCGGGCAACGGGCGACGCATCGACACGCGCGGTGTGGAGTTCACGCTCGAGATCCCCGAATGGCAGGCCGTCCGCACGGCGCTCTCCCTGTCGGGCGGATGGTTCGACACGCGCGCCACGGAGACGGTACGCGAGATCGACGTCGATCGCCTCTACGCGGGCGGCACACAGCCCGAGCGACTGCCGGTCTATGATGCCGGCAGTGGGAGCCAGAGCGTGCAGTTCGTCACGAGCGCACGCTTCATTCATCGCCTGCCGGAAGCCGGGCTCCTCCTCTCGTTGCTCGCGCAGGTCACGTGGCAGGATGCCGACCGACCACTGGGGATCGAGCCCGAACAGGCGGTGGCGTACGTGGATCGCGGCGGTCGCATCGTCTCGCTGACTCCGCAGCAGGCGGCGAGCCCCGAGTTCGCCGGTCTCGCGCGCGGCGTCCCGCAAGGATTCGTCCTCGGGTGGGAGCGTCGTCCGCCGCTGCCGCTGTTCAATCTCCGCGTCACCAAGACGCTGCCCGCGCGCAGTCAGCTCGCACTCTTCGTCAACAACGCGCTCGCCGATCGTCCGCTCTTTCAACCCGTGCGGACCGCGGGCTTCGTCCGTCGTAACATCCCGCTCTTCTTCGGTGTGGAGTTTGTCGCGGCGCTCGCCGGCGGCGCCCGATGACCCTGTTCGTCCCTTCTTCCGGAGTGCTGTCCATGTCGTGTTGGCGCATAGCGCGTTGTGTCGTTCCGCTGGTTCTCGCGGCGGTCGCTGGTTGTGGTGATGGCGGGACCGAGGTGCGCACGGTGCCGGTGAGTGTTCGCGTGAGCTATCCCGGTAGCTACGCGCAGAGCGCGGCCGCGGGCGCACGGATCGTGCTGTCGAGCACCGAGCGCAGCAGCGCCGACACGCTCGTCGCCGACGCGCAGGGCACCGCCCGCTTCGGTCGCGTCATTCCGGGGAGTTACACCATCAGCGCGAGCCGGTCGCTGACGGCTGACGAGGCCTTTACCCTCACTGGGCAGCGCACGGCGGTCGCACTGGCCGCCGCGCTGCCGGCGCGGACGATCCAGCAGGGCGGCGACACCGCCGTCGCACTCACGCTGCAAGGGTCGCGACTCGGCGACCTGGTCATCAAGGAGATCTATTTCACCGGTTCGCGCACGCCGACGGGTGACACGTATTTCTCCGACCAGTTCATCGAGCTCTACAACAACGCCACCGACACGCTCTACCTCGACTCGCTCTACATCGCCGACGTGTTCGGCAACTCGGGGCAGATCAATCCGACGTCGCTGCCGACACCGTTCAACACCGATGCGAATGCGGTGTATGCGAGCAGCATCTGGCAGATCGCGGGGACGGGGCGCCAGCGGCCGCTGGCGCCGGGTCGCTCGATCATCATCGCACAGGACGGGATCAACCATCGCACCGATCCGTTGGGCAACCCGAACAGCCCGGTCGATCTGTCCTCAGCGGACTTCGAGAGCTTCAACCAGCGTGACGACAATCGCGATGTCGATGCGCCCAACGTGCCCAATCTGACCCGTGTCTGGTTCACCGGCGGCTTCGATTGGCTGTGGACGGTGTTCGGTCCGGGACTGATCGTCTTTCGCGCGCCGTCAACGGGCTTCGTCCTCGACACCGTGCGCGTCCCCGGATCACCGACGCTGCAACCGCGCGTGCGCATTCCGAACGTCTGGGTGATCGATGCGTTCGAGGGGCTGCAGAACGGAGGCAGCGGCTCCTACAAGCGACTGACGGCGGCGCTCGATGCGGGCTTCGTGTTCGCCACCGGCACGTACACCAGCGAGAGCTTTCGCCGGCGGACCGCAGCAACGATCGGTGGGCGCCGCGTGCTGCAGGACCGGAACAACAGTGGCGAAGACTTCGAACGCCTCAGTCGGCCCACGCCGCGCACGTTCGACGAGGTACCGCGGAGCAATCTCCTGCCGTGGCGCGCGGCCGCGCGTCGGCCGTAGTGGCACCTCTCACGCGCGGGCGCGGCCTCGCGCTGCTGATGGTCGCGCTCGCGGGCGCGCGCGCATCGGCGCAGCAGTCTGCATCACACGGCACGAGCCCGCTCGGTCGCGCCTGCTGTCTCGCGCCCACCGCCACATGGCCGCCGAGTCGAGATACGCTTCCCACGCTCGAGCGCGAGGGCAACCCGGCGGGACTCACAACGCGTGATTCGGGCGCCACGCGGCTGCTCGAAGTCGCGCTGCATCGCACCGCCGGGACCCTCCAGCGCCCGCAAGAGGCACGAGCGCAGCAGGAAGGGGCGCTGCACGCCGAGGGCGGGCGACTGCTCGGGGGCTGGCGCACGGCGGGGCTGGTTCGCTACGCACGACGTCACGATCGCGACGTCCGCTGGAACAACAGCAGTGACGCCTATCTGGGGACGCCGTACGTGTGGGCGGACTCGATTGGTGGCGACTGGTTGCGCGATCTCGTGTCGCTGGGCGCGACCATCGCCACGCCGTCGTGGCGGCGCATGTCGGCGGGGGTGCGTCTCGAGTATGGCGTGGGACAAGGCGCGCGACGAAACGGGCCGCGCCCGCTCTTCCGCCGTCGCGTGCTCGATCTGGTGCCCGGCGTGCGTTGGCAACTCACGCCGCGCCAGCAGATCGGGCTGCATGGGCGCGTGGGGTGGGAGTCGGAGGAGTCGGAGATCGGTGGGGCGGGCTCGCCGGACGACCCGGTGATCTTCCGGTTGCGCGGTCTCGGTACGTTCGATCGCACACAGTTGATCAGCGCGGAACGCGCGCTCCTTGGCCGACGCCATGAAGGGACGGTGTCGCATGCGTGGCGCTCCACGCAGTGGGCGACGAGTGCGAGCGCAACCGCTCGGCTGGTTCGTGACTCGGTGCGCGACGGCATCGGACGACCGACGCCGGGTGGGTCATCCCGGCGTCTGCGTGGCGACGGGCAGTTCGCGGTGCGCCGCGTCGTGCCACGGGGGGGTGCACAACTGGATGCGCGCGTGACTCGCGAGTCTGCGCGTGGGTCCGATCCGTCGTTCGGCGCGGTGAATGTGATCGATCAGGCGACCTCGATGGCGGTGCGCTGGCAGCGCTGGCGCGGGGCCGCGCCAGACGACGCGACGCGCTGGTGGCAGGTGCATGCCGGTGCGTCGACGCTCTCCCGACGCGACGTGGTCGCCGAGACCGCATGGAGAGTCGCCGCACCCGAGGCGGGGGCCGCGGTCCTCTCGCGACTCGGTGGTGGAGGTACGCTACGGGGATGGCTCGTCGGTGCCTCGATGGGACGCCGTTTCGTCACCGACACGAACTGGCGCGCCGATCGGCCGACGCGACTGACACCGGTGCTGGTGCGTCCCGACTTCGCCGTGCATGCCACGCCGCAATGGCACGGTGGGGTCCGGCTGGGCTACGAATGGCGGTCCGCCGGGCTTCGCACTCGCGTACTCGCCGAGGTCGCGCGCACCACACGCGCAACGGATGCGCCCGCGTTCGCGACCCTGGGCTCGCGGACCGTCATGCAGGTGACCTACTCCGTCTTCTGAATGCGACGACACATCGGTGTATTGACGCTGCTGCTGACGGCGGCCTGCGCCTCCGGCGGTGCGCGCGCTCCGCTCGCACGCGAAGGACGCAGCGACTGCTTTCCGCTCGAGCAGCTCTCCGCCCCCGATCGTCGGTGGGCGACCGCACTGCTGCTCGAGGCCGCCGATGGGGAGGCGCTCTACACGCTCGCCGATGGGCTCAAGCCAATCTCGAGCGACGGCGGCACGCTGCGGCTGCGCGTCCATCCGACGGTGGATTCAGTGGCGCTCGACTCGCTCGATCGGCTGCGCCGCATCACGCAGGCGCTCCACTGCGGCGAGGTGACGGCGTTCGTGGCGCTCTTTGCCGGGCCGTTTCCCGATCGCGCGGGCGACTCGGTGCGCATCGCCGATGTCGTCTTTCTGCATCGCGCACGCACGGCCGATCTCGTGCGTCGGCACCGGGCGTTCTTTGCGACGCTTGGCGTGACGCCGGGCATGCGAGCCGAGGAGGTCGTCCTCGCCGTCGAGCACGCACCACGTATTGCACGGTGGCGCGGGTACGGGCATCTGTTCGGCTATCCCGATCCGGCGGTCGACTTCTTCGTCCGCGCGGGCGCGCGCGGTGACTCGACCGGTCAACTGGTGCCCCGCGATTTCCGACGGGTGGAGACCTGGCGGAAGTACCCGGCGTCGACGGGGGGTGCTCCCACACTGTCTGCCTTCGTGTACGCCGTCCCGCGCGGGGCAACGCCCGACAGTGCGGATCTGCTGCTCGCAGCGCGTGCGGCACCGATCTTTGCCGAGTACGCGGCGGCGCGGGCACCGATGGGTGCGGACAGCGCACGGATCGTTGCGCTGCTGCGCGCGTGGTCCCGCGTGGGGCGGTGAATCGGCCCGAGATCGAAAGGCACCGTTCGCGTCAATCGTGGCGAGGGCGACCGATGCGTGACGGGGTCGCGCTCCCCGGCGCTGGTCTGCAGTTGGCGCACCAGACTTGCGTTTTGTCTTGCGCCAGGACAAAATCGCGCGCGTGGCCGACGCCCCGATGCGCAAGCTCAATCCTGCCAACTTTCGCCCCGCGACCCGCGCGACGTCGCGCGATGTCAATCGCCAGATCGCGCTCAACCTGATCCGCGAGCACCAGCCGCTCTCGCGCGCGGATCTCGCGCGGCGCATGGGCGTGCGGCGGAGCGTGATCACGACGCTCGTCACCGATCTCGTCGATGCCGGTGCGGTCGTCGAGGCCGCGAGTACGGAGGTGCGCCGTGGCCGGCCACCGACGCTGCTGTCGATCCGCCCCTCCGGTGAACTGGCGCTCGCGATCGACATCCGCTTTTCGCGGACCACGCTGCTGCTCTCCGATCTCGATGGGCGGCCGGTCGAGTCGCGGGGGTTCGATACCGTGCATGATCCCGAGCAGCTCATCGCGCGCATCGCGAAGGAGTCGCGGGCGCTGCTCAAGGGGGCGCGACGCGCCCGGTGCAAGGGCGTCGGGGTCATCGTGCCGGGCATGGTCGATCCCGCCACGGGGGTCGTGCTCAACGCCCCGCAGATGAAGTGGCGCGACGTGCCGTTCCGTCAGCCGTTGGCTCGCGTGCTCGGTCTGCCCATGCAGGTCGAGAACGCACCGGTAGCGTGTGCGCTCGCGAAGATGTGGCTGGGGCGGAGCAGCGCCGGCGACACCACCGACTTCGCCTACGTCATCGTGTCCGACGGCGTGGGCGTTGGCGTGGTCAAGCACGGGCAGGTCGTGCGCGGGGCCACGGCCACGGCAGGCGAGTTCGGCCACATCCCGCTCACGCTGACCGGACCCACCTGTTCCTGCGGACGGCAGGGGTGCTGGGAATCGTACACATCGAATCTCGCCACCGTCGCGCGTTATCTCGGTCGGCCACTCGATGACGCACGCGTCGTGCGACGCGGCAGTGGTGCGCGCCGCCCCTCGATCACCGACGTCATCGCCCTCGCCCACGACGGAGATCAGCGCGCGATTGCGGCGCTCGAGGAGACGGGCACGTATCTCGGCCTCGGCTTGGCGAACATCATCTGCGCGGTCAATCCCGCGCGTATCGTGGTAGGGGGAGAGATCACGGCCGCGTGGGACGTGATGCGCGCGGACATGCAGCGGGCGATCGCGTCGCGCACGCTCACGCCCGCCGCGGCCGCCACGCCCATCCAACCGGACCAGACCACCATCTCGCCACGACTGCTCGGCGGCGTCGCGCTGGTGGCCGCTCCGCGCTTCGCGATGCCGCAGGTCGCGTAACCCCGCTACGCGACCACCGCGCGCGCCACGGCCGCTGGGTCGAGCTCGATACCGAGCCCCGGCCGCGACGGAATCACCAGCTCGCCATTGACGACCGGCAGCGTCTCTGCGGAGAGCGCGGTGAGGCTCTGGTAGTCGTCCGGGTCCGAATACTCGAGATACTCCGCCGCGTTGGAGATCGAGGCGATGACGGCAAGTGACGCATGCGTGAGGATGCCCGGCCGCGTGTTGTGCAGCATGATCCGCTTGCTCGTGGCCTGGCCGAGCGCGGCAATGCGCTTGACCTCGGTGATGCCGCCGGCCTTCGAGACGTCGGGATTGAGCACGTCGACCTTCGCGATGTCGATCAGATCGCGGTGCTGCCAGCGCGAGTGCTCGTTCTCGCCGGCGACGATGAAGAGATCGAGCGCCTCGCTGACCTGGGCGAGTTCATGGAGCTGCTGCATGGACGTGGGTTCCTCGTAGTAGCGCACGCCCATCTCGTCCTGCAGCCAACGGCCACGCTCGATCGCGCGCGCGGCGGTGTAGCCGTTGTTGATGTCGACGAGCAGCTCGACCGTCGGGCCGATCGCGGCGCGCACCGCCTTCACATACGGGATCGTGGGATCGGGGTGCGGATTGAGATTCCGTTCACGGATCTGCATGCGCAGCTTGACCGCCGTGTAGCCGCGCTCGACGAAGCTGGCGGCTTTGCGCGCCGCCTGATCGGCGGTCATGCGGCGCCCGCCGTCGACGGCGAACGACCCGTACACCCGCTGCCGTTCGCGATAGCGTCCGCCCAGCAGTTGCCAGGTCGGGACACCGGCCAGCTTCCCCTTGAGATCCCACAGCGCGATGTCGATGCCGGCAATGGCGTTGAGCAGAGGCCCCGACGGCCCCAGGTCGCTGTTGGCGTAGAAGCAATCGTGCCAGATGGGTTCGGAGTCCCACACCGAGCGCCCCACCACATGCTGCACGAGTCCCGTCTGCACGAAGACCTGCACGACGTCCTTGTTGTTGGGCGCGCATTCGCCCCACCCCGACACGCCCGCGTCGGACTGTACTTCGACATAGAGCGCCTGCCGCAGCTTGTACGTCTTGACGGCGGTGACCTTCACCGCGCCCATCGGGCGCGTCACCGGCGGCTGCGCGCCCAGTGAGGGCACCAGCGTCGTGGCCGCGAGCGCACCCGCAGTGGTGGCGACGAAGTCGCGTCGGGAACAGGTGGAGTCGCTCATCGGACCACCCGGCGACGGACGGCGGTTTCGTCGACCTCGACGCCGAGCCCCGGACCCGTGGGCACCTGCAGGTGCCCGTCGGCAAAGACCACGGTCCGGCGCATGCAGCCGATCAGGTCGCGGTGCCGCGTGACATCGACGAACTCGATGAGCGGCCCGCAGTTGGGAATCGCGGCGATGAAGTGCAACGAGGCGGCTGTCCCGAGGGTCGGCCGGGTGTTGTGGCAGATGATCGGCTTGCCGTATGTGTCGGCGATGACCGCGATCTTCTTCATCTCCGTGAGGCCACCGGCCTTGATCGTGTCCGGATTGAGAATGTCCGGCTGCCCCATCACGATGAGTTCGCGGAGCTGCCAGCGGGTGTATTCCTTCTCGCCCGCGATGATCGGTACATCGACGGCGCGCACGACCGCCGCCGTCTCCGCGTGGGTCTGGTCGCTGACGGGCTCCTCGAGAAAGAGGATGTTGAACTCCTCGCGCAGGCGCCGGGCCATGACGATGCCGCGCGCGGCCGAATAGCCGTTGTTGATGTCGACGAGCAAGTCGACCTGCGGCCCGATCGCCTCACGCACCGCTCGTGCGTAGGTGAGTACGGGGTCGGCCGGGCTGTCCTGATTGAGCTCGCGCATCTGCATGCGGAGCTTGACCGCCGTGAAGCCCTGGGCAATGAAGGTGCGGGCCTGCGCCACGGCCTGCTCGACA
The DNA here is from genome assembly GCA_025453745.1 of Gemmatimonadaceae bacterium. Lineage (GTDB taxonomy): Bacteria > Gemmatimonadota > Gemmatimonadetes > Gemmatimonadales > Gemmatimonadaceae > JALOPS01. The sequence continues at coordinate 14,594 of JALOPS010000007.1, forward strand.
GTCATGTTGCGCCCGAAGCCGACGCCGAAGCTGCCGTAGGCCCGAATGCGTTCGCGATAGCGGCCGCCCAGGAGCTGCGAGACGGAGAGCCCCAGCAGTCTGGCGCGCAGATCCCAGCACGCGATGTCGATGCCGCTGATGGAGCCGGCCAGTGCCCCCCCGGGCCCGTGATCGTGCTGTCGATAGAACATCGTGTCCCACAGCCGTTCCGCATCCCAGATGCTTTGGCCCGTCACGCGCTGTCGCAGCCCGTTCTGGATGAACGCGTCCATGATCGGCGGATTGTCCGCATCGGTCTCCCCCCATCCGACGGATCCGTCGCTCGCGGTCACCTTCACGAAGAGCGCGTCGTCCATGCGGAACGTCTCGACCTTGGCGATCGTGACGTCCGTGGGGGCGGCCTGTGCGCCACGCGCCAGCGCCGAGCGCAACCATGCGCGGCGGTCCGTCTCTGCGGCGGCCGAGCCATTCGGCACGCGGAACGCCGCGGAACTCACGGATCGAACCGCAGCCCGAGCAGGGCCGTGCGTCCGTAGGTCTCCCGGAAGCGGAAGCGGAAGCCCGCATTGCGCGGATCGCCGAAGGTCCGCTGCTCGGGCGCGTCGGTGATGTTGTTGACCTCCGCGAACAGCGACCAGCCGCGGAAGAGCGTCTTGTTCACCGAGAAGTCCATGATGTTTTCGGTGCGCAGGTAGATGTCCGTGCGCGCGTCGCCGCCGATCTCGTCGAGCCGCACGCCCTTGTAGTTGTTCGAGAGGGTCAACGAGAGACCGCTGCCGGGGTCGTCGTACGTGAGCGCGAGGTTGGCCGTGCGATCGGGGGTGCCGAGGAAGGGCAGCTTGCGACGATTCGCCCCGTCGCCGAAGAACGCGCGCGTGTCGGTGGCGGTGAGGTTCGCGTTGATGCCGAAGGGGCGCAGCCACGAAAGCGCGGCGGGCAATCGGGTGAAGCGGTAGTTGAAGGCGGCCTCGAAGCCGGTGATGCGCGCGTCGGAGCCGTTGATCGGCTGCACGCGTTCGATGCCCGCGCCGGCGCCGGGAATCTGTGTGCGCAGCACACCCACCTGGTTCTGCACCCACTTGCTGAAGAAGCCGAGTGAGATGAGCCCGAGATCGCCGGTGAAGTGCTCGAAGAGCACGTCGAGGTTGCGTCCGGTCGTCGGCTGCAGATCCGGGTTGCCCAGCGTCGAGTCGCCCTCCTCGTTCACGAACCGGCTTGGCGTGAGGAAGAAGAAGTCGGGGCGCGCGAGTCCCGTGCTGCCGGCGATGCGCACGTTCGTCCGCTCGGTGACGCGCCAGGTCAGGTGCGCCGAGGGGAGCACATTGGTGTAGTCGCGCTCCTGGGGGAGCCGATTGGACGGATGCAGCAGATCCTGTGCGGTCCGCTCGACGCGCACGCCGCCGAGCAGCACCACCTTGCTGCCGAGGCCAATGGTGCCCATCGCGTAGCCGGCGGTGATCATCTCGTCGACGTCGTATCCCGTGAACGCGCCACGGGGGAGATCCTCGATGACGGAGTCCGCGCCGGCCGCGGTGCGGCGCAGCGGCAACCCGCGGTACACGTCGCTGCCGAAGCGCACGTCGTCGAACTGCGTGAAGCTCGCATCGGCCAGCGAAATGGCGGAGGCGGTGCTCTGCCGCAGCCAGCGCGGGGTGAGCACCTTGTCGCGCCGCCACAGCTTGCCGCCGACCTTGATCGAGCTGTTCGTGCCAATCGCCGAGAGCGGCAGGGTCAGATGCGCCTGTGCGATCCGGTTCTGGTCGCTGTGGTCGACCGTGTTCTGGTCGACGTTGAGCAACGTGTACGCCGGCGTGCTCGTGAAGCGCTGGTTTGCCGCGAGCCCGCGGAACTGCGGGTTCGTGAAGGTGCGCAGATCGTTGACCGTGCGACGCCAGTTGAAGATGGTGCGGTCGGGCTGCGACTCGCGCCCTTCGCCCCACGATACGGATGCCTTGAACTGTCCGCCGTTGCCGAAGCCTTGCGTGAAGCCAAGATCGGCCATGTCGAGTTCGCGCTCCTCGATGTGGTTGCGCAGGAAGAAGTCGTTGCGCCCGTCGTTGCGGAACTCCGTGCGCCGCCGGATGCCATCGTCGCGGAAGCGATTGCTGGTGAGCGCCAGCGTCATCCGGCCGAGCTCGGAGGTCCGCAGGTCGAGATTGGCGACCAGCCCGAGGCGCTCGCGGGCGATGTCGCGATCCTCGTCGCGGGCGCGCGAGATGGCCGTGTCGGTGGCCGAGCCGTTGCTCGAGCGGTAGTCCATGCGCTCGGAGACGGTGCCGCGCGCGTTGTTGAGATAGCTGCCCGCGATCATGATGCCGAAGCGATCACCGGCAAACCGGCGCCCGAGGATGCCGCGCGCGTTGCCGATCTGCTGACCGAAGCGACGGATGACTTCGGGCGGACGGTTCTGGCCGTAGCCGAGTTCGAAGTGCGCCTTCCCCTTCTCGGGCGCGACGGCGAGTTCGAAGTCGATCTGTCCGCCGATCGCGTCGCCGTCCAAGTCGGGCGTGAGCGCCTTGTTGACGCGGATGTTCTGGACGATGTCGGCCTGGATCGTCTCGAGACTCGTCGCGCGCCCTCCGCCGGCGGCGACGCCGAAGTTCGCGTTGGCAGCGGGCGCGCGCACGCCGTTGATCGTGACGCTGTTAAGCTCAGGGGAGATCGCCCGGATCTGGACGGTCTCCCCTTCGCCTTCTTCCCGAATGACCGAGACGCCCGGGACGCGCTGGACCGCTTCTGCGGCGTTGCGATCGGGAAAGCGCTGGATGACTTCCTGTGAAACGACGTTGACGACCGCGAGCGCGTTGCGCTGCTCATTGAGTGCCTTGGCCTGCCCCTGCGTGAGCGTGCCGAGCACGCTGACCGATTGCAGGCGAGTGGCGGCCGCCTTGAGCGCGGCGCGTACCGTGACGGTGGCGCCCTGCACGACGACGGGCTGCGAAAGCGGCTCGTAGCCGATGTAGGAGACCACGAGTGTGTAGCTGCCGTCGGGCACGGGGCCCAGCCGGAAGCGGCCGTCGCTGGCCGAGAGCGTAGCGAAGGTCGTGCCGCTCAATCGGATGTTGGCGCTGGGGAGCGGCTTGCCGTCTGCAGTGGTGACGGTGCCGGTGATCGCGCCGGCGAGCGCGGACGCTGCCAGGCGCGGTGCGTCGGCAGGGATGGCACGGAGGGGGGCGGAGCCGAGCAGGAGCCCGGCCGCCATCACGGCGAAGGAGGGGACGCGCACGGGCAGGACCTCGTGAGACGCGGAGGAGGGAGCGGGCGACGGGAGGGAGAGGCCGCCATATTTGTCGTGCCAACGGACAAAATGTCGGTGTAGCCTATGTCACGGATACCGATGGGGCAACCCGGGGTGCGGGAGACACAGGTGCCGTGCGCACACCGGGGGGCGCGCACGGCGGCGTCTGCCTAGAGCGTGACGCCCCGCTTCCAGATCGCGAGTTCGCGTGCGTCGTTGCGTTCGTTGGCGGCACGCGCCGCGCCCGATGCGATGGTGCCGATCGTGGCGATGGCGGCCTCGACCAGGCCATCGAGACCGCCGGGCTCGGTGAGCGCACGCGACGCGTCGACGTCGAACCAGTGCGGCTTGCGGGCGACGATTGCCGCGTTCGACGCCACCTTGAGTGTGGGGACCAGCGAGCCGAACGGCGTGCCGCGGCCGGTCGTGAACAGCAGCATCGTCGCGCCGGCGGCGACCATTGCGGCGGTCGACACCGCATCGTTGCCGGGCGCCTCCACGAGCGCGAGGCCGCCGGCCCTGGCGCGCGCACGCCGAGCGTAGGGGACGACCTCGACAACGGGGGCCTGGCCGCCCTTCTGGACCGCGCCGAGCGACTTCTCCTCGAGTGTGGTGATCCCGCCGGCGTGATTGCCGGGCGATGGATTCTCGTAGACGGCCTGTCCATGCGCGACGAAATACGCCTTGAACCGTTCGATGAGCTGCACCACCGCGGCGTACGTGCCCTCGTCCACCGCACGGTCCATGAGCAGTTGCTCGGCGCCGAACATCTCCGGCACTTCCGAGAGCATCGCCGTCCCGCCGCAGGCGGTGAGCCGCTCCGCGATGCGCCCGAGCAGCGGGTTGGCCGTGATGCCGCTCAAGCCGTCGGAGCCGCCGCACTTGAGGCCAAGCAGCAGCTCGCCAAATGGCACCGCCTCGCGTCGATCGCCGCTGGCGATCTCGATGAGTGCATCGATGGCGCTCGCGCCGTCTGCCTGCTCGTCGCCGACGTCCTGCGAATTGAACCAGCGCACGCGCCCGTCGGGCAATGTCCCCGCCGCGTCGAGCAGCGCGGCCATCTGATTGTTCTCGCAGCCGAGCCCGAGCACCAGCACGCCCCCCGCGTTCGGATGCGTCAGGAGCGAGGCGAGGAGTCGGCGCGTGTCGCTCAGATCATCACCGAGCTGACTGCAGCCGAAGGGATGCGGAAAGGCATGCACGCCATCGACGCGCCCGGCCGCGCGCACGGCGGCCGCGGCGGCGATGCGCTGAGCCGTCGTGTTCACGCACCCCACGGTCGGGATGATCCAGATCTCGTTGCGCGTGCCGACGCGACCATCGCCGCGTCGATACCCCATCCACGTGGGCCCGCCGAGCGGCGCGGCACGCCACGGCGTGCGCGCGTGCGTGGTATAGGCCGCCCCTTCACGCAGCCGTGTGGCAAGGTTGTGCTCGTGCACCCACTGCCCGCGGGCGATCGGCGCGGTGACGACGCCAATCGGAAAGCCGTACTTGTGCACCACGTCGCCGACCGCGCGCGCGCGGAGCGCGAGCTTGTGCCCCTGCGGTACGGCCTCGAGCGTGTCGATGCGTTCGCCCGCGAGCGATACCGCCTCGCCGGCTGCGAGCGGGCGCAGGGCGACAGCGACATCGTCGTCGCCGTGCACGCGCCAGAGCGCGTGGGCGTCGCTCATTTTGGTGTGGGCTCCGCGGCGCGGCGGCGGTAATACGCCTGCAGCGTGTCGAAGGCCATCTTGCGCACGCCCGTCTCGCTCACGATCCCCTTGCGGTTCCAGTAGTCCTGAAAGCGCGTGTGATAGCGCCGCGGGGAGCGGAAATCCTTGAGGATCCACGGCGACATGCCGCGCATCGACGGGATCTTGTCGACCATCTTGAGCGTCTCGCTGTAGAACCACGCCTGATGCTCTTCGGTCCAGCGATCCCGTCGATCGCCGCGGTGCCCCTGCTTGGCGTCGGCGCCGAACTCGGTGAAGATGAGCGGTTTGTCGAACTTCGACTCCCAGCGCAGCGCCTGAATGGAGTCCGCCGGCCACTGGCCGTACCACCCGTAGTACTCGTTGACGGCGAGCAGGTCGAGATCGTTGCCGAGCGGATCGTCGATGATCTGTGTGAGCCCGTCACCGCTGGTGCGATTGAGCGCCGCGGAGAGCAGCCGCGTGGGGTCCTGCGTCCGCGTGTCGGCAATCAGCGTGCGCAGAAACCGGTTGCGGGCATCGTTGATGGGCGTTTCGTTGGCGACGCTCCAGATGATGATCGCGGCGCGGTTGATGTCGCGGGCGACATGCACGCGCTGCATGCGTCGTGCGAGCTCGAGCGTGGGCGGATGATCGTAGCGGATGTCGTTCTGATAGACGGGGATCTCGCTCCAGATGAGCAGCCCCAGCGAATCCGCGAGTCGGACCATGGTCTCCGTATGGGGATAGTGCGCCAGACGGACAAAATTGACCCCCAGCGTGCGCGCGGTATCGAGCAGCGCCCGCGCCCGCTCCGGGGAGAGGTGGCGCGACGTCGTGCTGGCGCGCTCGCCGAAGCTCTCTTCGTGGATCGAGATGCCGCGCAGGAAGATCGGGCGCTCGTTGAGCAGGATGTCGGTCCCACGCACGGCGATCGTCCGGAAGCCCACCTGATCGCGGATCGTGTCCTGCGCGCTCTCGACGTGGACGCGATAGCGGCGCGGCGACTCGGGCGACCAACGCACGAGACCGCGCGGCACGGCCGCGAAGGTCATGCTGCCGGTGGAGTCCGTCCGACCGGCCACCCGGACGCCCAACTCCGGGATGCGGACCGTCACCGACGCACCGGCGACCGCCGAGCCGCCGAGCGACACGCGACCTTCCAGTCGGTCGCGCCCGTTCTCCGGGCGCAGCGCGATCTGGTACGTGCGGATGTGCTGCGCCGGCAGGAGCAGCAACCACACCGGGCGCGTGAGCCCGCCGTAGTTCCACCAGTCGGAATCCGCGACGGGAATCCCCGTCGGCAGCTTCTCGTTGCTGACACCGACGACCAGCGAATTGTTCGTCGGCTGCAGTCGATCGGTGATGTCGAACGCAAACGGCGTGAAGCCGCCTTCGTGCACACCGATCTTCCGGCCATTGAGATAGACGTGCGTGACGTAGTTGGCGCCTTCGAAGTGCAGCACCACGCGCTTGCCCGGCGCACTCGGGGCATCGAAGCGCCGGCGGTACCAGGCCAGCCCGCGATACCAGAGATAGCGTGGGTCCTGGCCGTTCCAGTCGCCGGGAACGGTGATCTCCGGCGCGCTGTCCCACTCGTACTCGACGAGCATGCCGCCGCGCTGCTGCACCTCGTCGCGCGGGATCGTGTAGCGCGGATACTGTGTGCGCAGCCCGCGCTCGACCTCGTCGAGGATGAACCGCCACTGGCCCGAGAGCGCGATGCGCTCCCGGTCGGGCACGTTGGTCACGAGCGCGGCGACCGGATCGGCGAGGTTGCGCTCATCGGCGCGTCCACCAAAGCGCTCCTGTGCGCCGAGCAGCGCAGCGGAGCTCATGAGGAGGAGCGGTGCGGCATGGCACGCAGCGAGAATCGGCGTGCGCGAAAGCGGCGAGCGTCGCATCAGGAGGCGGTGGTGAGCCCTTCCCAGAGCCCGGTGAGGTAGGTCGCGCCGAGCGCGCGGTCGTAGAGGCCGTAGCCGGGACGTCCCGTCTCGCCCCAGATCATGCGGCCATGATCGGGTCGCATGGGTCCGTCGAAGTGCACGGTCTTGAGCGCCGCGAAGACGGCACGCATGTCCACGTCGCCGTCTCGCGTGGGGTGGCGCGATTCGTGAAACGCGCGCGCACCGGTGCGTTTCACGTTGCGCGCATGCACGAAGTGGATCCGCGCACCCACGCGCTGCACGATCGCCGGCAGGTCGTTGTCGGCGCGCGCACCGAGCGAGCCCGTGCAGAAGGTCAGGCCGTTGGCGGGCGCGTCCACGAGCTGCGTCACGCGCGAGAGGGCGTCACCATCGGTGACGATGCGCGGCAGCCCGAAGATGGGCCACGGCGGATCGTCCGGATGCAGTGCGAGTCGCACGCCGGCGCTCGTGGCAATCGGCGTGACGTATTCGAGAAACCAGTGCAGATGCTCCCAGAGCCGCGCCGGGGACACGTTGGCATACGCGGCGCGCAGCGCACCGAGTGTCTCCGCATCGTAGGCCGCCGCCCAGCCGGGCAGATCGCCGGTGCCGCGGGAGAGATCGATCGCCGCGAGCGCGGCATCGTCGTACGCCAGCGCCGTGGAGCCGTCGGGTTGTCTGGCCGCCAGATCGGTGCGCGTCCAGTCGAAGATCGGCATGAAGTTGTAGCACAGCACACCGACGCCCGCCGCGCCCAGGCTCACGATCGATTGCCCGAAGGCCTCTGCATATCGCTCGCGCGTGGGACGGCCGAGCTTGATGTCTTCGTGCACGGGAACGCTCTCGATGACCGGGAGCGCGAGTCCGTGCTCGGCCACCCGATCGCGCAGCGAGAGCACGGCGTCGCGCGGCCACGCAGCGCCCACCGGAAGATCGTGGAGCGCACTCACGATGCCGGTCACTCCGGGGATCTGGCGGATCTGGTCGAGGCGGACGGGATCATTCGGCCCGAACCAGCGAAACGTCATCTGCATGGGTCAGTGCGCTCCGACGGGGGCGGCACTCGGCGCGGGGAGCCGGTAGGTCTCGCGCACGAGATCGACGGCCAAGGCGCGCGCCATGTGGCGCGCATCATCGAGGTCGATGAGATGTCGCACGACCTGTCGTGCGAGCCACGTGGCGTCGACGCGGCGTGAGAGATCATGTCGCGCGGGAATGGAGCAGAACGCGCGCGTGTCGTCGTTGAAGCCGGCCGTGTTCCAGATGGTGGCCGTCTCCGACGTGCGCTCGCGATAGCGCAGCATCCCTTCGACCGAGTCGTGGAACCACCAGGCCGGCCCGAGTCGCAGGGCCGGGTAGTGTCCGGCCAACGGCGCGAGTTCGCGCGCGTACGTGCTCTCGTCGAGCGTGAAGAGCACGAGACGGAAGCGCGCGTCGTTGCCGAACGCGCCGAGCAGCGGGGCGAGATTGCGCGTGAACTCCGTGGCCACCGGGATATCCGCGCCGCGATCGGGACCAAAGCGCGCGGCCACGAGCGGGTTGTGGTCGCGCCACGCGCCGGGATGCAGCTGCATGACGAGCCCATCCTCGCAGGAGAGCTGCGCCATGGTCATGAGCATGTGCGCTTCGAACACTTCCTGATCGGCGGGGATCGCCGTTCCGGCGCGCGCGGACGCAAAGAGCGCCTCGGCCCGGCTCTCGGACACCCAGGCCGCGCGCGGCTCGACGACCGCATGATCGGTGGCAGTGGCACCGGCCTCGGCAAAGGCCGCGCGCCGCATGCGCAACGCGTCGACGAAGGCGGCATACGAATCGACGGGGCGTCCGGTGACGCGTTCGAGCGCATCGCACGCATCGCGCCACGCCGGTGCGGCGATGCGGAAGAGCGCATCGGGACGAAAGGTCGGAATCACGCGACCGCCCCAGCCGGAGGCGCGGATCGCGGCGTGATGTTCGAGCGAATCGGATGCGGCATCGGTGGTCGCGAGCAGCTCGATCCCGAAGCGATCGAACAGCGCGCGTGGCCGATACTCCGGTGCCGCGAGGCGTTCGGCGATCTGGTCGTACACGCGGTCGGCCGACTCACGCGTCAGCCGTTCGCGCACGCCGAAGAGCTCGTGCAGCTCGAAATCGAGCCAGAGGCCGCTCGGTGTCCCCCGAAAGCGATACGCATGCGTCGCGAAGCGACGCCAGATCGCGCGCGGATCCTGTTCCCACGGCGTGCCGTCGCGCGTGGGCACGCCGAGCGACTCCATCGCGATGCCCTGCGAATAGAGCAGGCGGATCAGGTAGTGATCGGGGACGACGAGCAGCGAGGCCGGCTCCGGAAAGGGCGCATCGGACGCGAGCAACGCAGGGTCGACATGTCCGTGCGGCGCGACGATCGGCAGCGTGGCCGTCTCCTCGAAGAGCGTGCGCGCGACTCGGCGAATCGACGGGTCGGCGTCGAAGACACGATCGGGATCGAGCATCAGCGGAACGTGGGACATGCGGTCACTCCGGAGCGGAGACGGAGAGCGTGACGGGCTCGAGGCGAGGCTGCAGGAGCCGCATGAGCATCCATGCCAGGAGATACGCCGACCCGCAGATCACGAAGATCGGGAGGTAATCATTGCCCGTCGCGTCGAGCACTCGACCCGTGGCCCGCTGGAAGAGCACCCCGCCGATCGCGCCCGCGAAGCCACCGAGTCCGACGACGGATGCGACGGCACGCGAAGGGAAGAGGTCGCTGGTCAGGGTGAAGAGATTGGCGGACCATCCCTGGTGCGCGGCCGCAGCGACGGCGACGAGCGCGATCGCCGGCCAGAGTGCACTCGCGCGGCCCAGGGTGATGGTGGGCACGATCGCGAGGGCGCAGACGAGCATGGCGGTGCGACGCGCGGCGGTCAGCGACCATCCACGCGAGAGCAAGGCGGACGAGAGCCACCCGCCGCCGACGGAGCCGACGTCTGCCACGAGATAGATGACCACGAGAGGCAGCGCGAGCCCGGTGAGGGTGACGCCGTGGACGGACGCGAGATACTTGGGCAACCAGTAGAGGTAGAACCACCAGATCGGGTCGGTGAGAAACTTGCCCAGCACAAAGGCCCACACGGCGCGATGGCGCAGCAGCGCGCGCCACCGCACATGTGCCGCAGCGGTGTGCGGCACGGGGGCGTCCGATGCCGTCCGGTCCTGCGTGATCCATGCGCGCTCCGTCGCGCCCAGCCGCGGCTGCTCGTCGGGCGCGCGATAGAGCGCCCACCAGGCCGCGAGCCACACGAAGCCCAGCGCGCCGGTGATCACGAAGGCGGCGCGCCAGCCGGCGCTCATGACGATCGCCGGCACGAGCAGCGGGGTGACAATCGCCCCCACATTGGAACCGGCATTGAAGATGCCGGTCGCGAGCGCGCGCTCGCGCTGCGGAAACCACTCCGCGACCACCTTGATGGCCGCCGGGAAGTTGCCGGATTCGCCGAGCCCCAAGGCAAAGCGTGCGGCGGAGAAGCCGGCAGTGGTGCGCGCAAGCGCATGCGACATGGCGGCGGCACTCCACGTGACGATCGCCACGGCGAAGCCGCGACGCGTACCGATCCGGTCGATCAAGCGCCCGACACCGAGGAAACCCAGGGCGTACGCCAGACTGAACCACGAGACGATGTCGCCGTAGTCCGCTTCGCTCCAGCCGATCTCCCGTTGCAGCGTCGGGGCGAGAATGCCCAGCACCTGCCGGTCGATGTAGTTGATGGTCGTCGCGAGGAAGAGCAGGGCACAGACGATCCATCGCTGCGCGCCGGCGCGCGGCGGCGTACTCATCCCTGCTCCGCGCGAACGCGCACAGCAGTCTCGATCTCCGTGCGCGTGGTCCGATTCATGTCGCCGGCGACGGAGAGCTTGAGCGCGCTCGCGGCCACCGCAAACGGGACCGCCTGCGCGAGCGGCACGTCACGCACCAGATCGGCAAGCAGCGCACCGGCAAAGGCGTCGCCGCCCCCCACGCGATCGACCACATCGACGCTCCAGACCGGGCTCTCGACAACGGTGTCGGTGGCGCCATCGAGTACGAGCGCCTCGAAGTGGTGTCGTCGCGGCGACTCGACGACGCGGTGCGTGATCGCCACGCGCCCGAGGGCAAAGCGGTCACGCAGTGCGCGGGCGAGTGCGATGCGCGCGTGCGCATCGGCGCCCGGTGCGGCGATGTCCAGCATCGCGGCGCACGCGGCGGGATTGCCGATGAGCAGGTCGATGCCATGCACCAGCGACGGCATCACCTGCTGCGGATCGCGCGCGCCCCACACGGCGGGGCGCCAGTTGAGGTCGAGGCTGACTCGCGTGCCGTGTGTGCGCGCCGCGCGAATGGCGGTGGCGAGGCAGTCGGCGGGGCCGCGGCCCACACCGGCGGTGATGCCGGAGGAGTGCAGCCACGCCGTACCGGCCAGCAGGGTGGACCAGTCGACCGTGTCACCGGTCAATTCGCTGAACGCGGAGCCTTCGCGATCGTAGATGACCGTCAACGGGCGCGGTGCTGCGCCACGTTCGACGAAGTAACTGCCGAGTCGCGTGCCACCGCGGAGCGTGTCTCGGCAATCGACGCCATGCGCACGGAGCGCGGCGAGGACGCCGTCTGCCACGGCGTGGGAAGGAATGCGCGTCACGTAGCGCGTCCCGACGCCCAACTGCGCGAGTTGTGCGGCCACGTTGGCTTCGCTCCCCCCCGCATACCACTCGAGCACCGCGGTCTGCAGTAGCCGCGTGTCGCCGGGCGCGCCAAGCCGTAGCAGCAGTTCGCCGAAGCACAGCACGCTGCGACTCATCCGACGTGCTCCGTGCGCGACAATGCCGCGATCCACAGGCGCATGCGGCCAGCGATCGCATCGATGTCGTCGCTGCCGAGTGCCCCGCCGACCCCCACGGCCATGGCGCCGGCGGTGATCCACTCGGACGCCGTCTCACGCAGCAGGCCACCGGTCGGCAGGAGCGGGATCTCGGGGAAGACCGCGCGCACATCGCGCAGGAATGCCACGCCCAGGCGTTGGGCGGGGAAGAGCTTCACGACGTGCGCGCCGCAATCCCACGCGGTCGCGATTTCGGTGGGCGTCATCGCGCCCGCGATCGCCACGCGCCCTGCCGCATGAGTGCGCTCGAGCAGTCGTGCATTCGTGTGCGGGCTGACCACGAACTGTGCTCCCGCCGCGATCACTGCATCGGCATCCGCGATCGACCGTACGGTCCCCGCGCCGATGCGCGTCTCGGCGGGGCGATCCGGCGCATCCAGCAGCGTCGCAATGATGCGCGGCGCGTCGGGTGTGGTGCAGGTGATCTCGATGGCGTGACAGCCGCCAGTCCATGCCCCGCGGGCCACCCGGTAGGCCGAGTCGGCATCGTCCGTTCGCACGATGGCGACGACGGCGGGCGCGTGCGGTGGCAGGAGCGTGGCCGTCATGCTGCCGACTCCGCGAGCAGGTCGGTGATGCGGCTCCCGCCGGAGAGACGCCGCAGTGCGTGCGCGGCACCCTGCTGCATGACGTCGTTGGTCGCGAGCGACGCTCCCCACCACTCGGTCTGCGCGAGCGCACGCGCCACCGCAGACTCGGCCGTCGGCGCGCCTCGTACCAGCGCCGTCAGCGGCGCCAACGCGGCGGGGGGCTCCGGATGCATGGCAGCCCAGTGCAGCATCGCGCCCCACGCCAGCGCGAGCTGTGGTGTAGCAAGGCCCAGAGCGGCGGCATCGCACACGGTGGGCACGAGCCGATGACGTGTCTTGAGAAGCTGATTGCCAGCGATGACGTGCCATGCATGCTCGAGCCATGGATTGGCAAAGCGATCGAGCACGGCATGCGCGAAGCGCTCCGCATCGTGCGCCGCGATGGGGGCCACCGGCATCAGTTCATCGAAGAGCAGGCGGCGCATGAACGGCCCGACGGTCGGGTGGTGCACCGCTTCGAGGACGGTATCGAGCCCGGCGAGCAATGCCACCGGTGCGACGGCGGTATGCAGACCATTGAGCAGGCGCAGCTTGCGATCGCGCAGCGGTGCGATGTCGGGCGCGAACACCACGCGCGCGCCGACATCGATGGGGAGGGCGTCGCGCAGGAGGGCCGCATCCCCCTCGATGGCCCAGAGCGAGTAGGGCTCGGTGACCGTCACGACCGCGTCGGCGTAGCCGAGCCGTTCGGCGAGGGCATCGCGCTCGCCGGGGGCGGGATCGCCGGTCGTGATCCGATCGACGAGTGACGACGCAAAGCGCACGTGTGATGCGATCCACGACGCGAGCGCGCCCGTGGGATCGAGGCGCTCCACGACGGTCGCGACCATTGCGGCGAGTCGCGGACCATTGTCGTCGAGCAGCTCGGTGGGGATGACGACGAGTGGTGGCGCGTCGTCGCCGAGCCTTCGCGCGCGGGCGGCCAGGAGACGTGTGAGTCGCGCGGGAAAGCCGAGCGGTGGTTCGCCCTGCGCGATGCGCGTCAGGTCGTCGGGATCGAGCTGAAAGCCGGTCTCCGTGACGTTGCTGATGATCGCGCGGAGGTCGGGGCTCGCGGCGACGGCCTCGATCGCCTCCCAGTCGTGCGACGCGGAATACACGGGGCCGACGGCGCCGACGAGCGTCGCGCGATCGACGAGTCGTCCCTCGACGCTGCCGCGCTCGAGGACCGTGAAGAGCCCGTCCTGTGCGCGCAACTGTTCGCCGACGCCACGCGCGGTGGACTGCACGACAGCGATGCGTCCGGCGCCGCGTCCGGCGCGATTGGCGGCGTCGATGGCGTGCGTGGCGAGGGCGCGCAGCAGCATCCCCGTGCCGAACTGCAGGACCCGCACGGGGAGTGCCGTGCGCGCGTAGGCGGTCGACGGCCAGTGCGCCGCCGCGAGCGGTGTCCGGGCAGCAGGCGCGGCGGGCGCGGAGGGGAGGGGGACCATGAGGGAGGCAGGAGACGGTCGCGCGACCGTTGTGTTTTGTTCGTTTAACGAACAAACTGTCCGGAACCTAGCTGGACGGTCCGATGGCGCAAGCCGCGCCCGGGCCGCACCTTCGCCCTCCTGCCATGCGTGCGCTGCCGCTTTCGCCTCAGCCGACGGATCGCCGCGACTTCCTCAAGACCGTCGCCGGCGCAACGGCCGTGGCCCTGTGGCCGCGGATCGGCGAGGGTGCCGTGGCGGGTGCGGAGGCACCGCCGTCGTCGGCGGAGATCGTGCGGCGCATCGTGCCGCCACGCTTCGGGCCCGGGCAGGTGCATCTGGGTGCCGCGGTGCGTGGTGTACGCCCCGATGAGGACATCCGGGAGCGCTTGCAACGCGCAATGGCGGAGTTGTCGGCGGTCGGTGGTGGACGCGTGACCGTGCCCGCGGGCGTCTGGCGTATCGGTGGTCCGCTCCGGTTGTTCAGTGGCGTCGAACTCCACCTCGAACGCGATGCGACGCTGCGCTTCGATGCCGACCCGGCGCGCTACCTGCCGGCGGTGCTCACGCGCTGGGAAGGGACGGAGTGCTACAACTATTCGCCGTTCGTGTACGCGTATCAGGCGAGCGACGTCGGCATCACCGGTGCGGGGACGCTCGACGGGAATGCGCGTGAGAGCTTTGCGACGTGGAAGCCGCAGCAGGAGGCGGCGCAGGTGCGGCTGCGCGAGATGGGCGCACGGGGCACGCCCGTGCAGGATCGCCGCTTTGGTGCGGGCGACTGGCTGCGGCCGAGCTTCGTGCAGTTCTTCGGATGCCGCCACGTGCTGGTGGAGGGAGTCACGCTGATCGACTCACCGTTCT
>JALOPS010000174.1 GCA_025453745.1 Gemmatimonadaceae bacterium
ACATTGCGCGTGACCATCACGGCGTCGGGTGGAATCACGCTGGTCTCGGTCCCCGCCACACTCACCGGTGCACCGGGTGACACGGCCCGTGCCAATGCCGTGCCGCCGGTGCCGGAGCCTCGCACGGCCGACGAGCTCGCGCGCATCGAGTCGCTCGTGCGCAACGCGCTCGGTGTGGACAGCACGCGTGGCGACGTGGTGACGGTGGTGAGCGCCCCCTTCTCGATGCCGGTTGCCCCACTCGTCGCGGACACCGCGAGTGCTGCGCCCACGATGCTCGCGAAGGTGCAGCAGGTCGAGAAGCCGCTCATCACGTTGCTGGCATGTGTCACTGCGCTCGTGATCGCCGTGCTCACGCTCAAGGCACTCAAGCCGGTGCGTGCCGCGTTGCCCGCACCCGCCACCCCAACGGCGCTGGGCGCGGGCTCCGGCAGCGACGTCGCGCAGTTGCGCGCCGCCAACGACCTGAGTGACGACGCCGGCCAGCTCGGCGCACTCGCTGCGGTCGACGCCGCACCCGTGCTGCTCCCGCCGACACAGATCAATCCGCTCCGCGAACAGGCCATCGCCACCGTCGACCAGCGCCCCGGCGCGGCGGTCAAGGTGCTGCGTACCTGGCTGCGCGATAGCTGAGCCCGACCACACCGCACGACGTCATGCCCGCTCTCGCGCGAACTTCCTCCGATCGGTTTTCCCCCGAGCGCCTCACCGGGCGCGTCAAGGCGGCGATCATCTGCACCGCGCTCGGCGCCGAGCGCGCGGCAAAGATCACGTCGGAATTGGGGAACGATGAGACGGAGATCATCGCCCTGGAAATGGCGCAGCTCGACCGCATCCCGGCCGAGGTGCAGGACCAGGTGCTTGCGGAGTACATCGAGCTCTCGCTGGGCATCGAGTCGCTGAGCGCGGGCGGCGTGGAGTACGCCAAGGACGTGCTGATCAAGGCGTTTGGTCCGCAGCGCGCCGATCAGATCCTCAAGCGCATCTCCGGGCAGCTCGCCGACTCCGATCGCTTCGGTCGCCTGCGCCGCGTGGACGCCCAGCAGCTCTCCAACACGCTGCGCGGCGAGCACCCGCAGACGATCGCGCTCGTGCTCGCGCACCTCGAGCCGGCGCACGTCGCGCAGGTGCTGCGTGAACTCGATACGGCAGTGGGCGGCGAGATCGTCTATCGCATGGCGTGCATGGAGAAGGTCGCGCCCGACATGATCGCGCTCGTCGAACGGGCGCTGGGCACCGAGGCCGAGATGACCTTCTCGCAGGGCATGAGCACGGTGGGTGGTCCGGCAGCCGTTGCGGCGGTGCTCAATCTCGTCAGCACGTCGCTCGAGTCCCAACTGCTCGAGACGGTCGATGCCAAGGACCCGACCCTCAGCGAGCAGATCAAGAACCTCATGTTCGTCTTCGAGGATCTCTCCGCACTCGACGACAAGTCGCTCCAGCGGCTCCTGCGCGAGGTCGACGTCAAGCAGCTCGCGCTGGCGCTCAAGGCCGCGTCGGTCGAACTCAAGGAGCGCATCATGGGCGTCATGTCGCAGCGCGCGGTTGTCGGGCTCAAGGAGGAGATCGAGTTCCTCGGCCCGGTCAAGATGCGCGACGTCGAAGCGGCGCAGGCGGATGTCGTCCGCAAGGTCCGCGCACTCGAGGAGACGGGCGAGATCGTGCTGAGCGGCGGGACGGACGATGTCATTGTCTGATCGCGATCTCTTCGTCGCCGATGTACTCGGCGAGGCGCACGCAGCGCCGACGTCGCACGACGCGGCGCCGTGGGCGCTCGACGAGCTGCCGCTCGACGACGTCTTTGCCGATGTGGCGATTGCGCAGGAGCCGCTCGCTGCGTCGTTCGGCATCCCCGGCGAGCACGGCGCAGCCGCTCCGACGATCATGGACGCCGACGAACTCGCGCGGCGTGACGCGGAGGCCTACGCCCGCGGTCGCGCGGCAGGCGACGCGGAGGGCTTCGCGCGTGGCGAACGTATCGCGCGGGAAGCGCTCGACGCGCCCACGGCCGCGTTGCGCACCGCAGCCGCACAGCTCGCCGCCGGCGAGGCGCGCTGGCTCGCCGTGCTCGAGGAGAACATCAGCGCGATCGCCGTCGCGGTCGCGCAGCACATCATCGACCGCGAACTGTCGTTCGACCCCGCGGCAATTCTCCCCGTCGTTCGGACGGCGATGGAGAGCTTCCCGCTCGACCAGCCGCTGACCGTGCGCGTGCACCCCGATGACGTGCCCGTGGTGCAGGAAGCGCTCACCGCGCCGTTGGGCGTCCCCGGCGTGCGCGAGCTGCGTGTGACGGCGGATGCCAGCATGCAGCGCGGTGGCGCACTCGTCGAAGGGCGCGACCGCATCGTCGACGGTCGCGTGGATACCGCGCTCGAACGCGTCTTCCGCGCGATCACGCGGGTGCAGGCATGAGCACCGCGTTCGCGACGCCGCCGGCCGGCCGCTCGCTCATCGACAGCGTGCGGGCTCGCGTGTCCAGCGTGCCGCGCACGGCGACGCATGGGCGGATCAACCGGGTCGTGGGACTGGTGCTCGAAGCCACCGGACTCGAAGAGGTCGGCCTCGGCTCGCTCTGCCGCGTGACGAGCCATGCACGCGACCGCTCGGTGCTGGCGGAAGTCGTGGGCTTTCACGATCGCAGTGTCCTGCTCATGCCGCTCGGTGAGATGGACGGACTGCATCCGGGGAGCGTGGTGCAGCCGCTCGGCCGCACCTTTGGCGTGGACGTGGGCCCCAGGCTGCTGGGGCGCATTCTCAACGGCCTCGGGCACCCCATCGATGGGAAGGGCAAGCTCGACGTCGAGACGCGCGTGCCGCTCTTCGCCGAGCCGCCCAATCCGCTCGAACGACAGCGCATCGATCGTCGTCTCGAGACCGGCGTGCGCGCCATCGACGGCGTGCTCACGGTCGGGCGTGGCCAGCGCATCGGCATCTTCGCCGGATCGGGCGTCGGCAAGTCCACCACGCTTGGCATGATCGCGCGCCATGCGCAGGCCGATGTGAATGTCATCGCCCTGCTCGGCGAGCGCGGGCGTGAAGTGAGAGAGTTTCTCGAGCATTCGCTGGGCCCCGAAGGGCTCGCGCGCAGCGTCGTGATTGTCGCCACGGGCGACCAGGCCGCGCTCGTGCGCGCGCGTGGCGCGCTCGTTGCGACTGCGATCGCGGAGTACTTCCGCGATCAGGGCAAGCAGGTGCTGCTGATGCTCGACTCGGTGACGCGCGTGGCGATGGCGTGGCGCGAGATCGGCTTGGCCACCGGCGAGCCGCCGACCACCAAGGGATACCCGCCGTCGGTGTTCGCGGCGCTGCCGCGCCTCCTCGAGCGTGCCGGCAACGGAGCCGTCGGAGGCATCACCGGGCTCTACACCGTGCTCGTCGACGGCGATGACTTCAACGAACCTGTTGCCGACGCCACGCGCTCGATCCTCGATGGGCACATCGTGCTCACGCGCAAACTCGCAGCACAGAATCACTTCCCCGCCATCGACATCCTCGAGAGCAAGAGCCGCGTGCGCGATCTCGTCATCGATGCGCAGCAGCGCAAGGCGGCCAACGAGCTCCTGCGCGTGGAAGCGGCGTATCGCGAGAAGGAAGATCTGATCATGGTGGGCGCCTATCAGCGCGGCACCGATGCCTACGTGGATGCCTCGCTCGCCCTGCGTGAGCGGATGCTGGGCTTCCTCAGGCAGCGCCCCGACGAAAGTGCACCGTTCGGTGAGACGTGGCACACGCTCGCCGAGCTGGGCGGCGCGGTCGAACTCCAGGTCCAGCGGAGAAGCTGAGATGGCCCGCCATTTCCGGTTGCAGCGTGTGCTGGAACTGCGTGAACGCGCCGAGCAGGAGACGGCGCGCCGCCTCGCCGCGCGCGAAGAAGAGGCCACCGTCGCGCGCGACACGCGCGACGCGCTGCGCGATCTCCGCGCGACCTCGCGCGATCAGGTCGAGCAGGTGCATCAGGATGGCACGCCGGTCGGCCATCTGCAGCACATGTCGTACCTCATCGGCCAGCTCGATCGGCGGATTGCCGGCGCGCACGACGCGGTGATCGACGCCGAGCAGGCGGCGATTCGCGTGCGCGGCGAGCTGGAGTCGGCGGTGCGCGATCGGCGCATCATCGAACGGCTGCGCGACAAGCACCAGGATGCCACACGCCTGCTCGATCAGGCAGCGGACCGTGTACAGATGGACGAGATCGCGCTGAGCCGCTTCGGCCGGCAGCGCGACGATGCCGCGAACGCGGCGGCGTCGACAGACACCCCCGATGGAGTGACCCGCGGATGATGCGCTTGATTCTTCCCTTCCTCGTTGGCCTGCTCACCGGCTTGAGCGGCGGTGCCGGCGCTGCGGTGCTCTCCGCGAAGAACGCGGCAATCGTGGCCGCCGCGACGGTGGCAACCGCCAAGCCCGACTCGGCATCGCACGACAGCACACATGCGCCGTCAGCGGGTGACCACGGCGCGCGCAACGCTGCTCCGGCGCCCGCCGAATCGCATGCGACCTCTCCCGACGCGCACGCGCCGACCAAACCCGCAGCGCCCAGTGCGGCCGCGAGCGGAACGCACGGTGATGACCACGCGCACGACACGCCGGCTGCGAAGACTGCGCCCAAGGCCGGCGCGGCGTCGGCGGCGTCAGCGAATACAAATGACAGCGCGCGGCCACGCCTCGCACCGGTCACCGACAATGCCAACGCGTCGCTCCCCGAGAAGCGGCTCGCCAAGATCTTCTCGACCATGCAGGCGCGCGACGCCGCGAAGGTGCTCGAGCAGATGTCCGACGCGGACATCCGCTCGATCCTCTCCATGCTCGGCGAGCGACAGGCCGCTGCCGTGCTTGCGCAGTTGCCCGCCGCGCGCGCCGCGCTCATCAGCAAGGCGGCGATGACGGCGGCAGGAGCCACGCCATGAGCGGATTCGGACTCGTGGGTGCCACGCCGGCGGCGCCAGCGTCCACGTCGCCCATGCGCGGCGATGTGGCATCGTCGAACGGTACGCCCAACGGTGAGCAGGTCACCGCGTCGCAGTTTGCCGCGATGCTCGTGGCCTTGCTCGGTGGTACGCCGCCCGAGTCAGCGCCGCTGCCGCGGACGCCGATGCGTGCGCTGCCCGAGGCAGGGGGCGAGTCGGACGGTGAGCCCATCGCCGATGCGATGCGACCGGATTCGATGCAACCGATCGCGCCCATCGATCTGCTGCCGCCCGAGTTCATGCAGCCCATCGCGCCCGCACCAGAGACGGTGTTGCCACTGCCAGCCGTACCGCTGCCCGCGGTGCCACCACCGGCGCAGGCCACACTCGCCGGAGCGTCGTTGCGCCCCGAGTCGACCGTCGAGCGCTCGGTCGATGGGCTCTCGCCACTCTTTCGCTCGCGGTTGCAGCGCGTCGTCGATCGGATGCGCACCGAGTTCGGCCACGATGTGCAGCTCGTGGAGACCACGCGGTCGGCGGATCGCCAGGCGTGGCTCTTTGCACAGGGGCGCACGCGTCCAGGCCCGGTCGTCACCTGGACGCAGCACTCTGCACACCTCACCGGTGACGCGGCCGACGTGATCATCGACGGGCAGTGGCGCAACGATCTGGCGTACGGTCGCTTGCACCGGGTGGCGGAGGAAGAGGGGCTGCGCACACTCGGTGCGCGCGACCCGGGCCATCTCGAACTGCCGGCGGCGGTACGCGCGGCGCAGGTACAGCTCGCCGAGCGCACCATGCCCACGCTCCCCGACAGCGCGTCGGCGGTGGCGCACGCGCAGATGACCGCAGTGGCTGCGCAACATGCGGCACGCGCGGCGGCACGTGCCGCGCGCTCCCGCACCGGCAAGAGCGAGTCCAACGCGTTGCCGTCCGTTCCCACTTCAACCAACACCGACGCAACCTCCATGATGTCCGGAGATGTCGCCACCGGCGTGGCGCGCGTGGCGGAGTCCGCGAACGTGGCACGCGTGGCTTCCGTTGCGTCGGTGGCTGGCGTCGCGCGCCCGGGCGTTGGGGCAGCGACCAACGGTGCACGCGTCGACTCCGATCTGACGCTCGCGCAGGACACGAACGCACGAAGCGGACGTGCTGCGCGCGCCAGACGCGATGACGACGTCGCCGCCGCACCAACGGCGACGAGCAACATCACGGGATTCACGCTGCCGACCGCGGCTGCGCGTGAGACCACGCCATCGCGTCTGGCCTCGGCCATCGACCGCGTCGATCGCGCCAACGGCATCGCGTCGCGCTCGCCGCGCGAAGTCGCGCAGCTCACGCTCAATCTGGACGCGGGCGACGGGCGCAAGGACGAGGTCACCATCAACGTGCGCGGTACCGCAGTCGGTGCCAGCGTCTCGACGGACGATGCCGCGACCGCCACACGGCTGCGCGACAACGTGATCGACTTGCGCCGAGCGCTCGAGGCGCGCGGCATGTCGATGGACGAGTGGCGCGCCGATGTGCGCCGCACCACGGAGGTGACCGACCCCGCCCGTGTCATCGCCAGCCTCGATCGCGATGGCCTGCGCCTGCGTGCAAGCGATGCGGGGGACAGCGCCTTCTCGCGCGAGGGACAGCGCGGACGCGACGACTCGTCGAACCAGGAGCGCGGCGAACGTCGCGATGGCGACACGCGTCACCCGTTCAAGGAGCAGGACCAGCGCGAGCGGCAGGGTGCCGCGCGCGATCACGCGGCCCGGATCGCGGCGTTTCGCCGTGCGGGGCGCCCGTTGTACGGAGATGATGTCGCATGATCACTGCTGCGCGTACGTCCACCGTTGCGATGCCGGCACCACTGGCGCGCAGCAACACCATCCCGGTCGCCGAGCCGCCCAAGGGCGGCGCGGAGCCAACCACGCCGCGCGATGGCGTACCAACGGGGCCCGGCGGTCGCCTGGGGCAGAATGAGTTCCTCAAGCTGCTCGTCGCCCAGATGAACAATCAGGATCCGCTCAATCCCATGGACGGCCAGCAGCTTGCCGCGCAGATGGCGCAGTTCTCCACGGTCGAGCAGTTGCTGCAAATGAACGAGAAGCTCGACGCGCAGGCCGCGACCGACGGCAAGGTGCTCGAAGCGTTGGACAAGCTGGGTGAACAGCAGGGCATGGACGCCGAAGCCATGCTCGCCGCGATCGAGAGCACGATGGCGCTCGGTGCGGTGGGGAAGATCGGCGTCATTCCCGGCGACAAGCTCTTCATCGATGCGCAAGGGCGCGGCGTGGCGACGTTCGATGCCGGTGCACCTGCATCGGCGCGCGGTAAGCTGCGCATCATCGACAGCAAGGGCGAGCTCGTCGCCGAGCGCACGTTGAGCAACGTCGCGCCGGGGATGCAATCGCTCGATCTCACGACGTTCGACCCACCGCTCGACCTGCCGCAGGGCGAGTACCGCTTTGCGGTGGATCTCCAGGATGACAAGGGCGCCTTCAAGCCCGCCAAGATCTTCACCAGTGGGCGCATCACCGGCCTGACCGCCACACCGCAGGGCCCGCAGCTCCTGATCGGCGACCGCCTCACCGTGCCGTTCAGCCGCCTGCTGCAGGTGCGCAACTGAGTCTGCTGTTCCGCTTCTCCTCTCCCCCTACCCGAGGGTACTGATCCAATGCTTCGTTCACTCTTCGCCGGCGTCAGCGGCCTGCGCAACCATCAGGTGCGCATGGACGTGATCGGCAACAACATCTCGAACGTCAACACCGTCGCCTTCAAGTCCGGCCGAGTGACGTTCAAGGAAGGCTTCGCGCAGTTGCTCGCCGGTGCGAGCCGTCCGCCGGGCGATCAGGGTGGTATCAATCCCATCCAGATCGGCCTCGGCATGCAGATCGGCTCCATCGACCAGCTCTACTCGCAGGGCAATCTCGAAACCACGGGTCTCGCGACCGACGTCGCGATCCAGGGCGACTCGCTCTTCGTGGTGCGCAAGGGGAACCAGAGCTTCTTCACGCGCGCGGGCAACTTCCAGGTCGACGCGCAGGGCAATCTCGTCTCGCCGGCCAACGGCTTCATCGTGCAGGGGCGCGTATACGAGAACGGGCAGTTGCAGGACGGCATCCGCGACATCCAGTTGCCGTTCGGGCAGAAGGTGGCGGCCAAGCCGACGGACGAAATGAAGCTCGCCGGCAACCTCAATGCGTCGGCGCCCATCTTCCAGGGTGACTTCAATGACCCGGCCGATCGCGCGAGCGCAGCCAACCAGGGCGCGTGGACCGAGACGCAGCTCACCGTCTTCGACTCGCAGGGCACCAAGCACGACGTGAAGATCCAGTTGTGGAAGGTCGGCCCCAATGAGTGGGACTGGCAGATCGATCCGATGACGAGTGCGATCCGGCAGAACTCCACGACCGACGGCAACGCGCCGCCGAGCGACATCGAACTGCAGCCGCCGCCGACGAACTACGAGATCCTCCCCGCGAACGTGCGCGTGACGAGCCCCACCGGTACCGAGTACGTCGAAGGCACGGATTGGACGTTCCAGGCAGGCCCGCCGCCGCGCATCGAGTTTGGCGCGAGCATGCCGTCGAACGCGGATGTGGAGATCCGCTACTTCATGAGCCCCACGACGGCCACGCCTGGCGTCAACAGCGGCACGTTCCGCTTCGACCCGGCCGGCTTGCTCGAGGCCAACACCACGGCAGCGATCACGTTCGGCGTGCCGGGTGCGCTGCCTGTCTCGGTCGACCTGCGTCTTGGTGGCGGTGTGAACGGACTCACGCAGTTTGCCGGCACCGCGTCGACCGCGGTGCTGCGCGACCAGAACGGCTACACAGCCGGACAGTTGCAGAACTTCTCGATCGACCGGTTTGGACTCATCACCGGCTTCT
>JALOPS010000175.1 GCA_025453745.1 Gemmatimonadaceae bacterium
TTCGACAGCACGCGGGCCTATCCGGTGCTGCTGCACACGTACGGTGGGCCGGCCGCGCCGCAGGTCGTCGATCGCTGGGGCGCACGGACGTATCTCTTTCACCAGCTCCTCGCGCAGCGCGGCTACGTGGTACTCGTGGTCGATCCGCGCGGCGCCGCGTGGCGCGGTCGGGCCTTTCGCAAAGTGACGCAGCTCCGGCTCGGTCTCCGCGAATCGGATGACCTCATCGCCACCGCGCGGTGGCTGCTCACGCAGCGATGGGTCGATCGCACGCGTATCGGCATGTGGGGGTGGAGCTACGGCGGCTTCATGACGGCGCTCACCACTGCGCGCGGGGGCGATCTCTTCAAGGCGGGGATCGTCGTCGCGCCCGTCACCGATTGGCGCTACTACGACACCATCTACACGGAGCGCTACATGGGCACGCCCACGACCAACGGCGCCGGGTACGCGGCGAGCAGCGTGCAGTCGCACATCGCCGGGCTCCGCGCGCGACTCCTCCTCGTGCACGGCACCGGCGACGACAACGTGCACCCGCAGAACACGTTTGCGTTTGCCGACGCGCTCGTGCAGGCGGACAAGCGCTTCGAAATGCTGCTCTATCCCAACCGCACGCACTCGATCTCCGGGGGCAACACCTCCGCACATCTCTTCGAGAGCGTCACCCGCTTCCTCTTGGAGCATCTCTGATGCCGCGCGCCATGCATCGGGTCGTGCAGAGTGTCCTGCTGGCTGCGCCGCTCGTTGCCACTGCACAGGGCGACGGCGCACCGCGCACGCGGGCCGAACGTACGCGCTACGCCGAGACCACGCGGCACGACGAGATCCGCCCCTTCCTCGATTCGGTGGCCGCGCTGGCCCCGCGCGCCGTACACGTCACTTCGATGGGGCGCACCACCCAGGGACGCGAGCTCTGGATGGCGATCGCCTCGCGACCGCTCGTGCGCACGCCGGCCGATGCGCGACGGCTGGGCCGCCCGGTGGTCTACGTGCAAGCCAACATCCACTCCGGTGAAGTGGAGGGGAAGGAAGCGGTCCTGGCACTGCTGCGCGATCTCGCGACCTCGTCATCGCCGACGCCGCTCGACTCGATCGTCTGGCTCGTGGTCCCCAACTACAACGCCGACGGCAACGAGACCGTCGGCCCGCAAGCACGACAGCGCTACGAACAGAACGGCCCCGAACTCGTCGGCCAGCGTCCGAACGGCATGGGGCTCGATCTCAATCGCGACTACGTGAAGGCCGAGGCGCCCGAGACGCGCGCAGCGCTGACCGTCATCGAGGCGTGGCGACCGCACGTCTTCGTGGATTGTCACACGACCGATGGATCGTTCCACGGCTACGCACTCACCTACGCGCCGTCGCTCCATCCCGCCGCGCCACTCGGCGCCTGGTCGCACGACACGCTGCTCCCCACGCTCCGCGAGCGTGTGGCGACGCGCCACCAGTTTCCACTCTACGCGTACGGCAACTTCAGCGCAGGGTATGGCGACGAACGCCTCACCGACACGGTGAAGACGGGCTGGTGGACCTACGATCACCGCGCCCGCTACGGCGTGAATCTGCAAGGGCTCACCGGCACGGTGGCCGTGCTGCTCGAAGGGTACTCGCACGATCCGTTCGAGCGTCGCGTGCGCAGCATGTACGCGACGCTGCGCGAACTGCTCTCGCTCGCCGCCGACCCGGCGCAGCGCATCCTCGCGCGCACCGCGGCGGCGCGACAGGCAACCCGCACGCTCATCGGCGAGATCCCGATCGGCGCCACCTTCACGACCACACCGCGCGTCGACGAACTCGTCATGGAGCCGCTCGCGAAGAGCGGCGACAGCACCGCACGCAGTGAACCGGGCGTGCCACTGGGCTTCCGGCGCACCGGGCGACTCGTGCGGCAGCGCATGCCGGTCTACGACCGCTTCGACGCCACGCGCCGGCAGCGGGCCAGTGTCGGCGGCTACGCCTTCGATGCGCGATGGACCGACGCCGTCGCGCTGCTCCGTCGCCACGGTGTGACGGTCGACTCGTTGCGATCGGCACGCACGGTGGTGGTGGATCGTTTCGTGGTCGATACCGTGCGGCGTGCGGCGCGCCCGTTTCAGGGGCACACCGAGCTCGCCGTCATCGGACGGTGGGAACGCCGCACCGAGCAGCTCCCGGCGGGGAGCTGGGTGGTGCGACGCGGCACCGACCGCGATCTGGTCGCCCTGCAACTCCTCGAGCCCGAGTCCGACGATGGCCTGCTGACCTGGAACGTGTTCGACGCGGGGGTCGCCGTCGGGCAGCCGGTCCCGGTGATGCGGCTCGCGCGCCCCGTGCCCGCGCGCTGACGGTTGCCGGGGCGTGCGCCGGTATATTCTCCGGCGTCGCGCGGCCCCTTCGGGGCGTCCGGACCCGGCGCCGCGCCCCGCCATCGCCCATGCTGCGCTCCTCCCTCCTGTACCTGTCGCGCCAACAGGCGCTCTTCGAGTTCGTCAAGCACAACGGCCTGGCTCGTCGCTTTGCCTCGCGCTTTGTCGCGGGCGAGACGGTGACCACCGCGCTCGACGCCGTCGCACAGATCAACGCACGCGGCATCAGCGCCTCGCTCGACCTGCTCGGCGAGAGCGTGCACAGTGCCGCCGAGGCGCGCGAGACGGGGCGCCAGTACGTCGAACTGCTCGACCGGATCCACGAACGGCGGCTGAACGCCAACGTCTCCGTCAAGCTCACCGCGCTCGGTCAGGACATCGACGATGCGCTCTGCCTCGAAGTGATCACCGCGATCCTCGAGCGCGCCAAGAAGTACGACACCTTCGTGCGGCTCGACATGGAGTCGAGTGCGTACACCGATCGTACGCTCGACTTCTTCGAACAGAAACTCTGGCCCACCTACCCGCGCAACGTCGGCGTGGTGCTGCAGAGCGCGCTCCGGCGCACGTTGGACGACGTCGAGCGCACGATCCGCATCGGCTGTCGCGTGCGCATCTGCAAGGGCGCGTATCTCGAGCCACCTGCCGTCGCCTTTCCCGAGAAGGCCGACGTCGATCGCAACTATGTCGAGGCGATGCACCGCCTGATGCAGCGCGGCCACTATCCCGGCATCGCCACGCACGACGAAGCGATCATCCGCGACGCGCAGCGCTTTGCCCGCGAGCACGACATCGCGCCCGATCGCTACGAGTTCCAGATGCTCTACGGCGTGCGGCGCGATCTGCAGGACCAGCTCGTGCGCGATGGCTACCGCGTGCGCGTGTACGTGCCGTACGGCTCGCAGTGGTACCCGTATCTCATGCGGCGCCTGGCCGAGCGGCCCGCGAACATCGCGTTCATGGCGGGGAACGTCGTCAAGGAGCTGCTGGGCGGCGGCGGTGCGGCACCGCCAAGCCGCAACGGCGCGCACTAGCCATCGCGTCGCGGCAGCGCATGGCCGGTCAGCACCTGCCGCCCGATCACAGCAAGGGCGACGAACGCACGCTCGGCGGCTATCGCGCGGTGCACGGGCGCCCGCCCGCGTTCGAGGGGGCCGACGCCGCGTCGTACTCGGTCGAGATCCTCACCGACACCACCGGCGAGACCGCGACGCCCTGGGGGGCCTACCTCTTCTTTGTGCGCTGGTCGGCCGGCGAACCTGAAGTGGCGGGGCATCTCGAAACGGAATTCCTCGCGCGCGGCACGAGCGAGCTCGCCGTGCGCGAGGCGCTCGGTCGCATGGCACTCGAGACCGTGAAGGCCACGCTCGACGGCCTGGTGCGCGCACGCAACGGACAGACCGCCACGCGTCCCTGGTGGGAGGTCATGCAGGACGCCAGCGATGACTGATCCCATCGCCGGTGTGGTGGTCAGCGGGACCGGTGGCGTCTGGCGGGTACACCTCGCTGGGACGGGCGAGACGATCGACGCCTCGATGCGCGGACGGCTCAAGCTCGAGCGCGAGGGCGAAACGGCGCTCAAGCTCGCCGTCGGTGATCACGTCGAGGTCGCACAAGAAGCGTCGACAGGCGCCTGGCGCATCGGAACGATCCTGCCGCGCAGCTCGACGCTGGCGCGACGCTCGCCATCGGGGCGCGGCGAACGCGTGGTGATCGCGAACATCGATCAGGTGGTCGTCGTCTTCGCCCTCGTGAGCCCCGAGCCGCATCCGGCCATGCTCGATCGCTTTCTCGCGATCGCCGAGGCCAACGACATCGCCGCGCGCGTCGTGGTGAACAAGGTGGACCTGGCCGACGATGCCTTTGCCCGCACGCTCTTCGGGCACTATGCGACGATTGGCTATCCCGTGCACGTGACCAGTGTGCGCGAAGCGCGTGGACTCGACGACCTGCACGATGCACTGGTCGGTCGCACGTCGGCGCTCTCCGGCCCGTCGGGGGTGGGGAAGTCGTCGCTCATCAACGCGCTCTATCCGGGGCTCGACCTGCGCGTCGGCGAGATCTCGAGCAGCGTGAACAAGGGACGGCACACCACCGTGGGAGCGCACCTGCATCCACTGCCGGACGGCGGCTTCGTGGCCGACACGCCCGGGCTCCGAGAGGTGGGGCTCTGGGGGCTCGACCCCACATCGCTCGACCAGTGTTTTCCCGAGTTCCGCGTGTGGCTTGGCGAGTGTCGGTTTGGCGATTGCACGCATCGGGTGGAGCCGGGGTGCGCAGTGCGCGCCGCGGTGGACGCGGGGCAGGTCGCGCTGGTGCGATACGAGAGCTATCGAAAGCTGCGCGCGGAGCTCGAGGAGGCGACGACGGAGCGCTGGTAGCGGTGGTCCGGATGCTGCATTGAAACCGTGTCGCCGCCAGCTCCGTCTCACTGCTGTCTCCTCGCAAGGTCACATCATGGTGCTCGTCCGTCTTTTCGTGGTGACGCTCGTCATCGCGCCCATGTCCATACCCGCCCAATCGGCCGATCAGCAGTTGTGCGATCGGCTGGCCACGCAGTCCACCCGAGCCCAGTACCGTCCGCAAGCCGAGGCGCGCATTGCCTCCGGCGGCGCGGCGGCCGACTTCTTTCGTGGCTGTCTCGCGTGGGACGAAGACAAGAGCGATGCCTCGATCGCCTTCTTCGAAGCCGCCACCAAGGGGGCGAATCCGACCAGCGATTACTTCCTCTGGCTCGGCAATGCGTATGGCGTCAAGGCGCAGCGCGCCAACGTGCTCTCGCAGGCGCGGCTCGCGCGCAAGACCAAGGCCGCGTTCGATCGCGCCGTCGAGCTCGACCCCGACAACATCGCGGCGCGCGATGGACTCATGCAGTACTACCTGCAGGCGCCCGGCGTGATGGGCGGGAGCATGACGAAGGCCGACGAGCAGGCGCGCGCCATCAAGCAGCGCAACGCGTATCGCGGCGGCTTTGCACTCGCGTCGATCGCCGGTCGCCAGAAAGACGGGGCACGCGCGGAGCGTGAGCTGCGCGAGTTGGTGGCCAGCTATCCCGATTCGGTCGACGCACTGACCAGTCTGGTGTCGGTCTTGGGGCAGCGGGCGCAGTGGAGCGAGGCGTGGCGCGCACTCGATGGCGCGAAAGGCCGGAGCGTGGCGACACACCCGCGCTACAGCTATGCCACCGGCCGACTCGCGGCGCTCTCCGGTGAGCAGCTCGAGCGCGGCGAAGCGGCGCTGACGGCGTATCTCCGCCTGCCACCGGTGCGTGGCAACCCCTCGCTGTCCGGCGCCCAACTGCGACTCGGCCAGATCTACGAGAAGATGGGCAAGCCCGATCAGGCGAAGGTCGCCTATCGCACGGCTGTCACGCTCGACCCCAGGAACGAAGACGCCAAGAAGGCGCTCAAGGGCGTCGGAGGGTAGCGCGCAGCGCGGCTTCGAGCACGGCATCGCGCCCCGCCGAGCGTACGGCATCATCGCCGCGCACGACTTCGGCCGGGGCGATGCCCTGATCTTCGATGATCACCTCGCGCGTGGTGTATTCGATCCACCGCGACACGCGCATCGCCCAGCCGCCGCGCAGCGGATACTCGCCGGGATTCCCGGAGCCACCAAAGGTGGTGTCGCCCACGAGGCGCACCGTCGGAATCGCTTCCATGGCCGATGCGAGGCCTTCGCAGCTCGACACGCAGCCGCGCCCGAGGAGCAGTGTGACCGGCTTGGAGATCGTGAACGGTCCGCGCGGTTCGGTGAAGCCCGTGGTGCGTGAGCCCAAGTCGGTGTGCAGCGGGCCGCTGCGAAACTGCACGGACGATGCGGCGCGACGGACCGCGGTCAGGCGTCCGGCCAGATGCAGTCCGAGGCGCGAGTCGCCACCGCCGTTCATGCGCACATCGATGAGCAGCGCATCGGTGTTGCGCAACCGCTCGAGCGCGGCATCGAGCGCGTCGGTGGTCACGCGGGCACCGCTCAGACTCGCGACCACGAGATACCCCATGACCTGCCCATCGACACGGAACTGCGCGTCGCCCACGTCGCCACTGTTGCGATAGGGCACGTCGGCGCGTGCGAGGGTGGAAAGCCACGGATCGCGCGACCAGTTGCGCCGATCGGGAAAGGTCGACGCCGCGCGATACTGCCCCGATGGCGACGTCACGCCCACGTGCACGTCGCGCAGCCCGCCGAGCATCTCCCGGATGATCGCCGCGAACGCCGAGTCGCTGGCCACCTGGGCGGCACGCGGCGCGAATGCGGTGCGCGCGGCGTTCCAGTCGATGCGCTTGTGGACGAAATAGGGATACTCGCGGTCAACCGTACGCCACACGCGCTCGAAGCTCTCCGCGTACGTCTCGTTCGTGCGCGGCGCGAGCGGGTCCGGCTCATCACCCGAGCAGGCAGCGAGTACCAACGCCGCGCTCAGGCAGCACAGCCATGCGGCAAGTCGTGTCGGCGAGACGTGGGCCGGCATCATGCGAGGTCGAAGACGGTGCGCGGTGCCACTCGAGTGCGGCGCCGGGGCATGCGGTGTGGCCGACGCGGCGTGGTGCGTGCCGGGCCACCTGCAAGACGGTACACACGCGCGATCCCCCACAGGAGTGACCCGCGAGGGGGACGTGCTCGGCGTCTGTCCTTGATTGGTACGTCTCCGCGAGCCGGCCGGATCGGTGACCTACCGGCCCGCTCAGCAGCGCGGGGCCGAGCGGCGTAGTTTGGGTCTATGGCTTGGCGACTTCCCGGCCTCGGCGACGGCGCCGGGGTGCGCGCTCTCGTGGCGTGTGCGTGTGTGATGATCGGGAGTCGCCTGCCGGCACAATCGCAGCTCCCCGCCACCCCGTCCGGTCCGCGCACGCCGCCCGTCACATCGGGTGATTCGGTCGGCCGAGCACTGCCTGCACCGCCCGTGTTCGACGGGTATGCGTTGCGCACGGCCATTCCCTCGCTGCGCTCAGACGAAGCGGTCACCATCGACGGTCGGCTGGACGAAGCGATCTGGCAGCGCGCGCCGGTGCTCACCGGCTTCTCGCAGTACGTGCCGGTCGACGAGCGGAAGGCCGACGATTCGACGGAAGTGTTCGTCTGGTACTCCGCGAGCGCGATCCACTTCGGCATCAGGGCGTATGCGGCACCGGGGACGCTCCGTGCGACACTCGCCGATCGCGACCGCATCGATGGCGAAGACCATGTGCAGATTCTGCTCGATACCGACAACGCGCACCGGCGGGCGTTCGTCTTTGCGGTGAATGCATATGGCGTGCAGGCCGACGGCATTCGCGTGGAAGGCTCGTCGCAGGGCAACACGCCGCGGCTCGGTCTGCAGAACTCCGACATCACGCCGGATTTCGTCTTTGCGTCGAAGGGGCGACTCACCGACTTCGGCTACGAGGTCGAGGTGCGCATTCCCTTCAAGAGCATCCGCTACGGGTCGGGCGAGGAGCAGGTGTGGGGGCTCAACGTCGTGCGACAGGTGCAGGCCACGGGCGTGCAGGAGACGTGGTATCCCGTCAAGCGAGCCAACGCGAGCTTCCTCGTGCAGATGGGGCAGCTCACCGGGCTGCACGAACTCAAGCGCGGACTGACGCTCGATCTCAATCCTGTCGTCACGAGCGTGATCAACGGCGCGCCGTCGGGTGCGGCCAACGCGCAGCAGTGGGCGTATCGGCAGACGCCGGAAGTCGGTGGCAACGTGCGGTGGGGTGTGACGCCCAACCTTACGCTCAACGCCACGTTCAACCCCGACTTCTCGCAGGTCGAGGCGGACGTGCAGCAGATCCCGGGCGACGCGCGCTTTCCGGTGTTCTTCCCCGAGCGTCGCCCGTTCTTCACCGACGGCATCGAGCTCTTCGAGCTTCCCAATCGACTTGTGTACACGCGGCGCATCGTGGCGCCCACCTCCGCCGCGCGCATGTCGGGGAAGATCGGCAAGACCGATGTGGCAGTGCTGAGCGCGCTCGACGATCGGAGCTACTCGCTCGATCCCGACCGTACCTCGCCGCTGTTCAACATCCTGCGACTCCGGCGCGATGTGGGCGCGCAGGGGTGGGTGGGCGCGCTCGTCACCGACCGGACCGACGGCGCCGCGTTCAATCGCGTCGGGTCGCTCGACACGCGGCTCGTGCTCACCCGGCTGCTCCAGTGGTCGGCGCAGGCGATCGGGAGCACCACGCGCGGTGGTGCACCCGGCGCGCCCACGCGCAATGGCGCGATGCTCTACTCGTCGCTCACGCGCACCGGGCGACAGTTCGGCTTTCGCTACGAGATTCGCGGCGTGACGCCCGACTTCGTCACGCAGTCCGGCTTCATTCCGCGTGCGGATTACGTGGAGTCACAGATCGCCCATCGCGTCTCGTACCTGGGGCGCGAGGGGGCGTGGCTGCAGAACTGGTCGCCGCGGGTGCGCGTGATCTACACGCATCTCTGGAACGACTTCCAGCGCGG
>JALOPS010000176.1 GCA_025453745.1 Gemmatimonadaceae bacterium
GTTGTCCTTGTCGATCACGATGCGCTTGGCGGTGCCGAGGTCCGTGAGGACGGCGTTCTCGAGCTTGAAGCCGACTTCATCGGAGATCACCTGGCCCTTGGTGAGCGTGGCGATGTCCTGCAGCATCGCCTTGCGGCGGTCACCGAAGCCCGGGGCCTTCACCGCGCAGACGCGGAGCGTGCCGCGGAGCTTGTTGACCACGAGCGTGGCGAGCGCCTCGCCCTCGACGTCCTCGGCGATGATGAGGAGCGGACGGCCGAGCTGCGCGACCTTCTCCAGCACCGGGAGGAGGTCCTTCATGGCCGAGATCTTCTTGTCGTGGATCAGGATGAGGGCGTTCTCGAGCGCCGCCTCCATCTTGTCCGGATCGGTCACGAAGTACGGCGAGAGGTAGCCGCGGTCGAACTGCATGCCGTCGACGGTCTCGAGCGTGGTGTCGAGTCCCTTTGCTTCCTCGACCGTGATCACGCCGTCCTTGCCGACCTTTTCCATCGCCTCGGCGATGAGCTCACCGATCTCCTTGTCGTTGTTCGCGGAGATCGAGCCGACCTGGGCGATTTCCTTCCGGCCGCTGGTGGGCACCGAGAACTTCTTGAGCTCCTCGACGACGGCGACGACGCCCTTGTCGATGCCGCGCTTGAGCGCCATCGGGTTGGAGCCGGCGGTGACGTTCTTGAGCCCTTCGCGGAAGATCGCCTGCGCGAGCACGGTGGCGGTGGTGGTGCCGTCACCGGCGAGATCGGACGTCTTGGTCGCGACTTCCTTCACCATCTGCGCGCCCATGTTCTCGATCGGATCGGCGAGCTCGATCTCCTTGGCGACGGTGACGCCGTCCTTGGTGAATGGAGTTCCTTGGCAGCCATGGGCTGGAACCTCAGATGTCAGGGTGTCGATGAGTGGAAAACGATCAACCGGCGCGACGCGCTCAGTTGATCACGGCGAGCACGTCGGACTCACGGAGGATGAGCAACTGCTCGCCCTCGATCGTGACTTCCGTGCCGCTGTACTTCCCGTAGAGGATCTTGTCGCCGACCTTCACATCCATCGGCACGCGCGTCTCCTTCTCGAAGCGGCCCGGGCCCACGGCTACGACTTCACCCTGCTGCGGCTTTTCCTTGGCCGTGTCGGGGATGTACAGCCCACCGCGCATCTGCTCGGTCTCTTCGAGCGGCTTGACGACGACGCGATCGGCGAGCGGGGCGACCTTGGCGGCACTCTTGGTGGCCATCTGCTGCGCTCCTTCTGCGAGGTACGGAACGAACTGCATGTGAACGAAAGGGTCGCTAGCACTCACACCTGGTGAGTGCTAACGACCCGTAAGGTATCGACCGGACCAGCGAGATCAAGCCCCGACCGCGAAGCGCGTCAGTGCACTAAGTCACACTCCGACAACAGCTTGCGCTTGCCAAGCCTCAGGCCGACGTCCCCCGCCCCGCGACCAGCGCCTCCGCGAGCTGCAGGCCGATCAGGGTCAGGTGGGGCTCGACCCTGTCGATCGTCGTGCAGTGCGGGGCGAGCGTTTCCGCCAGCCCGCCCGTCGCCACCACGAGCGGCGCCGTGTCGGTTGGCCACTCCGCACGAATCCGCCGCACCAACCCGTCGATCGCGTCGGCCGCGCCAAAGACCACACCGGCGCGAATGCACTCCTCCGTGCGGCGGCCGATCGCGCGCGCCGGTGCGACGATCTCGGTGGCCGGAAGCTTGGACGTCCGTCGCACGAGCGTCTCGGCCATCGTGCGCACGCCGGGCATGATCACGCCGCCCAGAAAGCGTCCGTCGGCTGTGATGCAGTCGAACGTGGTGGCCGTGCCGAGATCGACGGCGATCGTATCGCGCCGATAGAGCATGCTCGCCGCGAGCGTGTTGATGAGCCGATCGGCACCCACGGTGAGCGGCTCATCCACATCGAGCGCGATGGGGAGCGCGGTGCGCGCATCGATGACGCTCGGCGTGCACGAGAGATACCGCTTGCACGCGTCGACGAGCGGCACGGTGATCGGCGGCACGACCGAGCCGATAGCGACCGCTTCGATCGCGCCAATCGGACGACGCGCCGACGCGAGCAGACCGTGCAACAGCAGGCCGAACTCGTCGGGTGTGCGCGCCACATCCGTGGTGATCCGCCAACTCGCGACGAGCGGCGGCAGCGCGTCCACCGCGGGCGCCCCGCGGCGCGCCGGCGCGTCGAAGAGACCCAGCGTGGTCTCGGTGTTGCCGACATCGAAGACGAGGAGCACGAGATCGATCGGTCGAAAGTTGGACGAGCGCGACGGCGGTCAGCCGGCGGGAGTCTCACCCGGCGCGGCGCGAAACGGGAGTTGCACGTCGCCCGCTCGGATGGCCTGCGTCTCCCCCGTGGCCACGATGACGCGCAGGGCGCCGTCGGGAGCGATGCCAACGACCCGGCCCTGCACGGGATGGTCGATGACCGCACCGCTCAGCGCATCCCGTCGCGCAAACGCGGCGAGCTCCGTCGCATCGAAGCGTCCGTGCGCGAGCGCGGCACGCCGCACGGCGCCGATGATGACGCCGAGCACCGTGCCGCGCGCGAGGGTGCCGGGAAGTGGCGTGGGTCGCACACGATCGGTGGCCAGCGCCTGCGGTGCGGTGTGCAGGTTGATGCCGACGCCCACGACGAGCCACCCCAGGCGTGGCCCGTCCCAATGCGCATCCGTGAGAATGCCACCGAGCTTGCCGTCATCGAGCCAGAGATCGTTCGGCCACTTGAGACGGACTGGTGCCGTACCCCGCGGCAGCAGGCCGTCGATCACAAGCGCGAGCGCGAGACCGACCCGCAGCGTGAAGACACCCAACGTGGCCGGGTCGAACGATTGCGCCGCGGAGGGACGCAAAAGGATCGAGCACCACGCGCCCCCAGGTGGCGATCGCCACACGCTGCCGTTGCGGCCACGACCGGCCGATTGGCGATCCGCCACGACCACGGTGGCATCGCTCGCGCCCGCACGGGCGAGTGCATGCGCGACATCCATGGTCGACGGTACGTCGTCAAACGCGACCACCTGCGGCACGTCCCAACTGCTGGCCCACGCGTCGACCGAGCGACCGTCGAACTGTGCGTCGCCGACCGGCACGGCGTCGGTCATCCCGCGTGCCGGCTCAGCCAGTACAGCACGCCTGCGCCCAGCACGAGTCGATACAGCGCAAAGATGCCGAAGCTGTAGCGGCTGACATACTTGAGGAGGATGTCGATCGCGAGCCAACTGCTGATTGCCGCAGCCACGATGCCGACGATGAGCGGCAGTGAGACGCCGTGCTCGGCGACCGCATCGGGGGTCTTGACCACGACGGCGGCCAAGGTGATGGGCATGCTCATCAGAAAGCTGAAGCGCGCCGCCGACGGCCGATCGAAGCCCAGCGTACGCGCCGCCGTCATCGTCGACCCGGAGCGCGAGACGCCGGGCACCAGGGCAAACATCTGCGCGAGACCGACGAGGAGCGCATCGCGCGCACGCAGCTCACCCAGCACGCGGGTGCGGCGCGCAAAGCGATCTGCGGCCCAGAGCAGCACGCCCATGACCATGAGCGCGACGGCGGTCAGCGCGGGCGCGCGAAAGACGGTCTCTGCATAGTCCTTGACCAACAGGCCGGCGATGGCGCCCGGAATCGTCGCGATCACGAGATAGACGAGTTGCCAGTGTTGCGCCGTGCGCACCGCGCGCTGCCGCAGGATATCGACCCCGGCACCGGCCAGCGCGATCCACTCCGTGCGGAAGTACCAGGCCAATGCGAGCAGCGTTCCCAGATGCAGCGCGACATCGAAGGCCAGCCCTGGATCACGCCAGCCGAAGAGGAGCGGCGTCAACGCCAGGTGGGCCGAGCTCGAGATGGGCAGGAACTCGGCAAGCCCTTGCACGATGCCAAGCACCAGCGCGTGCCAGACGCTCATACGCGCACCGCGCGCCGTGCCTTGCGTTGGGCGATGGTGCGTTCGTAGAGCGACTCGTACTCCGCGACCACGGCATCCTGCGAGAAGCGCGCGCGCGCATCCGCCGCCGCCGCGGCGGCCATGGCCGAGTGGCGCGCGGGATCGCGCAGGATCCCGATCGCGGCGGCGGCCATCCCATCGATATCCCCCACGGACCGCAGCGCGCCGGTGACGCCGTCGCGCACGACTTCCACGAGTCCGCCCACCGCCGCGCCGACGACCGGCACCCCCGACGCCAACGCCTCGAGCGCACTCAGGCCGAACGACTCGCGATCGGTGGGCAACAGGAAGAGGTCAGCATCGGCCAGGAGCGGCGCCACCGCATCGATCTTGCCGTAGAAGCGCACGCGATCGGCGACGCCACACTGGCGCGCTTCCTCCTCGGCAAGCGCGCGATCGGGCCCGTCGCCCACCATCACAAGCGTCGACGGTACGGCCGCATCGACCTTGGCGAAGATCTGCACGATGTCGCGCACCCGCTTGACGGGACGGAAGTTCGAGATGTGCAGCAGGATGCGACGCCCGCCCTCGCGCTCGCGCGCGAAGACCGGCTGGTGCGACGCCCGGTCGTAGAGCGCCGGGTCGATGAAGTTGGGAATCACCGACACCTCGCACGTCGTGCAGCCGAAGGAGCGAATGGTCTCCTCGCGCAGGTAGTGCGAGACGGCGGTGATCGCGTCGGACTTCTCGATCGAGAACTTGGTGATCGCCCAGAACGATGGATCCTGGCCGACGATCGTGATGTCGGTTCCGTGCAGCGTGGTCACCAGCGCCACGTCGCTGGGCGGGGCGTCGCCGGCCCACTCGCCGCGTCCGTGCGCGGCGTTGGTGAGCGCCCGCTCGTGCAGCATCTGCCGCGCGATCCACGCACTGGTCGCGTGGGGGATGGCGTAGTGACAGTGCAGCACGTCGAGCCCGTGATCGCGCACGACCTCGTGCATCCGCACCGCGAGCGCCAGGTCGTACGGCGGAAACTCGAAGAGTGGATAGCGGCCGACGGCCACTTCATGGAAGAAGACGCGCGGGAGGAAACGCGGCAGGCGGAACGGCTGCTGGTACGTGATGAAGTGCACGTCGTGCCCGCGTGCCGCGAGCGCGATCCCCAGTTCGGTCGCCACGGCGCCGGAACCGCCATACGTCGGATAGCAGGTGATGCCGATCTTCATGGTGCCTCGTGAGGAACCGACGCGCCGCCGTGCCACCATTCGATGGCACGCGCGAGCGCATCGGGCGCCGACGGGTCGAGCCGCGTCACCGTGCCATTGCGAAGCTGATGGCGGAACCAGGTGCGTTGGCGCTTCACGTACTGTCGCGTCTCGATGCGCACGGCCTCGAGCGCGTCGTCCAGTCGTCGGCGCCCGGCGACCACGTCGCGGAGCGCAAGATATCCGCATGCCAACCAGGCGGGCGCCGCCTCGGGAACGGTCTGCATGAGCGCGTCGACCTCCGCGAGCCATCCGCTGTCGCACATCGCGATGGTCCGTGCCTCGAGCTGTTCCGCGAGCGCGGGGCCGGGATCGATGACGAGCGTACGCAGCGTGACACCCACCGCCTCGGACACGGCCGCGTCCCGACGCCAGTCTGACAGTGGACGCCCCGTCAGGAGGGCCATCTCCACCGCCCGCTCGCGCTGCGCGCGTCCGGGGTGTGCGGCGCCCGGATCGAGCCGATCGGCCCACCGGGTGATCTCGTCGTGCGACCGCGCGCGCATCCAGATGCGGAGTTGCGCGCGTTGCCGCTCATCGAGCGGCGGTTCGGCAAACAGCGGGGTCTCGAGCGCGCGCAGGTAGAACCCCGTGCCACCGACGACCACCGGCACCGCACCCTCCGCGTGCGCCGCATCGATCGCCGCGCGCGCCGCCTCCGCCCAGTGCGCCGCGGTGAAGCGCGTCCGCGGGTCGATCACGTTGACGAGCGCGTGGGGCACGCGGCGCCGCTCGTCGGGCGACGGCGCCGCGGTGCCGATGACAAAGCCGCGATACACCTGTCGCGAGTCCGCGCCGATCACGCGCAGCGACGGTGCCCCCACCACCTCGGCGAGGCGAAGCAGCAACGCCGTCTTCCCGGCGCCCGTGGGGCCGCAGATGACCCGCACCGGCTCGCGATCACGCATCCGGCTGCGGCGATCAGGCGCGGCCGAAGCGCCGTTCGAGCTCATCCCACGACAGGCGCACGATGGCGGCACGCCCGTGCACGTCGTGCGCGGGGAGCGTGCAGCGCGCGAGGGCGACGAAGAGCGCGCGCCGCTCGGGCGGCGAGAGATCATCGCCGGCCTTGATCGCACTCTTGCACGCGATCGTGGCCACGAGTCGCTCATGCTGCGCGATCTGCGATGCCGCGCGGTCGCCCGCGAGCGCGGCCAGCGTCTCGCGAAGGCAGCGCTCCGCATCGAAGCGCGGGTGCGGCATCGGCACGGCGTGGACCACGAGCGTCGTGCCGCCGAAGCCGTCGATCTCGAAGCCCAGTCGGGAAAACACGAGGCGATGCTGGTCGAACGCGTCCGCTTCGGCCGATGAGAGATGCAACGTCAGCGGCAGCAGCAATCGCTGGCCGGCCGCGGAGCCGGCCTCGATGCCACGCATGTACTGCTCGTAGAGCACGCGCTCGTGCGCGGAGTGCTGGTCGATGAGCACGATGCCATCGTCGCGCTCGTAGCAGAGCCACGTGCGTCGCAATTGCCAGAGCGTCGGGACGATGATGTCGGGCTCGGCGTCGCGCACGGGTGCGACCGACGGCATCGTCATGTCGATCGGCTCGGCGTCCGGCGATGTGGCCGCGGACAGATGCGCGCCGCTCGGCATCGGTGCGACGAACAGCGGAACAGCCGGTGTCGCGGCGGTGAGCAAGTCCGCGGGCTGCAATTCGCGCGAGGCGGACGCGTCCGCGATCATGGCACCCGACGCCGGCGCACCAAACCAGCCGGCACTCTCCTCTGTGCCCAGCGCACGACGGACGGCTGCTTCCACCACCCGCTCGACGGCGTACCGATCACGAAAGCGCACCTCGGCCTTGGCCGGATGCACGTTCACATCCACCGTCTCGCCGGGCACCGTCACGTCGAGCACCATCGAGGGGCGCGCTCCGGAGGGAAGCGTGGTGCGGTACGCCGCCTCCGCCGCGCGAACCAGTGCGGGCTCTCGAACGACACGCCCGTTGACCAGTACGACCACCCGACGCGCTGCGGTGCCCACGCGGCTCGGCTGCTCCACGAGGCCGCGCACCAGTACCGCTCCCCGCACATCGAGCAGTTCGACGAAGCGCGCGTGCTCCTCTCGTCCCCACAGCGCGAGCGTTCGTGCGGAGAGTGAATCCACCGGTGGCAGATCGAGCGCAACGGCGTCGTTGTGTCGCACGAGCAGTCGCACGTCCGGGCGTTGCAGCGCCATCGACGCAATTGTGTCCGCGACCGCCCGCCACTCTGCGCGCGCGCCGCGCACGAACTTCCGCCGCGCCGGCGTATTGAAGAACAGATCGTCGACCGTGATCGTCGTCCCGCGACGCCGCGCGATGGGCTCCTCCCCGTCGAGCACGCCGCCGCTCACGCGCAGGCGCACGCCTTCGCCGTCGACCATCGCGGTCTCGAGCGTCAGTCGCGAGACCGACGCGATGGCCGGCAACGCCTCGCCACGGAACCCGAAGCTCGCCACACCCACCAGGTCTTCCGCGAGGCGGATCTTGGAGGTGGCATGGCGACTGAGTGCGAGTCGGGCATCGCTGCGCTCCATGCCGGTGCCGTCATCGGCGACACGAATGTGCGAGAGCCCGCCGTCGCGCACGTCGACGGCAATAGTGCGCGCCCCCGCGTCGAGCGCATTCTCGACGAGCTCCTTGACCACGGACGCCGGGCGCTCGACGACCTCGCCGGCGGCGATCTGGTCGGCGACGATCGGTGGCAGAATTGCGACGCGCGTCATGCCCGGAGGCTAGCGCAGCGACGACGAGAGGTCGAGCACACCGGCATAGCGCTCGGGCACCCAACCATCGTGCGTCGCATCCACGCGGACGCGCAGCCATCCCGGCCGCCGATCGACGATGCGGATGACGTCGCCCGATGGCACCGACAGCACGGGCTCCGCAGTCATCGTCGGATCGCGTCGCACCATCGTGTCGCGCAGCGCGACCGCGAGCCCCGGCGCCTGTGTGCGACGGGCGAGGACGACCGCCGCGACGCCGAGCCCCAGCGCGAGCGTCATGAGACCGACCGTCGAGCGCATGAGCCACCGTCGACGCCCACGACGCCACCACACTGCCAGACTCACCGCGATGCCAGCGACAACGACGCTCGAGCGTTCCAGCAGCGACGCCCGCACGCGTGGGACCCGGGCATCGGGTGCGGCAAGTACGGCCGGCAGCGCGTCGAGTAGCGCGCGCACGCTGTCATCGCCTGGGTCGAGTCGCAGCGCGCGCTGCCACGCCCAGACCACCGTCGCGGTGTCGCCCATGCGCCACGCGGCGAGTCCTGCGTTGCGCCACGCGGCACGATTGCCGGGTGTGGCGGCGGCGGCTTCGAGGTAGGCCGCGCGCGCCGCGTCGAATCGCCCGGTGGCGTAGGCCCCGCGACCGCGGGCCATCGGATCGCTGACGTCCTGCGCCTCCGCCCGTCCGCTCATTACTCCGAGCAGCGTCACCATCAACAGGCTGGCCGCAATCGCGGCCGTGGCGCGCGCCGCGGCGGCCTCGTCGCCGACGACTTCGCCATCGATCGTGTCGAGCACCTTGCACAACGCATCGACCGACGGCGCCTGTCCGAGCGCGTCACCACCAAAGGCCACGCCGTCGGCGCGCGTGAGCAACGCGGTCGCGAGATCGACCGTCGCCGGGCGCGCCCCCGCGTGACGGAGCGCGCGTGCGACCGCGTGCGCATCGGCGGAGCGCGTCACGGCGGGCACGCGTTCGCCGATCGCATCGAGCCACGCGCGTCGCGCGCGCGCGACCGCGGCCGCATCGGCGTACGGCCCCATGGCGGCGAGCGCCACGCGACCACCGGAGGCTCGTCGCGCCGCGCGCGGCGCGAGTGGCGGGACGAGCAGCAACAGCAACGCCGACGCAACGCCCGCGCCCGTGAGCCACATCCAGAGGTGTGGCGGCCACGGGCTCGGAGCCGCCGCACGCGGCTCGAGCAGATCGAACGGTGCCGTGGCGACCGCCGACGACACCACCGTGTTCGCCGAATCGACACCCATCGCGGCCGTCGACGCCGTGCCCTCGCGCACGGTGATCGACAGCGGCGCCGTCTCGCTCACGCGATAGGCGATCTGCTCGGGATCGAAGTACGGATAGCGCAGTGGCGGCACCGTCACGACGCCAGTATCGCGCGGCGTGAGCAGCCAATCGAACTCCTTCACCCCGCGCAGCGCGGGGCCTGTCGAGTCGATCGACACACGTTCACTGCCGTTGACCAGCGTCCCCCACGGCACACTGAGCGGTGGGCGTGGCAACAGCTCGATATTGCCGGCGCCCGA
>JALOPS010000177.1 GCA_025453745.1 Gemmatimonadaceae bacterium
AATCGCTGACGGCCACGCAGTCGCTCAGCGTGCCGGCGGGGAGCTACACCATCGCGGCCTCGCAGG
The DNA here is from genome assembly GCA_025453745.1 of Gemmatimonadaceae bacterium. GTDB lineage: Bacteria > Gemmatimonadota > Gemmatimonadetes > Gemmatimonadales > Gemmatimonadaceae > JALOPS01. The sequence continues at coordinate 67 of JALOPS010000177.1, forward strand.
TCACCGCAGGTGGCGATCCTTTTGGCGCCGCCATAGCGCCGAGCACCACGGCCACGGTGACGGGAAATCAGACGACCACAGTCACCGTGACGTACGCACGCGGGCAGCGCCCCGTGCGCACCGTGACCGGCAACATCACCGCGAGCACCACCTGGGCGGCGGAGACGACATATGTGCTGCGCGGCTTCGTGAACGTCACCAACGGCGCGACGCTCACGATCCGCGCGGGAACGCGCATCGTCGGTGACACGACCGCACTCGGCAGCGCGCTGTTCATCCTGCGTGGCGCACGCATCGATGCGCAGGGCACGGCGGCGGCGCCGATCGTCTTCACCTCGCAGCGCGCCGCTGGCAACCGGCGGCCTGGCGACTGGGGCGGCCTGATCATCGTCGGCAACGCGCGCATCAATCGTACGGGGAGCATCATCGTCGAAGGGTCCAACGGGTCGGTGATCGGGGCCGATCCCAACGGGGTCGTCTACGGCGGCGGTGCCAACGATCAGGACAACAGCGGCACGTTGCGCTACGTGCGGGTCGAGTTTGCCGGCTACGCGACGCTGACGGATGCGGAACTGAACTCCTTCACGTTCGCCGGCGTGGGTCGCGGCACGACGCTCGAGTATCTGCAGTCGATGGCCGGGCTCGATGACTCCTTCGAGTGGTTCGGCGGCACGGTCGACGGTCGGTACCTCGTGTCGTACGAGTCGGGCGACGACCACTTCGACACGGCCGAGGGATATCGCGGGCGCAACCAGTTCCTGATCGCGCTGCAGACCACCTTCCTCACGCCGCGCGCCGGCGCGGGTGCGGTCTCGGCCGATCCGCAGGGCTTCGAGGTCGACGGCTGCAACGGGACCGGCTGCGTGGCACCGAGCAATGCGAACGCACAGAGCGCCGGACGCGATGAGGGCCTCTGGAACATGAACGTGTTCTCCAACTTCACGATCGTGGGCACGCCGTCCGACGTGACGGTGCCCGCCGCCGGCGGCGTGGGCATGGTGCTGCGCCGCGGCACCGGTGGCGTGTACATGAACGGCGTGGTGGCGCGCTGGCCGCGGCAGGGGATCTCGCTGCGCGACTCGACCAGCAACAATCGCTTCCAGGTCGACTCGCTGATGGTGCGCAACCTCCTCTTCGCGGAGAATGGCACGCTCTCGAGTGGGCAGAACTTCGACCCGACGGGCACGAACTTCGGCCAGGAGAGCGCCTTCACCGCACGCACCGCAAACATCACCGTGGCTCCTGCGGCGACCACTGCGGCGTCGCTGTTCACGACCTTCCCGGCATCGGTGACCGACGCGACCACGGCGACGGCGTTCGACTGGGCGCCCACCGCGGCTTCGCCGGCCGCATCGGGCGGTCTGACCACCTTCCCTGCCGCGATCGCGGCACGGGTGGGGACGTTCATCACGCCGACGGCCTATCGCGGCGCGGCCGACCCGGCCGGTCCCAAGTGGTGGCAGGGGTGGACGACGTACGCACGCAACTGAGTCTGACGCGCGCACGCGCCAACTGGCGTGTGCGCGCGTAGCTTTCGGCCGATCGTCGCACGGCGGCGATCGGCCGTTCGCTTTCCTCCGATCCTGTGCCCCTCGCCTTCTTGCGACGCTGGACCCTCGCTTCGTGCTGCATGCTGGTGGCCTGCGGGCCCGCCGAGACGCCGTCTCCGTCGGATTCCGCTCTACCCGCGCCGCCGAGTGCCGGCGTGATCGACAGTGCACTCCCGATCGCTGAACATCTGCGGCGCTTCCGCGCGACGCTCTCAGAGCGCCCCGACACGCTGCGCCATGCGGCCGCGAGCGTCGATCAACTCGTGCGGCGGTGGATCGCCGCGATGGCGGCGCGCGACACCACCACGCTGCGCGCGCTCGTCATCGACCGCGCGGAGTTCGCGCAACTGATCTACGAACAGATGCGGATCGCGCAGCCGCCCTACGAGATGGCCCCCGCGCTCCTCTGGTTCCAGATCAGCGAGCGCAGCGAACTCGGCATCCGTAAGTCGCTCGAGCAGTTGGGTGGCCGACCGGTGACGCTGCGCTCGCTGCGCTGCCCCACGCCGGTCGACACGCAGGGGATGCTGCGCATGCACGACGGCTGCCTGCTGCGCCTGCGCGTCGCGGGCGATACGTTGCCCGAGATGCGCTACTTCGGCTCCATCGTCGAACGCTACGGACGGCACAAGTTCGTCGGTTACTCGAACGATCTCTGACGCGTGCTCGCTCCTCGAACGTTCGTGGCCGTCTGGTGCGGTGTCGTCTGCTTCGCGATCACGGCGTGTGGCGAGCGTCCGGGTGCGTCGAGCGACACGACCCATCTCCGGCGCCCCGGTGACGCGGCCGAGCTGACCGGTGCAGGCGCGACCTTTCCGTATCCGCTCTATGCGCGCTGGTTCGGTGCGTGGGCGCAGCGCACCGGCGTGCGCATCAACTATCAATCGATCGGATCGGGCGGTGGCATTCGCCAACTGCAGGCAGGTACGGTCGACTTCGGCGCGAGCGACGTACCGCTGAGCGACGACGAGCTGGCCGCCATGGCGCCACGCACCGTGCTGCAGGTGCCGACGGCCGTGGGCGCGATCGCCATCACCTACAACCTGCCCGGGCTCGATCGCGCACTCCGACTTTCCGGGCCGGTGCTCGCCGCGATCTTCGACGGCACGATCACGCAGTGGAACGACCCGCGGCTGCGCGCACTCAATCCCGGCGTGGCGCTCCCCGAGCGAGACGTGCTCGTGGTCTATCGCGCCGACGGCGGCGGCACGACCTTCGCCATGGGATCGTACCTGGCCACCGTGAGTCCCTCGTGGGCCTCGCGCGGTCGCACGAAGGATGTGCGATGGCCCGTCGGGATCGGTGGCCGTGGCAACGAAGGCGTCGCTGCGCAGGTCAAGGCGATGGCCGGCGCGATCGGGTACATCGAAGTGGTGTACGCCCGACAGAATCGTCTGCCCACGGCAGCGCTCCAGTCGGCCGATGGCCCGTTTCTCGTGCCAACGATCGAACATGTGCGTGCGGCCGCCGACACGGCGATTGCCTTGGCGGCCACCACCACGGCCGCGCAGCTCCTGAATGCGCCGGGGGCCACGAGCTATCCGATCACGTCGCTGACGTGGCTGCTGCTCCCGCGTGAGCCCGAGCGGCGCGAGGGCACGCGCGAACTCGCGCGCTTTCTCGCATGGGCGCTGCGTGACGGAGGGGTCATCGCTGGCGAACTGGGGTATGCACCGATCCCCGACCGGCTCCGCGATCGCCTGCTGCCGATCATCGACTCGCTGGCCGTGCCGACCGTGCCGTGACGGGACCGTTACCGAGGTGTGTCTGCCCTCGGTCGGTAGCGCCTCACATTAGTCGGACTCATGACATCGGCACGCATCGGCGCGAGTGATCGCCTGTTCCTGATCGGCACGGCGGCAGCGGTGAGCGTCGTCCCGCTGCTCATTGTCGTGATCACCGTCATTGTCGTGATCGCCGCGTGGCCGGCCGTGCAGACGCACGGCCTGACGTTGCTGACGGGCGTGGAGTGGGATGTGCCGCGTCAGCAGTTCGGCGCGCTGCCGGCGATCGTCGGCACACTCACCTCGTCGGCCATGGCGCTTGCGCTGGCCGCACCGGTCGGCGTGTGCGTCGCGGTGTTCGTGAACGAACTCGCGCCACGCACCATCGGGACGGCGGTTGGCGCGCTCGTCGATCTCCTCGCGGCGATTCCCAGTGTGGTCTACGGATTGTGGGGCATCTTCGTGCTGCTGCCGTGGCTCCGGGAGACGGTGATGCCCCTGCTGCGCGACACGCTCGGCCTGGGCCGCTTCGCCCTCTTCTCCGGCCCGGCGTATGGTCCGAGCCTGCTCGCCTCGGGGCTGGTGCTGGCCATCATGATATTGCCATACATCGCGGCAGTCGCACGTGAGGTGCTCGCGGCGGTGCCACGCGCCCAGCGGGAAGCCGCGCTGGCACTCGGCGCCACGCGCTGGGAGATGGTGCGCGATGCGGTGCTGCCGACCGCGCGCGCGGGGCTCATTGGCGGCGTCATGCTGGGGCTCGGGCGCGCCCTCGGCGAGACCATGGCCGTCACGATGGTCATCGGCAATCGCAACGCGCTGCCCGACTCGCTCTTCGCGCCCGCGTACTCCATGGCCGCGCTCCTCGCCAACGAATTCAACGAAGCCACCGGCGATGCGCACGTGTCGGCACTGATGGCCGTGGCCGGCGTGCTGCTGTTCGTTGCCCTGCTCGTCAACGCGCTGGCGCGTGTGCTTGTGGGGTCCGTCCGCACACGGCACGCCCGCGTGCCAGGGTAGACGACATGTCATCCATCGTCTCACCCACGGTGTTGGGCGCGCCATCGGGCCGTCGTGAGCGACGTGTGCCGGGGGGGCACGAGCTCGCCAACGCATCGCGCACGGCGCAGCGCCGCCAGCGTACCGATCGGCTGGCCACCCTGCTCATCTGGAGTGGCGCCGCGCTCGCGCTGCTGCCGCTTGCCCTGATCATCGGACTGCTGCTCGTGCGCGGCAGTGCCGCGCTGTCGGTGGCCTTCTTCACCGAGCTGCCGGATCTCTCGCTGCCGAGCGGCGGCGGGATCGCCAATGCCATTGCCGGCAGCGCACTGCTCGTGGGGATCGCGAGCCTGATGGGACTGCCGATCGGCATCGCGGCCGGGCTGCATCTGGCCACCCACCCGCACACGCGGCTCTCCCGCATCTCGCGCTATCTCTCCGATGTGCTCAACGGCGTGCCGTCGATCGTCATCGGCGTCTTCGCATGGGAAGTCTTCGTCCGTCCCGTCGGACACTTCTCCGCGTGGGCGGGTGGGCTCGCGCTGGCCGTGCTGCTCGTACCGCTCGTTGCCCGCACCACGGAGACCGTGGTCTCTCTCGTCCCGGTGGAGCTCACGGAGGCGGCACTCGCCCTCGGCTTCCCGCGCTGGCGCACGTCGCTGCAGGTGGTCCTGCGCACCGCACTCCCCGGCATCGTGACCGGTGCGCTCGTTGCTGTGGCACGCATCGCGGGTGAGACGGCGCCACTGCTCTTCACCGCGTTCGGCAATGCGTTCTGGTCGATGTCCCCGGATGAACCGATTGCCGCGCTGCCGCTGACGATTTACGCATACGCGGGAAGTCCGTACGAGGGATGGCAGACGCTCGCCTGGGGGGGCGCGCTCGTGTTGCTGTTGCTGGTCGCCGGACTCAGCGTCGTCGCGCGCCTCGCGACACGTCGTCAGCTCTCGCGTGTCGGTGCTGGTCGCTGAGCCGCGCGCGCCCGGCGCAACGGACGGCGCACTCGCGCCGGCACCGCGCGTGCGCGTGGAGCAGCTCTCGGCGTGGTTCGGGTCGCGTCGGGTGGTGCACGACGTGTCGATCGACTGCCCGAGCGGCGGCGTGACGGCCATCATCGGCCCATCGGGGTGCGGCAAGTCCACCGTGCTGCGCTGCGTCAATCGCCTGCACGAAACGGTGCCCGGCGCGCGCACGAGCGGACGGATTCTGCTCGACCACGCGGACGTGTACGACGAGCGCGTCAACCCCGTGTCGATCCGCCGACGGATCGGCATGGTGTTCCAGCGCGCCACTCCCTTTCCGCACTGGTCGATCCGCGAGAACGTGCTGGCCGCAGCGCGCGCGGCGGGAGGAACCCACGACATCATCGTCGAGCAGGCGCTCGAGCGGGCCGCGCTCTGGCGCGAAGTCAAGGACCGGCTGCATCACCCGGCCACCGCGCTGTCGATCGGACAGCAACAGCGACTCTGCGTCGCGCGCGCGCTCGCTGCGCGGCCCGATGTGCTGCTGCTCGACGAACCGACCGCCGCGCTCGATCCGATCTCCACGCAGCGCATCGAAGAGCTCGTCTACGAGCTGCGCGGCGCGCTCACGGTCGTCATCGTGACGCACAACATGCAGCAGGCCGCCCGCGTCTCGGACCAGACCGTGTTCATGCTGGCCGGTGACGTGATCGAAGCCGACGCGACCGACACACTCGTCACGCGCCCGCGCGATCCGCGCACCGAAGCCTACATCACCGGCCGCTTCGGCTGATGATCGTGACCACCGCGGGTGCGCTCCGCTTCACCGACTTCTCGGTCTGGTACGGCGCGCGGCAGGCGCTGCACACGGTCACGATCGCGATCGAGCCGGGCATCGCGCTCGCCCTCATCGGCCCGAGCGGCTGCGGCAAGTCCACCCTGCTGCGCGCCTGCAATCGCATGACCGAACTCGTCCCCGGCACGCGCCACACGGGCACGGTGCATCTGGACGACGGCGAGATCCACGCGCGGGAGGTGGACGTGCGGGCGCTCCGGCAACGCGTGGGGATGGTGTTTCAGCAGTCGAATCCCCTCCCGCGGTCGATCTTCGAGAACGTCGCCTACGGCCCGCGACTCAACGGCGTCCCCGACGGCAGCGAGCTCACCGACCGTGTCACGGAGGCGCTCCGACGCGCGGCGATCTGGGACGAGGTCGCCGACCGCCTCGACGATCCGGCGCTCGCGCTCTCCGGCGGCCAGCAGCAGCGGCTCTGCATCGCCCGCGCCCTGGCCAACGACCCCGAAGTGCTCCTCCTCGACGAACCGGCCAGCGCGCTCGACCCCGGGGCCACCCAGCGGATCGAAGAACTGCTCTACGACCTGCGCGGCAGCGTGACGATCGTCATCGTCACCCATAACTTGCAGCAGGCCGCGCGCGTCTCCGACCGCACAGCCTTCCTGTACGACGGGCGGCTCGTCGAAGTGGGCGAGACGTCGGCGCTCTTCACGCGACCGCGTGAGGCGCAAACGGAAGCGTTCATCACCGGGAGATTCGGCTGATGGTGCAGTGGCCGCGAGACGAGGTGGCGCAGGCCGAAGCGGACCGCGAGGCGATCCGTCTGGCGACGCGTGCCGCCTCCCGCGCGCGGCCGGGTGGCTACCGCCATTTCCACGATGAACTGGCCGTGGTCTCGCAGCGGCTGCTCGACATGGCGGAAGCGGCCGAGTCGCTCATCGAGCTCGCCGTGCGCGCGCTGCTCGACCGTGACCGCGCAGCGGCCGAGACGGTGATCGCCGAAGACGATCGGCTCGACCGGCTCGAAGTCGAGACGGAGCAGTTGGCCATCTCGCTGCTGGCACTCCAGCAACCGATGGCGCGCGACCTGCGCTTTCTCGTGGGCGCCATCAAGGTCTCGAGCGATCTCGAGCGCGTGGGCGATCACGCGGTCAACATCGCGCAATCGGTTGTCCGCCTCGTGGACAGTCGGGCCACGCCCGTACCGCTGCCGGCGCTCGAGGACATGGCACGCCGCGCGCGCACGATGCTCTCGCAGGCACTCGACGCGTTCATCCGTGCCGATGGCGCCCTGGGCCGGCAGATCGCGCGGGCCGACGATGCCGTCGACGCGGCACACGAAGGAATCTTCCGCATGCTGCTCACGCACATGATGGCCGATGCGCGCACCATCGGCCCTTCACTCGAGCTGCTGCTGGTCAGCCGCAACCTGGAGCGTGTGGCGGACCTTGCGACGAACATCGGCGAAGACGCGGTCTATCTCGCCGAGGGCACCAACATCCGTCACCGCTGGGACGCACGGCGCGACGCCGACGACCCGGTGACGCGATGACGACGGCCCCCTTCCCCGCGCCGCTCGAGACGCCCACCACCGAGCGCGATCAGCGCATCGCGGCCATCGACATCGGATCGAACTCGATCCGCCAGATCGTGGCCGACGTGAGCCCCACGGGCGCCATTCGCGTCATCGACGAGATGAAGGCGATGCCACGCCTCGGGCAGGGCGTGGATCAGACCGGGCGCCTGAGCGAGACGGCCATGGACGCCGCCGTCTCCGCCATCACGCGCATGTCGGTGCTCGCTCGGCAGTTCGGCGCCGAGCGCGTCGAGGTGGTGGCCACGAGCGCGGTGCGTGACGCCGAGAATGGCCCCGAGTTCAGCGACCGCGTGGCTGCCGCGTGCGGACTCCCGGTGCGCGTGCTCTCCGGTGAGGCCGAAGCGCGCCTGTCGTTTCGGAGTGCGCTCGCGCACTTCGAGCTCGGCGCCGGTCGCACCGTCGTGATGGACATCGGGGGTGGCTCGCTCGAGCTGGTGCTCGCCAAGGAAGGGGTGATCGAACGGCTGGCGTCGCTGCCCTTCGGCGCCATTCGCCTGACGGAGCAGTACCTCTCGCCGGAGGTGCGGCCGCGCGGCGTGCGTGCGTTGCGTGAGACGGTGCGGGCGGCGCTGCGCACCGCGGTCCCGGTGAAGGACTGGCGCGGTGCCACCGTCATCGGCTCGGGTGGGACATTCACCAATCTGGCCGGCATCCTGCTCGCGCGGCACGGGCTCACCAATCGCTCCACGCACGGCACGCGCGTCTCGCGCGTGGATCTGGAACATGTGCTCGACTGGCTGCAGCGCCTCTCGGCGACCGAGCGCACGCATGTGGCGGGGCTCAATCCGCAGCGTGCGGACATCATCGTGGCCGGCATGGCCGTCGCGGCCGAAGTGCTTGCGCGCTTCGACCCGCGCGACCTGCTGGTCTCGGGCTACGGCATTCGCGAAGGACTGCTGCTCGAAGCCGCACGCGTGATGCCCGTGGTCGCCGACCCCGGCGCCGCGCGCGAACGGACGGTGCGCGAGTTCGCCGAGCGGTGTCATGCCGACCTGCGGCACGCACTCCACGTGCAGCGCCTCGCGCTGCAGCTCTACGACGC
>JALOPS010000008.1 GCA_025453745.1 Gemmatimonadaceae bacterium
CATGTCGCCGACGTTCGATCCGCTGAGCGCCGCCGCCGTGCCCGCAGCATCTGCGGCCGTGAACACTTCCATCACGCCGCCCAGCGCGAAGTCGCCGTAGAGCGGGCTGGCGGGACCGCTGATCAGTCGCATCGACGACACGCCGATCGGCAGCAGCAGATTCCAGTCCGCATAGCCCTCGACATGCCCATGCATCGGCAGGTTGATGGGGACACCATCGATGCTCAGCAGCACATCAGCCGAGTGATCGGAGGTGAACCCGCGCACCACGACGTTGCCGGTGAAGCCGGGCCCCTGGCCGTGCTCGTGGATTTCCACGCCGGCCGCGCGGCGCACGAGGTCGTACGACGACGTGGCCTGCGCGGCATACGACACCAACCGCGCGGGCGGGACGTCGATTGTGGCCACAGGCGGTGCAACCGCCCGCGCCATGGGGGCGCGCACGGTGATTGGCGCGAGCGGGCGGCGCGTGCGCGAGGTGCTATCGGCAGTGACGGAGTCGCGCGCGTCAGCGCGCTGCGCCGCCACGGAGGTGGCCGCGCCCGCGACGATTGCGACGGCGACCCACACACGCATGTGCGCGAGCCACCTCGACGATCGAGGAGCCATGGATGTGCGACCGCGTCCGCGCGTGGCGGAGACGATCATTGTGATGATGAGAGAGAGAGTGCGCGCCGCGGATGGAGCGCGCGAAGGTCCGCCAGTGGCGGTAGCGACTACGCGGCGATCGGTGGAGCGGTCGCGAAGGGCAAGAGCCGCGCGGGACGCGGGCGCGGCGCGGCGGAGTGGTCCACCGCATCGACGGCGTTGCCTGGCGTCAGCGTGACGGCAATCTCCGTCACCGCCGGTGCTGTGGGCAGCACGGCCAGTCCGGCGGCGCAACACGCGCCCAGACAGAGACAGCCGTCGTCGTCATGCGACGCCGGCGCGCCGGGGGCGGAGTGCTCGTGCGCGTGCGCGTGATCGCCGGAGACCGCGGAGGGCGCCTCGGCGCTGGGACCCGCGTGCGCATGGAGGCCCTCGTGCATCGGGCATGCGTGCAGCGCGACGGGTTCGGTGCGCAGCAGCACGAACCAGCAGCCCAGGATCAAGGCCACCAGTCGCCACGCCGCCGAATGCCGCCGTTGCCGCATACCCAACAGCATGTCGCCGGACGCCGCCACGATCAAGCGGGGGCGCGTACGCGCCGACACTGAACCGTGATGTCTACTTTCCAACGCTCCGTCTCCGCGTGGCCCGCCGCGAGCGAACCCGCCGCCGACATCGTCGATGGTGCGCTGGGTCGCCTGGCACGCCACGTCGCACACGACGTCAACAACTACCTGGCCGCGATCGTCAGTCGCGCGGAGCTGCTGGGCCTCGACCTACCGGCGGGCTCTCAAGCGGCGGAAGACGCCGCAGAACTGCTGGCGGCGGCCGATGAACTGTGTGGCTATCTGCGACGCCTTTCGACCATCGGGAGCGCCCTGGACGCGTCCGACGACGAGGGTACCGCCGCGCCTCGGGTCACGGAGGTATTGCAGGAGATCAGCACGAGCCACGCGCAACCCTTGTCGGTGCATGCCGCAGTGGATCACGCGACGGTGCGCTGCTCGGCGGTGCGACTGCGGCAACTGCTCGAGCCCGTGATCGAGAATGCGATGGAGGCGCATGCGCGCGCCGGCTGCACGGCACCGGTGGAGGTGTCGGCAATGTGCGACCCGCACGACCGGAACAGCATTCGCTTCGACATTGTCGACCGCGGGCGTGGCATCGCGACCGAGATTGCGCCGGTGCTCTTCGAGCCGCTGGCCAGCACCAAGCGCGTGCGTGGCGCGGGGCTGTCGTTGATGCAGGTGCGGCGTCTCGCGCGCGCGGAGGGCGGCCGGATGCACGTCGCTCCGGCCGCACCACACGGGACACAGGTGACGATCTGGCTGCCCACCGCCGACGCGCGATCGACCGCCGGCGTGACCCCCGCGTACGAAGGCTGACGCCGCGGCGACCGCTCCGGTCGCCCTACGCCGCCGCCGTCGTCTCCCGCTCGGCGCGCGCGATCGCGTCCTGCAGCGCCCCTGCGATCTTCGGCAACGGCAGCACCTCGGCGGCCGCGCCGAGCGCGATCGCTTCGCGCGGCATGCCGAAGACCACGCAGGTCGCTTCGTCCTGCGCGACCGTCCACGCACCGGCCTCGCGCATCTGCAGCAGACCGCGCGCACCATCGGCGCCCATGCCAGTGAGAATCGCGCCCACCGCGTTGCGGCCGACCTGCTTGGCCACGCTCTGGAAGAGCACGTCGACCGCCGGCCGTTGATGATGCACCTTGGGCCCGTCCTTCACGCGCGCCACGTAGCGCGCGCCGTTGGCCTGCACGACCATGTGCTTGCCACCTGGCGCGATCAGCGCGACACCGGGGACGATCACGTCGCCGTCGACCGCTTCCTTCACATGCATCGCGCAGACGCTGTCGAGGCGCTTGGCGAAGCTGGCCGTGAAGTGTTCGGGCATGTGCTGCACGACCACCGTGCCGGGGGTGGTGACGGGCAGCCTGGTGAGCACCTGCTCGATGGCCTGCGTGCCGCCGGTCGACGCGCCGATCGCGAGCACCTTGTGCGTCGTCGCGATGGACGCGACGCCGGGGAGCGCCGCCTTGCCGCCGGCGCGGGCCGGGAGCGGCGCGGCATCCGCCGAGCGCCGCGTGACGCGCGCGTGTGACGCCGTGCGCACGGCGCGAATGAGCTCTGCACCAATGTCGTGCGCGGCGAAGCTCGAACCCGGCTTGGCAATCACCTCGACGGCGCCCAGCGCGAGCGCCTGCATCGCCGTCTCGGAGTTCTTTGGCGTGAGCGAACTCACCACCACGACGGGCATCGGCACGTGCTGCATCAGCTTGCCGAGAAACGAGAGGCCATCCATGCGCGGCATCTCGATGTCGAGCGTCAGCACGTCGGGCTTGAGGGCGAGGATCTTCTCGCGCGCGATGTACGGATCGATCGCGGTGCCGACGACTTCGATGTCGCCGGCCTTCGACAGCTCCTCGCTCAGGATCTTCCGCACCAGGGCGGAATCATCCACGATCAGAACACGGATCATCCGACGGCGGTCAGGCGGCGAGTGGCACGAGGAGCGCGTCGGCGCCCTCGACGATCCACAGATCGACAACGGCGCGTCCGTCCTCGACACCCACCTCCACGGCGGCGTGCTGCGCCATCGCGCGGTCGGCCTCCCGCACGGGCACGACGTCGCCCGTCTCGAGGCGCGGGGCGCTCAAGAGGAAGACGGCCTCCGCACCAGCCACGGCGGGGAGCACGTTGCCGCAGATGACGTTGGCGAGTTCGCCCACCGCATCGCGCTGGAGCGGTGCGTGCTGCGCGTCGTCTTCGCCGAGCATGTTGGCCGCCGCACTCGGGAGCACCTCGGCGCTCACGCGCAGCACAAGGCGTCCGCGCATCGGGCCGGTGAACTCCACGATCGCCGTGAGCGCCAGCGGCGCGCGCGCCTGCCGTTCGGTCAACGTCGCATCGGGGAAGAGGAGCGCAAGCTCCTCAAAAGTCTGCGCTGTCGCTTGCCAGAGCGGCGACGTCGTGCTCGTCGGCATGGCTACCTCCAATTCCGGAGTGGCCCGTGACCTCGGCGATCATCGCCCGGAGCGTCTCGGGGGGAAACGGCTTGTGGACGATGCGCGCGTCGAGCGCCGTCAGGCGGGCGAGGCGCGTGTCGCTCGACTCGGTGGAGACGACGATCACCGGCAGCGCCCGCGTGGCCTCCTCGGCGCGGAGCGCGGTGAGCATCTCCTCGCCATTCATGACCGGCATGTTGACATCGAGCAGCACGAGATCGACCCATTCGTCGCGCACCACACGCAACCCTTCCTCGCCGTTGCCGGCCTGATGGATCTCGGCAAGCGGGACGCCGCTGAGTTTGAGAGTGCGGACGATCATCGCGCGCATCACCGCGCTGTCGTCCACCACGAGCACATTGAGAGCCATGGGATCCGTCCGAGGCGTTAGAGCGTCGACTCGACGCCGGCGATCTTGAGCGTGACCACGCCCGAGCCGACATCGATCCACATCGTGCGCGAGGTCTGCGCGCCGCCCACATCGGACGCGGCGATCATGACCCCGTTTTTCCAGAAGATCTTGCGCAGGGCGACGAAGTTGCGCTTGCCGATCTGGAAGCGGTCGTCGTCCGGGTTGGCGGCCGCATGTGCGCCGCCGGCCACCTTGACGGTCATCCGCTCCTTCTTCGCGCCCATCTTGTAGGCGGTCTTGAAGAGCAGCGGGATGCCGGTGTCGACGAACATCTCCGGCTGGTGTTCGCCCTTGACCGGGTCGATCGATGACTCGGGGAGCATCAGGTGCAGCATTCCGGCCACGCCGGCGACGGGATCGTGCACCGTCACCCCGAGGCAACTGCCCAGGGCATAGGTGATGATCCGTTCGGCCGGGTCGTTGGAGACGACGAGATCGGCGACGCCGACCTTGCGTTCACGCAGGCGTCCGGCGGGCACGGTGCGGTCGAGGGCCACGGCGAGCGCGCTCACTTGCGGTAGACCGCGGGCTGCACGTAGGTGTACCGGTGCGAGAGGCCGGTGAGACTCTCCGAGTGACCCACGAAGAGATGGCCGCCCGGGCGGAGCAGCTCCCAGTAGCGCTGCACCAGCGTCTGCTGGGTGGGCTTGTCGAAGTAGATCATCACGTTGCGGCAGAGAATCGCATCGACTGGGCCGCGCATCGGCCACGGTTCCATCAGGTTGGGGCGCGCGACGCGGATGCCGGCGCGCAGCTCGGGCCTGGCCTCGAAGAGCTCGGCGCCGTGCTCCGTGCGCTTGGTCCACCACCGCTGCGCGAGCGACGGCGGGACGTCGGCGAACTGCTCCCTGGTATACAGGCCGGCCTTGGCACGCTCGAGCACGCGGTGACTGAGATCCGTGGCCAGGATGCGCGAGTGCTTGCGGGCGGCGGCGCTCAGATGCTCGCCGAGCACCATCGACAGCGTGTACGGCTCCTCGCCACTCGAACAGCCTGCGCTCCAGAGGGTGATCCCCGTCTGCGCATGCTCGGGGAGGATCACGTCGCGGAGCAGGTCGAAGTGCGCCGCTTCGCGGAAGAAGCTGGTCTTGTTGGTCGTCAGCGCATCGATCATCACCACGCGTTCGGCGGTGCCCGCGCGCGATTCGACAAAGTCGAAATACGCCGTATAGCTGTCGTGGCCGCACGCGCGCACGCGCTTCGTCAGGCGTGAGCGCACGAGCCCCTCCTTGCCGGGCTTCATGGCGATGCCGGCGACCTCGTGCAGCATCGCACAGACGCGCGTGAACTCGGCGGCGGTGAGGGAGACCTCACCCGCCGCCGACAGCGTGGCGGCCATGGCCTCAGGCCGTCGACGCGGCCGCCGCCGCGGCGGCCACCTCGTCGCCCGAGAGCACGCGATCGATGTCGAGCAGCAGCTTCACGCGGCCGTTCGTCTTGCCGATGCCCAGCAGGTACTCCGTGTGGATGCCGTCGCCGAAGGTCGGCGCATCCTCGATCTCCGCGTCACCGATCGAGACGACTTCGCTCACCTTGTCGACCACGACGCCCGTCTGCACCGCGCCGACCTGCACGACGATGATGCACGTGTCCTCGGCGCCGTCGCGCGGCATGCCGAAGCGCGCGCGCAGCTCCATGATCGGAATCACCTTGCCGCGCAGATTGATGACGCCGCGGATGTGCGACGGCGTGCGCGGCACGCGCGTGATGGGCTGCATGCCGATGATCTCGCTGACCTTGAGGATCTCGAGGCCGTACTCCTCGCCGGCGAGGAAGAAGGTCAGGAACTTGCCACCACGGGTCGCGGTCGCCGTGCTCATCGGTGCACTCATCGGCTTTCTGGAGGTGAAAGGAACAGTCATAAGTGTCGGCCGGGCCTGCGCCGACTGAAGCACGGACTACGCGGCGAGCGCGATGCCGGCCGGCAGCGGGACGGACGCACCCGACTGGCCGAGTGCGACGACGTCGCCGACGTCGAGGATCAGTCCTACGCGACCGTCGCCCAGGATCGCGCCCCCGGAGATGCCGCGTACGGTCCCCAGCCACTCGCCGAGCGATTTGGCCACGACCTGCTGCTGCCCGAGCAGTTCGTCGACCAGCAACACGGTGCGGCGCTGCTCGCCGTCACCGACGATCATGAGCAGTCCGTCGGTGGGATGCTCGACGGCATCGGCGACGCCGAAGAGCCGGTGCAGGCGCACCATCGGCATGACTTCACCGCGCAGCATCACCACTTCCCCGCGCCCGACGACCGTCGAGAGCATCGACGGCTCCGGACGGAAGCTCATGTGGATGTTGACCGTTGGCACGATGAAGCGCTCCGTCCCCACGCGCACGAGCATGCCGTCGGTGACCGCGAGCGTCAGCGGCAGCCGGATCGTGAAGGTCGTCCCCTTCCCGGGCGCCGACGCGATGTCGATCCGCCCGCGAATGGACTCGATGTTGCGTCGCACGACATCCATCCCCACGCCGCGCCCGGAGAGATCGGTCACGGTGTCGGCGGTGGAGAAGCCCGGGGCGAAGATCAGCGCGAAGATCTCGCTGTCCGACATCCCCTTGTCGCTCTCGATGAGCCCCTTCTCGATCGCCTTGCGGATGATCCGGTCGCGGTCGAGCCCATTGCCGTCGTCGCGCAGCTCCACGACGACGTTGCCGCCGGCATGGTACGCCGACAGGCGCACCTGCCCCTGGCGCGCCTTGCCCGCTGCCTCGCGCTGGTCGGGTGCTTCGAGCCCGTGATCGATCGCGTTGCGCACCATGTGCACGAGCGGATCGCCGAGGATGTCGACCATGTTGCGGTCGATCTCGGTGTCTTCACCATCGGTGACGAACTCGACCTGCTTGCCGGCCTTGATGGCAACGTCGCGCACGAGCCGCGTGAGCTTGGAGAACATCGTGCGCAGCGGGACCATGCGCATCGACATCGCGAGCTCCTGCAGCTCGCGTGTGATCTTGCCGGCGTGCGTCACCTTGCGCGCGAGGTCGTGGTGCACGCCACCGGCGGAGCCGCTCACCAGCGGATCACCGGCGATCATCGATTCGGCGATGACGAGTTCGCCGATCAGGTCGATCAATCGATCGAGACGATCCGTGCGCACGCGTACGGTCGAGTCGCCGGTGGTGCCGGTCGTCGCGCCCGCGGTCGCGGCGGCGGGGGCAGCCCGTCGCGCGGTGTCGTCGCCCGACTCTGCCGCCGTCGACGTTGTCGCGACGGAGTGCGGTGAGGCGGCGAGCGAGGCGTCGTGCGACGGATCGTAGCTCGCGAGGGCGGCGATCAACGCCGAGTAGCCGACGGGCACGACCAGCCGTCGATCGCCGGCGAGGGCACGATCGATGTCGGCCAGCATCGCCTTGAGCATGTCGACCGAGCGCAGCGACAGCTCCGCACAGCCCGACGTGTAGGCGATCTCGCGATCGCGCACGCGGCTGAGGAGCGACTCCGCCTCGTGCGCGAAGCCCGCCATGCGATGCAACCCGAGGAATGCCGACGTCCCCTTGACGGTGTGAAACGCCCGGAAGACGGTGTTGACCGCTTCGGCGTCGTCGGGCGAGGCTTCGAGCGTCAGCAGCGCGGCTTCCGAGTTGGCGACGCACTCGACGCTCTCGATGATGAAGTCGCGCAGCAGATCGAGGTCGCTGTCGTCGGGCACCGTGTCGACGCTGCCATCGACAACGGTGGCAGCGGGCGCCGGCGTCGACGAACTCGCGGCCGGCGCAACCGGCGAAGGCATCTCGGGCACAACGATCGGTGCGGTTGTCGTCGCGGCAGCGGACGACGCGCGTGCCTCGCCCCCGTCGCGTCGTGCCGCGGCGCGGCGCTCGGCGGCCTCCACGGCGGTGACCGCGTCGTCCAGCGCGACATTGGCCGCCGCGAGCGTGGCCTCACGATCGTCGGTGCGATGGTCGGCGAGCTCACCGAGCAGGCGCGCGGCGCGCGCGACCAGCGGCTGCGCAGCCAGGGGGACCTGCACGTCGAGCGCGAGGTCGGCCAGCGCTTCGCGCAACTTGGCGATGTCTTCCTGATCGGTCGGCTCGAGCTGCACCAGCAGTGCAGCGGCGTCGTCGAGAGTCAGCGGGGTCACGGCGTGTGGCGCGGGCGTGAAATGGGGTGGGTCAATTGCGGGCCAGCGTCGTCGGCGCGAAGAACGCCGTGCCGCGGGCCGCCAGCGCATTGTCGAACGAGCGCAATTCGGGAATGAGCGCATCGTGCAGGTCGCCGGCATCGCTCGCGCGCTTCCCCGACCAGAGGAAGTCGATCATCTGCGCGGTGCGCAGCGCCCCCACGTTGACGGCCGCCCCGCGCAAGCGCTGCACGCGCGTGTGCACGTCGTCGTCGGGCGCGCCGTCGCCGGCGACCAGCGCAAGCTGCTGCAGGACGTCGGCCAGGTCGTCGCGCACGAGACGGAGGAGCGGCGGAAAGGTGCGACTGTCGACCTTGAGCCGGCGCGTCAGTTCGCGCCACGACTCCCAGCGCTGCGGGGCGCGCGTGAGGGCACGATCGAGCCGCGAGGCGAAGCTGTCGACGTTGATCGGCTTCTTGAGGAAGTCGACCGCACCCAGGCCGAGCGCGCGCTCCACGCGCGCCATGTCCGGCGTCGTCGTGCAGAACACCACGGGGATGTCCTGCAGGTGCGGCTTCACCATGAACTCCTCGATCAGATCGAGGCCATCTCCGTCGGGGAGATGCATGTCGCAGATGATCAGGTCGATCGGGTGCTGTGCGACCGCCTCGCGCGCCGCCGCGGCGGTCTCGGCGACGATGTGCTGCGCACGCCCGCGCTTGAGCACGGCCGTGATGATGTGGGCAGAGACGACATCGTCTTCGATGATGAGGATCACGACGTCGAGTATCGGCGCGTGCAGCGGGCACCTTGAATCACCCGCCCCCGGAACGACGACGCGGGTGCCGCCTTGAGCGACACCCGCGTCCGACTGCGCCGTCTGGCGCGCCGTCAGGCAGCGGCCGTGGTGCGCCCCGTCGTGAACACCTCATCCGCGACAGCCTGTCGGCGATCGGCGTGCAGCACGGTGGCATTGGGATCGAAGGTGAGGTCGCCCCGCACCGTGGGGACCTTCGTCGCTGGCGTCGCCGCGTCCGCAAACGCGCTGCCGTCGAAGATCTTCGCTACCTCCTGCAGCCGCTCCTCGACCTCGGTCAGCACGGCGGTGGCGTGGCTGAGCATCTGGGTGGTCAGATCCTGGAACTGCAACGCCGCCATCATCGTGAAGATCTCGTCGCGCAGCTCGAGACGGAGCTGGGCCGAGCGCGCGCGCTCGGTATCGACGGCGCCGTCGAGCGCATCGAGTTCGTCGAGCTTGGCCGAGGCGCGATCGCACGCATCGAGAATGTCCGTCGCCGCGACTTCGGTGGCATCGGTCACTTCGCGCAGCTTGGCCTGCGTGTGCGTCAACTTGTCGACGGCCGTCGCCTGCAGTGCGCCACGGCTCTCGCGCAGCCGCGCGAGCAGCCCGTTGATCTCCGTGTTCGCGCGCTCGAGCAGGAATGGCAGTTCGGCCAGGCTGATCGTGGCGCGCGGCGTCGGTGCGACCGGTGCCGGCGCGGCGTCGGCGACACCGAGCCCGTCGGCATCGCCGTCGCGCAGGTCGTCGAGCTGCGTATCCACCAGCCGCAGCGTGGCGGCCGAATCGTAGTAGAGGGCGTGTGCCCGATCCGAGGTCATGGCAGAGCGATCAGGCGGCCGCGGGGAGCAGCGCGTCGATCTTTTCCTTGAGCACCTGCGGCGTGAACGGCTTCACCACGTAGTTGTTCACGCCGGCCTCCATTGCCGTGAGGATGTCCTCGCGCACGCTGCGTGCGGTCACCATCAGCACCGGCACGTCGCGGCCGTCGGGACGCTCGCGCAACGCCTTGGTGAACTCGGTGCCGCTCATGTTCGGCATGTTCCAGTCGGTGATCACGAACTTCACCGACTCGTCGTACTTGCCGAGCGCTTCCTGCCCGTCGCCGGCTTCCACGAATTCGTTGAAGCCGATGCGCTGCAGGGCGTTGACCACGATGCGACGCATGGTCGCCGAGTCGTCCACGACGAGGAACTTCATGTGCGGGGGATCCGGGTATCAGTCAAATGGAGGAACCGCGAGGAGCGCGATCGCGATGGCGCGCCGCCACACCGCCGGCCAAACGCTGTGCGGACAGCGCGGGGGGAAGGCGTGACGGGGACGGCGGCCGATCGCAATCCGCCGAAGCGGTGAACGGAATTACAGATCGCCGGAGCGCAGCAGACGACGGGCAACCTGATCGACGACGTCGAGCTGGTTGTACGCGCCCTCGAGCACGCGCTGGCGAATGGCGTCGCGACGCTCGGCGCTCAGCGCGCGGCGCGTCGGTGTGACATCGCCGGAGCCGTCGGCGAGCGAGCGCGCCGTCTCCGAGAACTCGACGGTGTCGCGTCGCGGCCGCTCGGGGGCCACGGGGGACTGCTCAGTGGGGACGCCGTTGCGGGCGTCGGGACGGGCGACCTCGGACCGCGGGCCGACCGCGCGAAACGTGCCAGATGGGGTGTCGTCGATACGCATGGGGTTCTCCTCCTCACTTCCGGGTATCGGCAGGGCGCCGGTGTGACTTGAGTGCCGGCAGCGAATCGCCGGCGGCACCGATCGTCATGCGGTCGCGCCTACCCACGGCAGTCGAGGCGAGGGGCTGGGGCGACCCCGGCACGCCGGGTCGCGTCGACGCGCACATACGCCGCGCCCTCGGCGCGCGGCAGGGGGGCGAGCCCCTGGGCCCGCACCGACCGCTCCACGTCGGCGAGCAGGGGTGCCAGCGGATCGAGCAGCAGGCGGTGCGCGGCCAGCGATTCTTCCTGCTGCAACTCCGCCAACTGCACGGCAAACGCGCGTGGCGTGGCCCGGTCAGCCGTGCGCATCCAACCGTCCCCCGGCGGCACTCATCTCGGGGGCCTCGGCGACCGCATCGAGCGCCGTGAGCTCTCGCGTCACCACCTGGGCGTGTTGCTCGACCGCGCGACGCGCGAGCTCCCCGAGCTGCGCGGAGCGCTCGAGCGCCCGATGCAACTGTTTCCGGAGCGGGAGCTCGAGACGGTCGACGTCCACGCGCGCGAGCACGCCGGCGACACGATCGAGTACCTGCTGGCGGTCGTCCACGAGGGTGAGGAGTCGCGCGCCGTCCGGCACGTGCGGCGTGGCGAGCGCGGACGCGAGCCGGTCGAGCTCGACGAGCGCCGCCTGCACCTCCAGCACGTACTCCGCGCGATCAGGCATCGCCTCAGGCCGGCCGCTTGAGCGGCGGCTGCACCTGCTGCGCCGCGCCCGCAAAGCCATCGCGCAGATCGGCCGCGATCTGCACCAGCGCCGCCACACGCTTCGCATCGGGCACGAGCGCCTGCTCGGCGAGCTCCGAAAGCGCGAAGCGGTAGAGCGCGGCCAGGTCGACGGCGATCCGCCCGCCGCGCTCGAAGTCGAGCGTGGCCAGCAGCTCCGCAATGATCGCGCGCGACTTGGTCATCGCCGCGACGCGCAACCGCGTATCGCCCTGCTCGATGGCCAACCGCGCACGCGTCAACTGCACCACGAGCTGTTCAAAACAGATCACCACCAACCGCTCCGGCCCCGCCGACAGCAGCTCGATCTCGCGATAGCTCGCGGCCTGTGACGCGTAACTCATGAGTCCCTGTGGAGAAAACGAACGGGAGGTGCGGCAGACGGCCGCACCTCCCAGTATCGGCCGGCACCCGCCGGCGCTTCACTCCGTTGTGCGCGCGACCGCTAGTCGCGCTGCAGCGAGCGCACCTGCCCGGCCAGCCAGCTCCCCTGCGCATTCAGCCGGCTGAGCGCCGTCTCCATGCGCGAATACTCCTGCGCGAGCTGTGCCCGTCGTTGCTCGAGCCGGCGACGCACGTCCGCCGCGCGCGCATCCAGGCGTGCGGTCTGGTCGTCGATGCTGCGCTCCTGACTGGAGATCGTCCCGGTGCCGAACGCGGTCGCGCGATCGGTCGCGCGCACGACCGCCGTGCCGATCCCCGTGAGGCCAAAGAGCGCCTCCACCTCGTCGGGCTTCTCGGCGAGCGCGCGGCGAAGCACGCTCTCGTCGATGCCGAGCACCCCGTTCCGGTCGAGCGAGATCCCCACCAGCGGCGCGCGATCGTACGTGCCATTGCCGGAGACCTGGGTGCGCAGCGCCTCGGTGAAACCGCTGACGGCGCCGCGCAGCGCGGAGTTGCCGTACAGCGCCGCCCCCACCTGCCGCTGCTCGCGGAAGAACGTGCCGATCGCGTTGTACGCATCGGTGAACTTCTTGAGCGCGTCGACCGAGCCGTTGGTGTTGCGGTCGACGGTGACGGCCACCGTGGTGCCGACTTCGGCCTGCTGCAACGTGAGCGACACGCCGGGAATCGCATCGGTCACCGTATTGCCGGACCGCGAGAAGAGCACCCCATCGACGCGGAACTCCGCGTCCTGTCCGCGCGTCGCCAGACGCGGCCGGCCCGTCATCGTCGTCGCCGTCGTGCCCAGCGTGCCGCTCGACCCATCGAGTCGACTGATGCCGATCGACAGTCCGAGTCGCGATTCGCCCGCCGTCCCGTCGGTGAGGTTGATGCGCCCGTCCGCGCCAACGGAGGCGACGGCCGGACGCGAGCCGGCGCCAAAGCCGGCGGTGGCGTCATTGATGCGCGAGACGAGCGTCGCCAGCGTATCGCCGGCGCCGATCGTCAACCCGATCGTGACGCTCGACCCGTCACCGCGCGTGCCACGGATGTTGATGGCATCGCCCACGCCGAGTCCCGCGGAGACACCACCGACCTTGAGCTCGGTCAGCAGGGTGTTCGCTCCGGCGACCGCGTCGTTCGCGTCGGTGAAGGCCGACGTACTCACCCGTTGCCGCACCGCCGCCGACTCGCCGGCCGCGAAGCCGAGTGTCTCGAGGATCGCTTCGCTATCGGCATCGCCGGCAACGGCCTGTACGTTGCCGTCGACCTGAATGCGATACGCCGTCGAGGCGCCATTCGGCTCCGACGCGATCGCGGCCTGGCCGCCGGCGGCGTTGATCTTCGAGACGATCGATGCGATCGAGTCGGTCGCGAGATCGATCGAGATGAGCTGTCCGCCCACGCGGATCGACGCCGGGGGCGGTGACGTCTGCACTCCGAGCGCCGCGGCGATCGCCATCGTCGTGCTTGGCACCTGGCGCGACTGCGAATTGACGAAGCCCAGCTCCCGCGCGATGCCGCCGGTGCCATCGGTGATCGCGAGTCCGTTGGCGCCGGTCTCGCGCGCGCTCAACACGAGCCGACCGCCACCGGTGCGATCGGACAGAATCGACGCCGTCACGCGCGTCGCGTTGGTGCCGGTGTTCGCCGCGTTGATCTTGTCGCGCACGGCCGTCAGCGAATCCGTCGCGGCGACGGTGATCGTCCGCCCGTTGATCTGGAAGTCACCAGTCAGCCCGAGCGCGGTGGCGGCGTTGGCCACGGCTTCGCCGCTGACCTTGGCCGCCTGTGCGACCTGGAGCACCTCGACACCATACCGCCCCGCCGCAGCGCCGGTCGTGGCGCTGACGGAGACCAGTTGGCGCGACGTGCTGGGGCTCGCCGCCGCCGACGCCACGAAGCCGCCGATCCCGTTCTGCCGCACCGCTCGCGCGGCGGCGTTGAAGTCGGTGACCAACGTGCGGAAACGCCCCCAGGCCTGTTTGGCCTCGGCGCGTTGATCGATTTGCCGCGTGACGGGCGTGAGTTTTCGCGATTCCTCGACCTGCATGAGTCGGTCGATGATGTCGCGCCACTGCACCCCGGACGCGAGACCACTGAAGCTCGCGGTGGGTTCCATGTTTGCCTCTGGTGCTGCGATCGGTCACGCGCGATGCGCGCGTGCCGTTGTGGCCGGTGAGACCACGGACCCCGACGTCGGTGACCCGACGCCGGGGGCCGCGGCTCCTCTCCCGTCCGTTCCGACCGGTAACCCGATTACCGGAGGAGCGACAGGATGCTCTGACCGCTCTGGTTCGCCTGCGCGAGCATCGCGGTGCCAGCCTGCGCGAGCACGTTGTTCTTCGTGAACTTCGCCATTTCCGACGCCATGTCGACGTCACGGATGGTCGACTCGGCCGCGGCCGTGTTGACGATCGCCGTGCGGAGGTTCGCCACCGTGTAGGCGAGGCGGTTCTGCGCGGCACCGATGCTGGCGAGCGCCGTATTCACGGCCGTCAGCTGCGTGGCGACATCCGTCACCGTCGCACCCGCCGACACGTTCGCCGCCGTCAGGCCGATCGAGATCGCGACCGTGTCACCGGCCGCCGCGTCGGACACCTTGAACGACAGGTTCTGCCCGAAGATGTCCGCGCCCTGGAAGTTCGTCGAATCCAGAATGCGCTTGGCCTCGTTCGACAGCGTCGCGAACTCCGAGTTCAACACCGCCGTCTGCGACGAGTTCTGCGCGCTCTCGAACTGGATGAACAGCTCCTTCTGACGCTCCAGGATCTGCTGGATCTGGTTGGCCGACCCTTCCGCGATCTGCAACATCGCGTTGCCCTGCTCGGCGTTGTTGACCGCCTGGGTCAGCGCGCGCGTCGAGGTGCGGAGGTTGTTGGCGATCGCCAGACCGGCCGCGTCGTCACCGGCCTTGTTGATGCGCAGACCGCTCGAAAGCTTGGACATCGAGCTGTCCACTTCGCGCTGCACCATGAAGAGGTTCTTCGAGGCATTGAGCGCGCCGACATTCGTGTTGATACGCATTGCTGACTTCTCCCTAGTCGAGTTCGTGGAGCGTCCGTGCTCCGCTTGCGGGAAGACCGTTCTTCCCGACGCCCCTCGGTCTCGGACTGTCGCCGCGCGGACTTTAGCGCTTCAAGAGAAGTCGCCCGCGTCGTGACCCCGTGCGCCGCGCACGAACGGTCTCCCGTCGCGCCGCAGGCCCCCACCATCACGCGGCCCGGCCTGACTCAAGTTGTGCGGTACATCCGACGAGACTCTCGCAGCGGAGAGGAGGACGAGAGCGGGACTGCTCCCGCTGCCATGCACCACCCTGCGCCGTCTCGCGGCCCGACAACTGCCATCGAACTGCTCGTCGGGCCCGGCGTGCCCGAGAGCGTGCTCTCGCCTGCGGCCGCCCGCGCGTTCCGCGCGGGACTGCGCGCGTTTTCGCGCAACGATGCGCGCACGGCCACACATCACTTCCGCGAAGCGCATCGGCAGGCGCCACGCGCGCCCGAGGTGGCGGCCGCGCTCGGCCTGGCAGCCACCCGCGCGGGCGACACCGCGCTCGCGCTCGACGCCCTGCGCGCGGCCACCGAGCTCGCCCCCACCGCGGTCACGCTCTGGCGACTGCGCGCCGATACAGCCCTACTCGCCGGAGCCAACAGCGAAGCCTTCACGGCCTTCCGCGAACTGGCCCAGCGCGCCCCCACCGACGCCGAAGCGCTCGGCAATCTCGGCGCACTCTATAGAGAAGCGGGCGAGCCGATGCTGGCGCTCCAGGCGCTCAATCGCGCCCTCACGCTCGACCCGACGAGTGCACGCACGCTCAGCAACACGGCGCTCACCTTTCACGATCTGGGTGAGTTCACGATGGCGCGACACGCCGCCGAAGCCGCGATCGCGCGCGATCCGCATCACGGCAACACGCGCTGGAACCTCGCGCTCATGGACCTGCTGCACGGCGACTTCGCGCGCGGATGGGCCGGCCATGAGCATCGCGACCCGGTGCGTACCCTCGCACAGACCACGCGCAACTACCCGCAACCGCGCTGGACCGGACAGCCGCTCGACGGCACGCTGCTGCTCTGGCCCGAACAGGGACTTGGCGATCAGCTCCAGTTCGTGCGCTTCGTGCCCGAGGTGCTCGACGCGCTGGGTCCCACCGGCCGCCTGGTGCTCGCCACGCCGACACCGCTCGTCGCCCTCCTGCGTGCCGCACTGCCCGACGAGGTCACCGTCGTACCCAGCACCGACCCGCCGCCGGCATTCGACGCGCACGCCCCACTGATGTCCGTGCCCTTTCTGCTTGGCTTGGGCGGCGCCGTGGGTGCACACCACATCCCGTATCTGGCGCCGGTGGGCGACGTGCCCGCCACACTCGATGCGGTGCTGCCGCCCGAGTCGGACACCGCGCTGCGCGTGGGCTTCGTCTGGGCCGGGCAGCCAAAGCACCTGAACGATCGCAATCGCTCGACGACGCTCGAGACCATCGCACCGCTCCTCGACGTGCCGGGTGTGGAGGCCTTTGCCCTGCAGAAGGGCACGGGAGAAGACCGCATCGCCCCCTTCAACGCACAGCGCGCGGCAGAAGGACGGCCGACGATCACGCCACTCGGCCACCTGCTCAACGACTTCACCGACACCGCGCACGCCATCGCCCGCCTCGACCTCGTCATCACGGTCGACACCTCGACCGCGCATCTCGCGGGTGCGATGGGGCGCGCCGTCTGGCTGCTCATCCCGTATGTACCCGACTGGCGCTGGCAGCTCGGCCGCGTCGACTCGCCGTGGTACCCGAGTGCGCGGCTGTTCCGACAGGATACGCGCGGCGACTGGGGACCCGTCATCGCGCGCACACAGGCCCTGCTCGCCGCACGCACCACACCGGTGCAGCAGGCCGCCGCATGATGGATGCGGTGGCCACCGCGTGTGCCGCCGGCGTGTCGGCACTCGATCGCGGCGCACACGAGGAGGCTCGGGCGCATTTCGCGGATGCACTCGAGCGGGCGCCAACCCTGCTCGACGTGCGGCTGCTCGTTGCCTTCGCGCTCGCGCGCGCGGGCGATGGCGACCGTGCGCGCGCGGTGCTCGATGACACGCCGGCCATCGCGCAGCTCGTCGAACGCGATGCCCGCCGTCTCGCCGACGCGGCCGTCGGCCTCAAGGCGCTACACGCCGCGCGTGCCGCAGTGACCACCGCGCTCGGGTTCGCGCCGCGCGATGCAACGCTCCATGCCACGCTCGGCGCACTCGCCGACCGTGCCGGTGACCCGCGCGCCGATCACCATCTCGATCGTGCCCTGGCGCTCGATCCGACGCTCATTGCCGCGCTGCTGACGCGCGCGCACCGGCACGCTGCCCGAGACGAGTGGGCGCGTGCGCTGCACACCCTCGACACCGCCGTCAAGACCGCGCCCGACCACGCCCTCGCGCGCTATCAGCGCGGACTGCTGTTGCTCACGCTCGGACGCTTCGAGGACGGATGGCGCGACGCAGAGGCGCGTCGGTCGCTCGCGTGGCACCAGCACGCCACGCCGAAGGGCATCCCGGCCTGGGGCGGCCAACCGCTCGCGGGGCGCACGCTGCTCGTCTGGGGGGAGCAGGGGCTCGGCGACCAGGTGCAGTTCGCCCGATTCCTCCCCGCGCTTGCCGCTGCCTCCGGCGCGACGCTCGCCGTGCGCGTCGCTCCGCCCCTCGTCGACCTGCTCGCGCCGCTGCTGCCGGCACACGCGCACATCGCGCCCTTGGGCGACGACGTGCGCGCCGACGCGCACGTACCGATGATGAGCCTCCCGGCACTGCTTGGCCTGCACGACGAGTGGGCGTTCACGCGCGCACCCTATCTCCCGGTGCCCGCACCCGCCATCACGGCGGCCACATCGCGCGCGCGTGCGCGCATTGGCATCTGCTGGGCGGGCAATCCCGCGCACGCGCACGACCACGCACGTTCGCTGCCACTCGACGCAGTCCGCACGCTCATCGATGGCGTGGACGCCGAGTGGATCTCGTTGCAGGTGGGTGCGCCCGAACACGCGCGATGTGCCGATCCGGTGCTGGGAGCACGCATCTCGGCGGGCGCCTCGCTCGGCACCACGATGCGCGAGACCGCGCAGTGCATCGCGTCGCTCGATCGCGTCGTCACGGCGGACACCGCCGTCGCGCACGTGGCCGCTGCGTTGGGTGTGCCCACGACCATTCTCGTACCGAGCCTGCCGGACTGGCGCTGGCAGCGCGAACGGATCGACTCACCGTGGTACGCTGCGGCCACGCTGGCTCGTCGCGGTCGCGACGAATCGTGGAACGCCGTGTGTGGGCGCGTCGCGCGCACACTCCCCGGCTATCGCGCCGTGAGCGTCGGCGTGGCGGCGTAACCGCGCGCCGCATCCCACGCGCGCGCCACGCTCGAGAGCGGTCCGGGGATGCCGGCGACGTCGCCCCACGCGCGCAAGCCATCGGCGAGAATGGGGGCGGGCGCTTCCGCGTCGATCAGCGTGGCTACCGGGAGCCCCGCACGCAGCGCACCCGCGATCGCGACCGTGACGGCACCAAAGCCCTGCGCACGCGCAACCACGATCTCCGCGCGCGCGTCGAGATCCTGACCCAGCAGTACCGCACTCGCGCGATCGGTCGCGTCCGGCGTCAGCACGAAGGGCGCACCCAGCGCCAGTCCCTGTGCCCCAGCGAGCGACGCTGCGACCCAGAAGTCGCGCGCCGGATCGAGCGCGCCATTGCGCCACCCGTCCACGCGATCCCACAACGCGCGACGCCACACGCCCGCGTGCGGATCGCCGGCGCCGTCGAGTCCGCGCACCGCCGCGACCCGCTTGAGCACCGTGCGTCGTCCGTCGGGAATCAGTCGATCGCCGATGACCGCGTCGAGCAGCGGCTGCTCGTCGAGCAACGCGACCGCATCGGTGAGTGCCGAAGGCACGAGCGCATCCTCGCTGCCGACGGTCGTCAGCAGATCGGCGCGGGCATGCGCGACCGCGCGACGCATCGCCTCGACCGGCGAGAGCCCCTCGACGACCGGCAGCACGGACAGCGGCAACTCCGGATGCTGCGCGGCAAAGCGCGCGGCGGCGTCACGCGCCCGTGCCGTCTCGCCGATCGGCACGGCGACGACCTCGATCTCGGCGAGCCCCTGCGCAAGCACGGCGTGCAGCGCCCGTCCCACCTCGCCGGACGCACTGGTGAGCGTCAGCAGCACGGAGACGCGCGGCTCCCGCGACCGCACCGCGACCGACGGCACCACCGGCGAGTCGCTCGTGCGTCGCGCATGTCCGCGTGCATCGATCACCTCGAGCAGCCGTGCGGCGCCGGCGAGTCCCAGGCAGATGTCCTCGTCGACCGACACTGCCGTCTCACCTGCCGCAGCGCCCAGCAGCACGGCACCCACCGCCACCTCCGCGAGCCGCGCGCGCGATTCACCGCGCGCGCGCACCACGTCGGGCGTGGGACGCAACGCGCTCCACTGGATGCGCCGTACCCGATGGATATCGATGTCGGTCTCTTGCGTGGCGATGCCCAAGCGCAGCAGTGCCTCGCGCGTCGCGACGGACGCCGCCACGTCGGTCGCGTTCGCGCGCGTCGCCCAGTCGATCGTCACCGGCACGCGCCCGTCTCCACGTACCGGCTGCGCCGACGCGCGGAGCGGCAACGTCTCATCGAGCGCGACGTGCAGCGGGACCCCCGTCGAGTCGCCAAGCACCGTCGCGCACACGACGGTGCTCGACGCATGGGCGTTCAAGGGAGTGACCGCAGGCACGGACACGCCAAGCAGCGGCAGCAGGCGATCGACGCTCGATGCGCCGCACCACCCGTCGAACGACAGCACGGTGTGCTCGAGATGCACCACGAGCCCCGCGCCGCGTGCTTCGAGTCGCTCGATGACGTCGCTCACCCATCGCACGCGCGGACGCGTGGCCAGCACATCCAGCACGCGCTGCACGACCGTGTGCATCACCCCACTCGTCGGCCGCCGCAGCGCGGCGCCCTGACGTGGCACGGCACGACCATCGAGTGCGGCGAGCACCGCCTCCGGCCGGTGCAACGCGATGCCCAGCGCACGATGCGCCTCGGGCGCCAGCGTCTCGCTCGAGACGCCGACCTGCGCGCGCACCCACGGTTCGAACACGGCATCCACGAGTGTGGCGCCGAAGTGGCGGAGCAACACGTCGCGAAGGGTGTGCGCACTGCGGACATCGGGCTCCGGCGGGGCCACGAGCACCCGCACATCGCGGGCAATCAGATGGCGAACCGCTGGCGGTAGTGCCCCGAGTCCCCAGAGCGCGCCACCCATCAACGGATCGGCGATCTGCGACCCATCGCCGAGATGCAGGATCGGCGTGGGCAGGTCCTCGAGCGATACGCCCAGTGCCTCGATCCACGACGTCGCGCTCTCGTCCCGCTCGATCGTCGCATCGTTCGCGTGCGCGCGACCACCGGAGGGCGCGTGCGCGGCCCTGTCGCCGCGGTGCCCCAGCGCAAAGGCGCCGAGATCGAACACGATCCCGTCGCACACGAGGCCGCGCCATTCGCCGCCGGCGAGTTCGGGGCGCCCGAACAGCCACACGTCATGCCCCGCCGCCGACAGTCGCTCGGCGACCACCAGCGCGCCCAGCGATGTACCGATGATGGCGAAGCGGCCGTGCATGGAGCGCCTCAGCGCGCCATCGGCGCGATCCCGCCGTCGACGCGCACCGGGTACGCGTCGATCGCCACCGGCGCACGAAACTCGAACCGCTCATTCGCCGAGACGATCTGCCGCGCCACGCCGCGCTCCGTGTTGAACACGAGGGGACCGCGCAGATTGATCGTCGGCAGTTGGGCGGGCGCGTCGCCCCCGGTCGGCAGCGTGATCACCCCGAGGACGAGCGCGGCAGACGGGTCGCGCAACTCGAGCTGCGCGCGATCGGTGTCGCTCAGGTCGACCGCGAAGTCGGCGGCAGCCGCGAAGGGGTCGCCCACGAGAAACGTGCAATCCGCCAGGTCCGTCGACTGGAGCCAGAACAGTCCATCGCGCACGGCGGGGACGAGCGCGAACGAGGTCAGCGCCTCGAAGCCGCGGAGCCCGCCCTCGACCTCGAAGACCGACGCGGCCGACACGCTCAACGGGCCGAGCAGCGTGGACATCACGGCGATCGATGGGCGGTCGGCGCGTTCGATGCGAGACAGAGAAGCAGACACGGCAGGGAGTCCAAGTACAGGATGGGAGGGACGCGCGGATGATCGGCCGCGCCTCCGATGCCACGAGGAACTACAAGTCTCGTGCCTACGCTAACGTGTTGTTTTGCAATGACTTGTACTGCACCATCACACGGCACTCGCTGCCGTCCGGCACGTTGCACCACGTCGGCGGCGGCACTTCGTACCGCGGCGGCTATCGCAGGTAGTCGGCGAGGCTCTGCCCGAGCACCCGACTCGTCGCCAGCATCGCGGCCTGGTACGCGGTCTGTCGGCCGGAGAGCTCGCTGATCGCCTCTTCGATCTCCACGTCGCGAAGATCGGAGCGGAGGAGGAGCACGGTCTGCTCCATGGCTTCGAGGTTGTCGCTCGTGTTCTGGAGCTGGCCACTGACCGCGCCAAGTCCGCCGAGCACGCTCTGCACTTCGCGTCCCGCGGACTGCAGCGCACTCTGCGCGGCGGTGATCCCTGCAACGTCGTTGGCGCCGAGCGCCGTCGAGAGGTCGCGGAGCGCCTCGAGTGCACCGGTATCGAGAAAGACCGCGGTCCCGTTGGGGTTGGGCGCGATCGTGACGCCGTCGCCGATCTCGATGCGCGGATTCCCCGACGGGTCGACCGGGTCGCCCAGTGCGTCGCGGAGCGCGGTGAACGGGTCCGTGACGGTGGGCGGTACCTGGAACGGCGCCTCCGTGCCGCGATTGCCGGCAAAGATCCACGTGTCGCCGAACTTGGTGTTGCCGAGACCCACGGCGAAGCCGAGGAGTTGATCGACTTCCGCTTTGGTGGCAAGTCGCGTCGCGGCGGTCGCCGTGCCGCTCGCCTGGGAGATCGCCAGTTCGACCGCGCGGTCGAGTGTGGTGCTGAGCGAATTGACCGCCGTCTCGGCGGTTGCGGCGCGCCCGTCCGCCGCGCGGACATTGCGACGATACTGGTCGATCGCGCGCAGTGAGGAGGACAGCCGGATCACCTCGCTGCCGGCTGTCGGATCGTCGGACATCCGCTCGACCTTGAGCCCCGAGGAGATCTGCCGCTGCGCGCGCTCGATCGCCTGCAGATTCGTCTGCAGGCGCAGGATCGAGTCCTGTCGAAGCATGCTGGATGTCACGCGCATCTGGGCCACCGTCACAGTTCGGGTCGTTACTTCTTCCGTCCCGGCAAGTCCTTCCGGTCGATGGATGCGACGGAACCGGCCCGCCGGCCGGCAACAGCCGTCCGCGGTCCGTCCCCCGTCCGTCGTCCCACTGCCGACGCGATGGAGTCTCGGCAGCCCCCTCCGGAGACTTGAGTGGCCACGATCCTGTACGTCGATGATGAACCCGCCGTGGGCCTGGTGCTCGCGGACACGCTCGAACGCGCGGGGCACCGCCCGCTGGGTGCGTCCAACGTGCCCGAAGCGCTGCAGGTCCTCGCCAAGGGCGGCGTCGACCTGATCATCTCCGACTATCGGATGCCGGGGCTGACGGGACTCGAGTTCCTCTCGTTGCTCCAGCAGGAGGGGTACGACGTCCCGCTCATCATGCTCACCGGCTATGCGTCGATCGAGCATGCCGTGGCGTCGATCAAGGCGGGCGCGGTGGACTACATCACCAAGCCGGTGCGGCCACAGCAGCTCGAACTGGCGGTCGACCAGGCGCTCGAGCTGGTGCGGCTCAAGCGGGAGAACGAAGCGCTGCGCACCGAGGTCGCCGAGTTCCGCAACGAGCGACAGATCGTCGGCGACAGTCATGCCATCCGGCGTATTCTGCAGACGGTCGGCACGGCGGCGCCCACGCGCGCGACGGTACTGCTGCAGGGCGAGAGCGGCACGGGCAAGGAGCTCTTTGCGCGCGCGATTCACGACCAGAGTGATCGTCGCGACAAGCCCTTCATCAAGCTCAATTGTGCTGCGCTCCCCGAGGGGTTGGTGGAGAGCGCACTCTTCGGGCACGAGAAGGGCGCGTTCACCGGCGCGATCAAGCGCGTCGAGGGGGCCTTCGAGCGCGCACATCGCGGCACGCTCCTGCTCGACGAAATCAGCGAGATGCGGCTCGACCTGCAGGCGAAGCTGTTGCGCGTGCTGCAGGAGCAGGAGTTTGAGCGCGTCGGCGGCACGAGCCCGATCCGTGTGGATGTGCGCATCATCGCGACGACCAATCGCGATCTCGCCGCCGAAGCGGCCGCCGGCACCTTCCGGCAGGATCTTTTCTATCGATTGAGCGTGATTCCGGTGGCGATTCCGCCGCTGCGCGACCGCCCGGAAGACGTCGCGCTGCTGGCGACGCGCTTCGCCGTGCGCACGGCCAAGGAGATCAAGAAGGAATTCAAGGGGATCTCATCGGACGCGCTCGCGCAGATGCAGGCATACGCGTGGCCGGGGAACGTGCGCGAGCTGCAGCACGTCATCGAGCGGGCGGTGATCCTGAGCCCCGATGCGGTGCTCCAGGCGAGCTCGCTCGACGGTACGCGCTTCGGGCTGACGCATGGGTTGGACGTCAGCGCCTCGGGCGAGCGGCGCCGTCCGTTCTTCGCGACGCCGGTGCGAACGTCGAGCGTGGCGACGGCGGCACAGGGGAGCCCGGGTCCGCGCGGCGGTCCTGGCTCGCCGATCACCCTCGAGTCGCTCGACGTGAACGAAGCGGAGCGGGTCCTCATCCAGCACGCCCTGGTCGCGTCGGGGAACAACCGGACGCGGGCGGCGGAACTGCTGGGGATCAGCGTGCGGACGCTGCGCAACAAGCTCAACGGTCCGGGCCGGGTGGCCGACGGGGGCGAGGGGGACGACGACGAGTAGGTGAACGCGTCGGCCGACACCCGGCACGGCGATAGTCTACGGAAGGGGGAGCAACCGATGGTTGCTCCCCCTTTTTTGCTACGTCCGAGCAGTGCGTGGCGAGCTCAGGCGAAGTGGCCATTCACGAATGGCATGTCACGTGTTCCGATTCCGCGACAACGGCGCGCCACGGCACGGGGGTTGCACTGACCGTCTCACGTCTGGCTCATCCCTCACGATTTCAAGGGGTTAGCACTCGACACTGTTGCACTGAGGCCACGGCTCGCGATGCGACGCCGCGACACGGCAACAGAAAGGACCCCGCGACGAGGCGGGTAGGCAGTCAGGTCCGGTCACCAGTTTCCCCCAAGGAGTTCCAGTTCCATGCGTACCATCGCCAAGTCTTTCCTCGCCGTTGCCCTTGCGGCGGCTCCCGCACTTGCCCAGCCGGGTCCGTTTGCGGGGTCGGCCAACATCGGGAATATCCAGTTCCTGATGACCACGGTCGCCTCCAGCGACAACACGCCGGGCTTTCCGGTGGGCAGCATGACGGGGTTCGTCGCCCCAGGCACGCTGACGTTCAACGCGACCACCATCGGCATCAGCCGGTTCTTCTGCATCGACGACAACGCGCAGATCACGATTCCGGGCATCTCGGACGTGTGGGTCACGCGTCTCGACGCGACGGACTGGACCCGGACGAAGATCGGCAATGGCAACGCGGCGAACAACGCGCTTGCCGCCAGCCGCTACACCCAGGCCACGGGCTATGCCGCCGCGGTCACGTTCGGCGACATCGCGTTCAACCAGAACCAGCAGCGCAACATGTGGCGCGCCACCGACGGCGTCGCGGCGATCAACGCCCCGACCACCGCGGCGTTCGCCGCGACCAACTGGTACGTTGTCACGGGCCGTGACAACTTCGGCCAGCAGCAGGAGCTGCTCGCCACCGTCGTCCCCGAGCCGTCGACCTACGCGCTCGTCGCCACGGGCCTCGTCGCCTTGGGCGTCGCCGCTCGCCGTCGCCGCCGCGCCTAAGTCGGTCCGGACCCGACTGGCCACACCGGCCACCTGCCTCGGCAGGTGGCCGGTTTTTCTTTTGCCTTCGGGCCTGAGCGCTTGGGCACCTCCGCGGTCGCCGCAACCAGCCGCCTCGAACGCGTACAATCGGATGCGCAATGCGCATGGCAGGGAGACCGCCATGCAACTGTCGCACAGGATGCGGCGTCGACGCCACGACGCAACAGGCCGCTCACGCTTCCGCTCTTAGGCAGCGACAAAGCCCAGCTCGCTAGGTCGGGCGGTCGCATCACACATGGGGCACAAGCGCTCGGACTCCTCTAAGGACGTGGCCGCGTCGGAGTTCCGTGACCGGCATCACATCGAAAAACCCGAGCACCGCGCCCCCCTGTCTGGCAGCCCTCCGACGGTCGGCACGGGGTTTGCCCTACCGTTATCCCGACGCCGAATTCGTCACATCGTCCCTAGACAGCCTCTGCCGTAACAGCCATACTGTTGCTGCGTTGGTGATCGGGAGTACCGAATCCGGTTTCCGAGTCTCCGTCCGGAGACAGTTCGACACGGGTGAGTTCTTTATTCAGGAGAAGTTGGCATGCGCAAGTTCACGCAGTCGGTCCTCGCCGTAGCCCTCGCGTTGGCCCCGGTCGTCTCGACCGCTCAGGGCGTCGCGGGCACCATGACGGTCAACACCCCGTCGCTCAGCTACTTGAGCGGCTCCGCCGCCGGTGGCTTCATGGGCACCGCGACGTTCTCGTTCGCGGCCGGCACCTGGTCGATCTTCTGCATCGACGACAACAACGGCATCTCGCTGGGCAACGTCACGTTTGACGTCTTCGGCACCAACGTGGTCGCCTCGCAGAACTACGACTGGACGCGCGTCGGGTCGAACACACCGCCGGGCCTCAACCAGACGGACGCCGAGGCCTTCACGCGCTACAACCGCGCCAAGCAGTTTGCCGCGGCCATCAACATGGGTATGGGCGACAGCCCGGCCAACCGCACGCAGCAGGTCGCGATGTGGGACGTGACGGACAACGGTGTCAACGCCGGTCCAGTGCAGGCCGCCGCGTCGGCCAACACCACCACGTCGCTCAACGCGATGGTCATCTCGGGCCGCACCAACCAGTCGCTCAACCTGCGCCAGCAGGAGCTCATCGCCATCCAGCCGACGGTCGTCGTCCCGGAGCCCTCGACCTACGCCCTCGTGGCGACCGGTCTCGCGGCGATGGTGTTCGTCGCTCGCCGCCGTCGTCAGGCCTGATCGCGCTGCACTGATCCACCCGTGTCGACCGGCCGCCTGCCCCTCCTGGGGCAGGCGGCCGGTTTGTCATTCGACCCCTTGTTGCGCCGCCACGACCGAGCGCTGATTACCTCGCCATGACCGCTCGACGACTGCTCGTCCTCGCCCTTGTCCTCGGCCTCGTCGGATCGGCCGCCGAGTTGGTGCTGCTCGAGCATTGGGAAGACTGGAAGCAGTGGTCGCCCTTTGCCGTCATCGCGCTCACGCTGCTCGCGCTCCTCGTCGGCCGCGGCCGTCCCGCGTTGCTCCGAGGGGCCGGCGCGCTGCAGGCGCTCACCGGCGCCGTCGGCATCGTGCTGCATACGCGCGGCAACTTCCTCTACGAGGCGGAGAACCACCCCGAGCGCGTCGGGCAAGAACTCTGGCAGTCCGTGGCGACCGGGAGCAGCCCGCTGCTCGCGCCCGGCGCACTCTGCTTCGCCGGGCTGGTCCTGATCGCGCTGACGCTGCTGCCAGACGAGTGACCGGGCGCGCCAGGCGCGCCCGGCCGGTACCGCATCAGAAGAACATGAAGCCGAAGCGCCGCCCTGTCTCACCGAGCGTGCCGAAGCGCTGGTTCACGACCGTGTTGTAGATCGACCCGAACGTGTACGACGCGCCGGCGAACACCGAATAGCGAAAGGTCGTCGCCAACTGCTGGCGCTGCGTGAGGATGTCGCGCTCCGTGTTGCCGCGCGCGGCGAGGTAGATCTGGTCACGCACGCGTGACGCCGAGCCACGGAAGTTGAGCGAGAAGCCGCGCCCCAGCCGCAGGTCCACGAAGCCGGAGAGGGTGAGCAGGTTCTGCTCCGGACGATCGATGTAGTGCTGCCCCTCGATCGACACGTTAGTGTTCCCCCACCGTTGCCGGCTCGAGACGGCGAGCAGCAGCGTCTGGTTGAAGCGGGTTTCGTCGTCGAAGCCGAAGATGGTACGCGACTGGTAGTTGTAGCGGTTGGCGCCCACCGTGTAGAGCGCCGTGAGCTGCCGGCGCGTGGCTTCGTTCCAGTCGAAGAAGTTGTACTCGATCGCCGGCGCAAAGCGCGCGGCCAGCGACTGGTTGAGCACGTCGCTGAAGCCCACGCTTGTCTTGAGTCCCGCCGTCCAGTGCGCATTGAGCGTGCGACCGAAGAGCGCGTTGGCCGCCGAGCTGCGCTGCAGCACCACGACGTCGGTCGTATCGACGCCACCGCCAGTGCGCGGGCTGAACACCTTGAAGTCGCGCTCGTTGTAGCTGTAGTTGGCGCCGACGTTGATCTTCCACTTCTCCGTCGTGCGCGCCGCCGACAACGACCCGGACAGGTTGGTGTTGCGCACGAGCTGCTCACCGGTCGCAAACACATTGCCGTCGATCCGATAGAGCCAGAAGTTCCACGGGTCCTTGACCGAACGTGGATTGGCCTGCGCCGCCGGTGGTGCACCATTGAAGGCGAGGCGCATCCGGCCACCGATGGGCGTGCGCGCGACGTACGGCGCGAGTCCGAGCGAGAAGGTGCGGACCAGCTCACGACGGATCCGATCGTCGGCGTCGTTGGGCAGCGTATACACCACCAGCGTATCGCGCCGACCGGCATACTGCTTCTGGCCGAGGAAGTTGACGGTCAGCTCGGCGCCGCCGTTGCCCGCCTGCAACTGCGTGATGAGCAGGTGGATCTCGCTGTCGAAGCGATCGCGCACCCAGTTGACGTACGGCAGCTCCTGCAGGAAGAAGTCGCGATCGCAGCCGCGCCGCACGCCCTGGCAATCGAGAAAGACGCGCAGCGACTTCGCGAGCAGCGAATCGGGGATCGCCGGCGGCTGCGTCATCCCCGGGGGGCCACCCATGCCACCGGGCATCTGGCCGGGGCGTCCCCCCGGAGGCCCGCCGGGACGCCCTGAGGGAGGACCGCCGGTCGGAGGCCCGCCAGTCGGAGGTCCGCCTTGCGCGACGAGCGAGGCGGCGGGGAGAAGAACCGCGAGAGACAGGACGACGAGACGGTGTGGCAGCATGGCACCATGACGCGCCGCGCGCCGTCGGCGGATGACCGGCGAGTGCGCGGAAACGCGGGGGAGTCGGTTGGATGACGCGCGGCCGTTGGGGGGAGCCGCTCGGTGAGAGTTGGCGCAGCGTGTGGTCGCGCCGATGGTCTATAGTCGGCCCAGACTCGGACCGTTTGGTGCAACTATAGACGGGTGATGTACGGAGAGGGCACACGTTTTGTTGCCATCACCGCCATGCAAGGGATCGCTCGCCCGGTAGCACCGAGAGTCCCCGCAGATCCTGGCGGTCGAACCGCGCCGCGCTGCATGCGCCGTGGGCAGCTTCGGCCGTGCGACGAGCGGCAATTCCGTCCCGCCGTGCACCGCGTGCAGTCGGCCGAGTTTCCTCCATCGTGATACGACATCCAGGCGGACTCCCGCTCTATACGATCCAAGTCGTTGCTGGCATGTCGTTTACGCCGCTGGCGCTTCCACGCCGCAGAGCCGCCACCGTGACAGTGTGATCTGGCACACCCCTCGCTTCATCCATGGCGCATCCCAACCCGCGCCAGGAGGCGAGGACATGACGCTATTCGGACTCTTTGACCGCGTAACTGCAGCGCCCCAGCTCCGTGCATCGCTGGAGCGGAGCAACACGCGCGTCCGTGAGATCGCCGACCGCGTCTCCAAGGCCTCGCTCGCCAATGGCGACGGCTTCGCCCTCCCGGCGGCCGATGGATCCACCGGCGTGCCGGGCGCGAACGACGTGGACGTCGAGGCCGAAATGGTCGCGCTCGCCGACGAACAGCTTCGCTACACGGCGACCGCCAAGCTCCTCGAGAAGACCTACGCTAGCCTTCGCCTCGCGATCAAGGGTGAGCGCTGATGCCGATCGATCCGACGCATCGCATCGGCCTGCTGCCGAACCCGCTCGAGCCCGCACGGCGCCCACTCTTCCGCGCCATCGGCATCTCGGCGAGCGGGCTTGCCGCACAGCGCGAGCGCATGGAAGTCATCGCCACCAACCTCGCGAACGCCGAAGTCACGCGCACTGCGAACGGTG
>JALOPS010000009.1 GCA_025453745.1 Gemmatimonadaceae bacterium
CAGAACTATCGCGAGATGCAGTTGGCCGGGATGCTCTACACCATCACGGGCGAATCACGCTACGCCGCCTGGGTGGGCCGCATGCTCGAGCAGTACGCCGGCATGTACCCGGCGCTTGGCGCACATCCGATGTCACGCAATCAGGCACCGGGCAAGCTGTTCCATCAGTCGCTCAACGAGGCGAACTGGTTGGTGGCGGTGTCGATCGCGTACGACTGCGTGTACGACGCGCTCACGCCGGCGCAACGCACCCGCATCGAGCGCGATGTGCTGCGTGTGATGGCCGACTGGCTGTCGGTTCGCCAGGCGCGTGAATTCGACCGCATTCACAATCACGGGACCTGGGCCACGGCGGCGGTCGGGATGCTCGGACTCGTGCTCGGCGACTCGGCGTACGTGTCGCGGGCGCTGTACGGCACCACTGGCGACAAGCGCGGCGGCTTCCTGACGCAGCTCGACCAGCTCTTCTCGCCCGACGGCTGGTACATGGAAGGGCCGTATTACATCCGCTATGCGCTGCTCCCGTTCTTCCAGTTCGCCGAGGCGGTCGAACGGGCGCGTCCGCGCGAACGCATCTATGCCTACCGCGACAGCATCCTCAAGCGCGGGTTGTATGCGGCGGTGCAAAGTGCATTCCCGAATGGGGCGTTTCCGCCGATCAACGATGCGTCACGCACCATGGGTGTCGATGCGCCCGAGGTGGTGATGGCCGTGAACCTGGCGTACGCGCGCTATGGCGCCGATCGCAACCTGCTCGCCGTGGCCCGGCAGCAGGGGCAGGTCACCCTGACGGCGGCAGGCGCGGCGATGGCGCGCGACCTGGCGGCCAGTCGGAGCGCACCGGTGGTGGCATGGCGGAGTGTTGAGTTCACCGACGGGGCCGACGGCACACGCGGCGGGACCGGCATCCTGCGCGCCGGGACGGGCGCGGGGTCCACCATGGTGCTCATGAAGTACGGCGTGCACGGCGAAGGGCACGGCCACTTCGACAAGCTGCACGTCAGCGTCTTCGACAACGGACGCGAGGTGGTGCCCGACTACGGCTTTGCGCGGTGGATCAACATCGAGCCCAAGTCCGGGGGGCGCTACCTGCCGGAAAACGATTCGTACGCGATGCAGACAATCGCGCACAACACGCTGGTGGTCGACGAGCGCTCGCAGAACGATGGGCGTGAGCCCGCCGCCGAGGCAACGTCGGGCGCGCGGCACTTTTTCGAGGTGCAGTCGCCGTCGGTGCAGGTGATGAGTGCGCGCGCGGATGGATACTGGCCGGGCGTGAGGATGCAGCGCACCGTGCTGCTGCTCACCGATCGTCGACTGCCGCACCCGGTTGTGGTCGACCTGCTGCGGGCCACCAGCGACAGCGTGCATCAGTACGACTGGCCGTTGCACTTCCGCGGACAACTCATCGCGACCGACGTCCGGTACGAGGCGGCGACCACCGCGCGATCGACCGTGGGGCGGGCGCACGGCTACCAGCACCTGTGGCGTGAGGCGACGGGGCGCACCAATGGCACGGTGCGAATGACCTGGCTGGATGGCGGGCGCTACTACTCGCTGCTGTCGTCGGCCGCGCCGACGACCGAGGTGGTGTTTGCGCGGACCGGCGCGTCGGATTCGTTGTTCAACCTGATGGTCGAGCCGATGGTGCTCCTCCGCCGCCGCGCGGCTACGCAGCTCTTCGCCTCGGTGATCGAGCCGCACGGCAGCTTCAACGAGGCGCAGGAGCGCTCCGATCGGGCCCGTCCGCGGCTGACCGACATCGAGGTGCTCGCGAGCGATGCCATCGGGTCGGTGGTCGCCATCTCGGGCGAAGGCGGGCTCCGCTGGACGGTGCACGTCGCGCACGGCGCAGCGTCGCCGACGACCAATCGACGCGTGCAGGGTGCGACGACGGCGTACACCTTCTCGGGGAACGTGCTGGTAACCGGGCTGTCCCCACTTCCGCAATGAACTCCCCACTGTCCATGTCCGACTCGATGTCGCGTCCGCTCGAGAACACGGTAGCCCTCGTCACCGGCGGTGCCCGAGACATCGGCGCCGCGATCGTCCGCACGTTGTCTGCGCAGGGTGCTGCGGTGGTGATCAACACGGCGCACAGCATGGCACGCGCCGAGGCGCTCGCGGCGGAGCTCGAAGGAGCCGGCGGGCGTGCGCTGGCCGTCCAGGCCGACGTGACCGATCCGGCCGCGATCGACCAGATGCTCTCGCGCGTGCGTGACGCGTTTGGCGCGACGATTCACGTGCTCGTCAACAACGCCGGCGGCCTGGTGGCGCGCAAGACGATGGATGCGATGGATCTCGCGTTCTGGCGCGAAGTGATCGATCTCAACCTGACGAGCGTCTTTGCCGTCACCAAGGCCGTACTGCCGATGATGCCCGACGGGGGCGCGATCGTGAACCTGTCGTCGCTGGCGGCGCGCGACGGTGGGGGTGGTGGGGCGTTGGCGTATTCCTCGGCGAAGGGCGCGGTGCTCACGTTCACGCGCGGGCTGGCCAAGGAGCTGGCCCCGCGACGCATCCGTGTGAACTGCGTCTCGCCCGGGCTCATCGCGACCACGTTTCACGACACGTTCACGGCTCCAGCCGTGCGTCAGGCTGTGGCCGGGCGGACGGCGGTGGGGCGCGAGGGGAGCGCGCAGGACGTGGCCAATGCCGTGGCGTTCCTTGCCTCGAGCGCATCGGCGTACATCACGGGCGAGTCACTCGAGATCAACGGAGGACTCTACTTTGTCTGAGCCGCGGGTGACCACGCGTGAGCCATTCGCGCTCTCGTCCGACCTGCCGTGGGAGACGCTCGGTGGTGGCGTACGTCGGCAATTGCTCGGTCATGTCGCCGACCTCATGATGGTGCGCGTCGACTTCGACGCGCACGCCATCGGCGCGATTCATCATCATCCGCATCGTCAGGCCTCGTACGTGGCGGCGGGACGATTTCGCGTGACGGTCGGCGAGCGGGTGTGCGAGCTGAGCGCGGGCGACTGCTTCATCACCGTCGCCGATGTGCCGCATGGGGTGGTGGCGCTCGAAGCGGGGACGCTCGTCGACGTGTTCACCCCGGCCCGCACCGACTTTCTGCCGACGCCGGTGCCGTGACGCGCCCCATCCGACACCTGCGCTGGTGGATGATCGGGATGATCTGCCTGCTGACGGTGATCAACTACATCGATCGGCAGACGCTCTCGGTGCTCGCCCCGACGATCATGCAGGAGTTCGGGATGACGAACGTCGACTACTCGCGCGTAGTCACGACGTTTCTGCTGGCGTACACCATCTCGCAGGCCGTCTCGGGAAAGATCATCGACCGGATCGGCACGCGCGCCGGGTTCATGGTATTCGTCACGATCTGGACGATCGCGTCGATGCTGCACAGCACGGCGCGCAGTGCGGTGCAGTTGGCGGCATTCCGCTTTCTGCTGGGCCTGGGTGAAGCGGGCAACTGGCCAGGTGCGGCCAAGGCGGTCTCCGAGTGGTTTCCCATGAAGGAGCGCGCCTTTGCGATGGCGATCTTCAACAGCGGGGCCGTCATTGGCGCGGTGGTCTCGCCGCCCTTGATTGCGTGGGTCGCACTGACATTCGGCTGGCGCTACGCGTTCTTCATTGGCGCGGGCTGCTCGATGGTGCTGATGACCCTGTGGTATCTGAACTTCCGTCCCCCGGCGGCGCATCCGCGGCTGAGCGCAGAGGAGCGCGCGTACATCCTGTCGGATCAGCCGAGTGAGACGTCGGGGACGCCGCGGCCGTGGCGTTCGCTCTTTGCGCATCGGCAGACGTGGGCGCTCATTGTGGCGCGCTTCTTCACCGATCCGATCTGGTGGTTTCTGATCTCCTGGCTGCCGACGTACCTCAAGAACTCGCGCGGCTTCAGTCTGTCGCTGATCGGGTTGCTGGCATGGATTCCGTTTCTTTTCGCCGATGTGGGCAACCTCGTCGGCGGTGGGGCGTCGAGTGTGTTGCTGCGACGCGGGTGGAGCGTGGATCGCGCACGCAAGACGGTGATGTTTGCGCATATCGCGCTGGCGCCGCTCGGCGCGCTCCTGCTCCTCGCGACCACCAGCGACGGCGCGGCGCTCGCGGCCATCAGCATGATCGCGTTCGGATTTCAGGGGTGGATCGTGAACGTGCTGACGCTGCCGTCGGACTGCTTTCCGCGGCAGGATGTCGGCGCGGTGGCGGGGATCGGCGGCGCGGCCGCAGGGGTGGCCAGCATGAGCTTCACGCTGCTGGTCGGGTGGGTGGTGGATCACTACTCGTATCGACCAGTGTTCGTGATGGTGGCGATCATGGCCTGCGTAGGCGCGATGGGGTGGCTCTCGATCATGCGCCGTATCGAGCGCGTGGCACCGGCGGCGGGTGCGCCAATCGATGCGCGGGTCGTGCCGGCATGACGGGAGACGCATTGCGGGCCGCACGGTGCGACGCCGTGTGCGCGGCGCGCGCCGTGGCGGTAGTGCGGCTGCCCGATGCGGATGCGGTGCACCGGACGGTCGATGCCCTCTGTGACGGCGGCGTGCGAGCGATCGAGCTGACGCTGACCACGCCGGGGGCCGTGCCGCTGTTGGCTGCGTTGCGTGCGCGGTTGGGAGACACGGTCGTGCTGGGTGCCGGATCGGTGTTGTCGGCGGCCGATGCGCGCGCGTCCATCGAAGCAGGTGCGACGTTTGTCGTGAGCCCGGTGTGCGACGCAGAGGTCATCCGGGTGGCACACGATGCGCATGTGCCGGCGATGGCCGGTGGCTACACGCCGAATGAACTGCTGCACGCGCATCGCCTCGGTGCGGATGTGG
Source organism: Gemmatimonadaceae bacterium (assembly GCA_025453745.1). GTDB lineage: Bacteria > Gemmatimonadota > Gemmatimonadetes > Gemmatimonadales > Gemmatimonadaceae > JALOPS01. The sequence goes on from JALOPS010000009.1 coordinate 4,788, forward strand.
TAAAACTCTTTCCGGCTGATGCGCTGGGGCCGTCGTATCTGCGCGCGGTGCTTGCCCCGATGCCCTTTCTGCGCCTGATGCCGACGGGAGGTGTGACACCGGAGAACGCCGGCGACTGGCTGCGCGCGGGTGCAGTGGCCGTGGGGCTCGGGAGTGCCGTGGTCGACACGGCGCGCATTGCCGCGGGTGACTTCGCCGCCATCCGCGCGCGAGCAGAACAGACGATAGCCTCACTTGCGGGAGTGCCGGCGCGATGACCGGATCACCCGACACAGTGCTCACCTTCGGCGAGCTGCTGCTGCGCCTCTCGCCGCCAGGCGACGAGCGCCTGCTGCAGTCGGCGACGCTGTCGGCGACGTTTGGTGGCTGTGAGGCAAACGTCGCGGTGGGGCTCGCGCAGTTTGGCGTGCCGTCGCGCTACGTGTCGTGCGTACCGACCAACGCGATCGGCGATGCCGCCTGTCGTGCGCTTCGCGCCGAGGGCGTAAACGTCGACGCGATGCTGCGTCGCGACGCGCGGCTGGGCATGTACTTTCTCGAACGCGGGTCCGGGCTGCGTGCCCTGCGCACGGTGTACGATCGTGCGCATTCCGGATTCGCACAGATCAGCGCGGACGATCTCCACGTCGACGCGTGGCTCGCTGGCGTCACGTGGGTGCACAGCTCCGGCATCGTTCCCGCACTCGGCGCCGGCCCCGCCGAGGCGCTGCACGCGCTCTTCGCCAGCGCTCGAGCGCGCGGCGTTCGTACGAGCCTGGATTGCAACTATCGGCCGGCGCTGTGGCAGGGACGCGATCCGCAGCCGATGATCACGCCACTCGCGTCGGCGGTCGATGTGCTGATCGGCAATCCGGACGCGTTCAGGATCATGCTGGGCGTCGAGACGCGCGGCGCAATGCCGGAGCCACCAGAAGCCCTCTTCGAGACGGCGCGCGCGCTGCACGCACGCTGGGGGATCTCTCACGTCGCGATCACCCAGCGCGAGGTGCACGACGCATCGACACACGGCTGGCGTGCCTGGCTCTGGCACGTCGCCGACGACCGGTTGCACGACGGCGGCAGCTACACCGTACGTGTGGTCGATCGTGTGGGCGGTGGCGACGCCTTTGCCGCCGGCCTGCTGACCATGCTGCACGAAGGCGTCGAGGCGGCGCAAGCCATCCGCTTCGCGACGGCGGCAGGCGCACACAAGCTCACCGTGCCCGGCGACTGGCCGCGCACCACGCGCACCGAGATCGCCGCACTGGCCCAAGGCGCGCACGTGCGGACGTCGCTCGCATGAGCCGTTACTGGTGGCTGGCGCTCGGTGTGCTGCTGCCGGCAGTCGCCGCACGCAGCGAGGCACAGGAGACTCGCCTGCTCGCTCCCGAGCGCATCGCCCGGATTCCGGCCGGCGAGCGCGAGCGATGGACGGCGTACATCGCGCGGTCGGATTCCGTGCGCCGTGTCGATCGCGCCGTGGTGGATGCCGAGTTGCGCACACTCGGACGCACCGCGATGGACTCGGCGCCCTTTGCCAAGGACGATTTTGGCAGCGATCCGCGCTATCGTGGATCGTGGTGGCGCAGTGCCGCAGCGGCCACCGTCGGACGCACACTGCTCACCTATCAGACGGCGACGGGCGGTTGGTCCAAGCACTTCGATGCGCATGCGGGGCCGCGCCGTCCGGGGCAGAGTTACTACGGCGAGAGCACGAAGTGGCAGTACATCGCGACCATCGACAATCACGCGACCACCGGGCAGCTCCGCTACCTGCTGGCCTTGAACGCCGCGCAGCCTGCGGGCCAGTGGCAGGACGCGATCCGTCGCGGCGTGCGCTATCTGCTCCTCTCGCAGATGCCCAACGGGTGCTGGCCACAAGTGTTCCCGTTGCAGGGGAGCTACCATGACGCCATCACGTATAACGACAACGCGGTCACCGAAGTCGCACGCGTGCTCGACACCATTGCAGTGCTCCGGCCGCGCTGGTTCGACGGTGCGACACTCTCGGAGGTCGACGCCGCGTCCACTGCAGCACTGGACTGCTTGCTGCGCACACAGGTGATCATCGACGGGACGCCGACGATCTGGGGACAGCAGCACGATCCGCTGACGCTCGCGCCCACGCGCGGGCGTTCGTACGAACTCGCGTCGCTCGCGACGTGGGAAAGCGCAGGAATCCTGGACTACCTCATGGCGCGCAGGCGGCCCACGCCGCGCGTCGTCGAGGCGGTGCGTGCGGCGGCCGCGTGGCTCACGGCGCACGCCATCGTCGGGCAGCAGTACGAGATGGAGCGCGGCATCTGGCCCGGCGCGCCCGACGCCCGATTGTGGGCGCGCATGTACACGCTCGACACGCAGCGCCCGCTCTTCTCCAATCGCGACGGCATTCCGCGCTCGAGTCTCGACGAACTCACTGACCGACGCACGGGCTACTTCTGGTACGGCACCTGGCCGGCCCCGACGTTGTCACGCATCGCGCAGTGGCTCACGCGTACCCGATGATGGATCACACCACGCTGTTCAGCCTGCACGGACGGACCGCATTGGTCACCGGCGCGAGTCGCGGCATCGGACAGGCGGTTGCCGTGGGCCTCGCACGCGCCGGCGCCAATGTGGTGTGTGCGTCGAGTGCGCCCGGCGGTGCCGATGCCACGCGCGACCTGGTGGAGCAGACCGGACGCCGCGGATGGAGTCTCGCCGCCGATCTGACGCGCCGCGACGCCGTGCACGCGCTCGGGGCGGCGGCGGTCGAGGCGGCCGGTCGTATCGACATCCTCGTCAACAATGCCGGAACCATTCGTCGGCATCCGGCGGTGGACTTTCCAGCCGAGTCCTGGGACGATGTGATGCGCACCAACCTGGACGCGGCGTGGCTGCTCTCGCAGCAGCTCGGCGCGGCGATGATCGGCCGCGGCGGCGGGGCGATCGTCAACATCGCGTCGTTGCTCAGCTTCAGCGGCGGCGTCACCGTGCCGGCGTACACCGCAAGCAAGCACGCGATCGCCGGACTGACCAAGGCGCTGGCCAACGAATGGGCCGGTGCGGGTGTGCGTGTCAACGCCGTCGCCCCGGGATACATCGAGACCGACAATACCGAACAGCTCCGCAACGATCCGGTGCGCCTGCAACAGATCTCCGCGCGCATCCCGGCCGGGCGCTGGGGACGGCCCGACGACCTCGTCGGCGCGGTCGTGTTCCTGGCGTCACCCGCTGCCGCGTACATCCACGGGCATGTGCTGGTCGTCGACGGTGGATGGATGGCGCGCTAACCACTCACGTACACTCTCTCCCGCTCCCGCTTCATGCGCTACCTGCCCGACGCCATCACCACCCGTACACTCGACACCACCGCGCTGCGACACCACTTCCTGGTGCAGGGGCTCTTCACACCCGGGGCGATCACCCTCGAGATCCTCGAACTCGATCGCGCGGTGGTGGGCGGTGCGGTGCCCACGCATGAGCCGCTGACGCTGCTCGCGCCGGCCGCGCTCCGCGCTGAGTACTTCTGCGAGCACCGCGAACTCGGCGTGCTGAATACCGGAGGGGCCGGCACCGTCGAAGTCGACGGCGTCTCACATGCGCTCGGTGCGCACGATGCGCTCTACATCGGACGCGGCGCGCGTGACGTGCGCTTTCACAGCGCCGATGCCAACACCCCCGCGCGCTACTACCTGATCAGCTATCCGGCGCACGCCGTCTTTCCGACGGCGCGCATCACGCCGGCCGAGGCCGATGTGCTCTCGCTGGGCACGCCGGAGTCGGCCAATCAACGGCAGGTGCGCCGGTACATTCACGCCGGTGGCGTGAAGAGCGCGCAACTCGTCATGGGCGTCACCGTGCTCGCGCCGGGCAGCGTCTGGAACACGATGCCAGCGCACACGCACCACCGGCGCAGCGAGATCTACCTGTATTTCGACCTCCCGGCCGAGGCGATCGTGCTGCATCTCGTCGGTGAGCCGACCGAAACGAAAACGCTCGTCGTACGCAACGGCGAGGTCGCGCTGTCTCCAGGGTGGAGTGTGCACTCGGGGTGCGGCACCAGCGCGTACGCGTTCTGCTGGGCGATGGGCGGCGAAAATCAGGACTACGCCGACATGGACCCGGTCGCCATGAGCGTGCTGCGCTAGCCACGCACGCGTCATCGCAGCGGGGCCACTCGACGGAGCGGCCCCGCTGCCACAAGTGCCTACTTCGCCAGCGCCGCCGAGAGCTCCGCGGCGCGCTGCGTGAAGTACGCGAGCTGCGCACGCTGATCGGCCGTCAGCGGCTGCGTGACGCGATTCGCATTCCCGTACAGCGTACCAATGCGATCCTGCAGTTCCCCGACCGTCAGTCGCAACTCGTCGGTCGCCGGCCGTGAGGCTGCCTTGCTCACGAGCAGGGCCGCCTGGCGATACAGCGCCGCAATCTCATCGACGCCGCGCTCCCACGCGCGGCGATCGGCCGCCGAGATCGTCAGTCGCGCATCGTCACGCACTGTCACCGTCTGCTCACGCGTGAGACCACCTGCCGTGAGTCGGACGGTGTAGCGCCCTGGCGCGACCCACCGCCCAGGCGTCGGGCCACGCGGCCCTTCGTCATCATCGTCACCACCGCCGCGTGCGGGGGGAAGTGCAGCCGTGCGCAGGTTCCACACGACGCGATTGAGCCCCGCGTTTGCGGTGGCTGGCACCGTCGCCACTTCGGCGCCCGTGGCATCGTGCACGGTGACGGTCACCGTGCCGCCCGCCGTGCCGAGCCAGTAGTCGATGAGTGCGCCGTTGGGCGGGTTCTGCCCGCGGAAGTAGAGATCGCCCGCGTGGCCGCGCGTACCGGCGATGCGCTTCATCTCTGCTGGCTCGATACTGAACAGATGCGCGGCACTCGCCCGCACCGTTGGAGTGAGCTCCTGCAGCGCCGCCAGATTGTCGACCACCCAGATGCCACGCGCATGTGTGGCGAGCACCAGATCGTTCTCGCGCGTGTGGATCGTGAAGTCGTTGATCGGCATGCGCGGCAGACCGGCGAACTCCACCCACGAGGCGCCCGCATCGAGCGAGACGAACAGCCCGAACTCGGTGCCGATGTAGAGCAGCTCGGCGTTCTTCGGGTCTTCGTGCATCGCGTGAATCACGCGCTCGGCGGGGAGATCGCCGGTGATCGACGTCCAGCTCTCGCCAAAATCCGTGCTGCGATAGAGATAGTTGCGGAAGTCGTTGGCCTGATGACCGTCGAACGCGGCATACACCGTGCCCGGCGCATGACGCGACGCTTCCACGTGCGACACCCACGTGCCGCGTGGCAGTCCGGTGATCTTGGGCGCAAGACTCGTCCACGTCTTGCCGCCGTCGCGCGAGCGCTGGAGCTGCCCATCGTCGGTGCCGACGTAGAGCAGCCCCTTGACCCGTGGCGACTCGGAGAGCGCCGAGACGGTCGGGAAGTACGACACGCCATCGTCGAGCGAGAGCGTGGTGTCCGCCGGCAACTGCCCCATGATCTTGAGCGTGCGTCGATCGACGCCCGTGGTCAGATCGCCAAGCGTCTGCCACGACTGTCCACGATCGGGGCTCGTCCACAACTGCCGCATCCCCGCGTACAGTCGATTGCGATCGTGCGGAGAGATGATGATCGGCGAATTCCATCCGGCAGGGATGATCTTCTGCCCGACGCGTGGCTCGGGCGCGCCCCAGTTGCCGAGCTTGGGCCCTTCGCCCTCCTTGGGCGCCGGGCGGATTGTCGCTGTCTCGAGCGTCGCAAGGTCGACGCGCGTGAGGCCCAGGTACTGCGAGCTTACGTAGACGGTGCGATTGTCCGTCGTGTCGATGACGTTGAAGAAGCCGTCGCCACCACCCACGCGGAACCAGTCGTCGTTGACGATGCCGCTGGCCGAATACGTCCACGTGGGCGCGCACCAGGAGCCGTTGTCCTGCAATCCGCCGCACACGAGATAGCCGCCATTCGCACTCGGCGCGTGCGAGACGCTCAGTCGATAGAACTGCGAGATGGGGAGCGACGACACGTAGAGCCACTTGAGTCCGCGATCGTAGCTGATCCCCACGCCGCCGTCGTCGGCCTTGATGACGTGCCGCGAATCGCGCGGGTTGACCCACACCTTGCGATCGTCGCCATGCAGCGTCTGGCGCGGCGAGCGGAACGTCTTGCCGCTGTCATCGGAGAACGAATACGCCACCATGTAGATGCGCGCCTGATCGCTCGGATCGACGAGGATCTGGCTCGAATACGCGGGGCGCGGATTCCAGTCGCCCATCTGCCGCCATGACTCGCCCTTGTCGTCGCTGCGATAGATGCCGGCCAGCCGCTGGTCGTACGAGATCGACGACGTGTAGCGCAGCCCCTGCTCGACGCTCGCATAGACCACGCGCGGATCCTTGCGATAGATCGAGAGCGACAGTCGACCGATCGTCCCAGACGGCATCCCCTTGGTGAGCTGGCGCCAGGTGCGCCCACCGTCGGTGGACTTGAAGAGTCCCGAGCCCGGTCCGCCGCCCACGAAGCCGTACGGCTGACGCCGGCGCTGATAGAGCGCGGCATACACGATGTTGGGCTCGCTCGGATCGATCACCACATCCGCGCCACCAGTGTCTTCATCGCGGCCGAGCACCTTGGTCCACGAGCGACCGCCGTCGTCGCTGCGATAGATGCCACGTTCGGTGCTCGGGCCCCACAGCGACCCCATCGACGCGACAAAGACGATGTCCGAGTTGGTAGGATCGATCGCGATGCGCGCGATGTGCTTGGAGTCGCGCAGCCCCATGTTGGTCCACGTGGCGCCGGCGTCGGTGCTCTTGTAGACCCCGTCGCCCCAGCTCGACGATTGGCGATTGGTCGCTTCGCCGGTGCCGGCCCACACGGTGCGCGGTGACTTCTGATCGACCGTGACGGCGCCGATCGCGTGCGTGCGCTGGTTGTCGAAGACGCTGCGCCAGGTGACGCCGTTGTCGTTGGTCTTCCAGACGCCGGCGGCCGCCGTCGCAACGTAGAACTCGTACGGATCGGTTTCGTTGACGGCGATGTCGAGCACCCGGCCGCTCATGGCGGCGGGGCCGATGGAGCGGGGGCGCAGGCCGGCGAGCGCGCTGCTCTCGAGGCGTGCGGGCTGCGCGGCGAGGGGCAGGGCGGTCGCCGCAGCGAGCGCGAGGGGGATGAACGCGTGGGGGAGTCGCATGGCGAGAGAATCCGTCACGCAACGACGGCGCGAAAGGGGCCTGCGCGCCCCCCGTCTAGGTGACCGCTGGTTCGGTGGGCGCGGTGGCGGCAGCGCGCGACTCACGGATGAGCAGCAGTCCGCTCAGCGAAATGAGTGCCGCGATGGCAAGCGGCCCAGAGAGCCCGGCGACCTTCGCAATGCCGCTGGCCGTGAACGGTCCGACCACACGTCCCAGCGACGCGGCCCCCTGATAGACGCCGAGTGCCGCGCCGCGCTCCTGTGCTTGGGCTCGCTTGGCGATCATGCCGCTCACACTCGGCCCGAAGACCGACGTACCGATGGAGTACGGTACGAGCGCGAGCACGGTCATCCACGGCGTCGTCGAGGGAATCACGAGCAGGAAGCCGATCGCCGCGAGCACGAAGCTCGCCCGGACGATGTTGGCCTCGCCGAAGCGGCGCGTGAGCGGACCGATCGCCCCTCCTTGGGTGACCGCCGAAACGGTTGCGACGATCGCGTACACGTAGCCGACGCCCACCGGCCCCATGCCCAGGCGGGCCGCGGCCCAGAGTGGGAAGACGACCTGCAGCATGGAGGTTGCCGAGAGCAACACGAGCGTCGCGCCAAAGAGCTCGCGCAGCCCCGGCCGAGTGACGAGTTCGCCGCGTCGCCGCCCCGCGCGCGATTGTGCAACAGCGCGGGCCTTGAGCTCATCGGTCAGTGACTCACGCAGGAAGACGAACGTGCCGAGCAGTGCAATGCCCGAGAGCACGGCCGACGCGAGCGCGATGGGGCGGATGTCCGACCGGTCGGTGCCGGCGGTGGAGAGCAGTCCACCAAGGGCCGGTCCAAGGATGAAGCCCATGGCGAACGCGACGCCGAGCATGCCGAGCGCGCGCGGCCGCGAGCGGTCATCGGTCACGTCGGAGACGTAGGCGAACGCCGTGGAGATGTTGCCGGCGGCGAGCCCCGAGATGATGCGCGAAGCCGCAAGCGCCGCTGGCGTGTGGATGAACGCCAACGCCAACGAGGCGAGCACGTTGGCGGCGAGCGTCAACAGCAGCACGGGGCGTCGGCCGATCCGATCGGAGAGTGCACCCCAGAGTGGTGCACCGGCGAGCTGACCGAAGGAGTAGAGCCCGCCAAAGAAGATTACCGTCTCCGGGCTGATGCCGATTCGTTCGGCAAAGAACGGAAAGACCGGGATCAGCATCCCGAACCCGATCAGGTCCAGGAAGACGATGAGAAAGAGGACGTTCATGCGGGGGCCAGGGGCAAACGGTCGTCGGACGGGACGGCGCGCTCGCCGGCACGGCACTGCAGACAGGGTGCAAGACTATCGCCACGCGGCGGGGGGTGGTTCCCGGTCGGGCACGCGGCGGCGGGGACTTCCGGCTTCTCCTACAGACAGGAGCGGAAGACGGCTACGGATGCACGCAACGCGAGCCCGCCGCGGCGCCGCATCCTCAGTCGTCGCCGTCGGGGATCAGGAACCCGAGCACGGCGCTGACGACGCTCACGAGCAGCGCTCCAAGAAACGCCGCCTGGAATCCGCTCACCGCAAAGCCCATGTCACGCGCGAGCGCACCGGTGAGCCAGAGCATCCCCGCGTTGATGACCAGCGTGAACAGGCCGAGGGTCAGCAGGCGGATGGGGAAGGACAGCAGCTTGAGGATCGGCTTGATGAAGACATTCACCGCGCCGAAGATGAGTGCGACGACGAGGAGGTTGACGAGCGTGCCCGTGTAGCTGATGCCGGGCACGTACTTGGCCGCGAGCCAGAGCGCCGCGGCGTTGACGACGAGTTTGAGCAGCAGGCGCATGGAGCCGGGCGGATGGGCGTCGAGTCGTACCGGAACCACTCAACAATCGTGGGCGGCAGGCGCAATCGGTACCCCGGTCCAGCGTGATCGGGCGTGCGTGCCGTGACGGAAGCGGTGCGGTTGGCCACGGGATCGTCACCCGATCGTGGCCCGGGGCGCCGAAGCTGGGCGGCTGTGCGACGACGACCCGGTCGTCCGCTGGCCCCTTCGCCCGCGCCCTGCCATGCCCAGTCCTGTATCCGCCGTCCTGATCGTTGCCGTCGCCCTCGTCACACACGCCGCGCCGGGTCATGGGCAACCGCCGGCGCGCGGCACCGTGCAGGGACAGATCAGCGAGCGGGAGCGCGAACGCCCGCTGGCGCAGTCGCAGGTGCAGGTGGTCGACCGCCCGGAGCGGGTCAATGGAGATGAGTCGGGTCGCTACCAGCTCCAACTCCCCGTGGGCACACACGCCCTGGTCTTTCGCGCGGTGGGCATGCGCCCCGACACGCAGCGCGTGACGGTCACCGCGGGCGAGACGCGACGCCTCGACGTGCGGCTCGCGCGCGCCGAAGCGCAGTTGGCGGCCACCGTGATCACCGCGCAGAAGCGATCGCAGGAGCTGCAGGAGGTCCCGCTCGCCGTCACCGCGTACGACGGCGACTTCCTGCTGCGCACGAACGTGCAGCAGTTCGACGAACTGGCGTACTTCGTGCCCAACATGAACCTGCAGTTGCAGAGTCCCAACAACCCGAGCTTCTCGATTCGCGGCATCACCTCCGACGACGGCAGTGCGCAGGTGGAGCCGCGCGTATCGGTCTTCGCCGATGGCGTGCCGATGTCCAAGTCGCGCGGGAGTGTGGTCGAACTCTTCGACATGGAGCGCATCGAGGTCCTCAAGGGCCCGCAGGGCACGCTGTTCGGCCGCGGCGCACAGATCGGTGCGATCCACCTGATCCAGCAGAAGCCGACGCGGGAACGCACGCTCGCGCTGCGCGTCGGGGCGGGCAACTTCGGCGAGCGGTACGTGATGGGCGTGGCCAACGCACCGCTGGCGAGCGACAAGCTCTTCGGTCGCCTGGCGGTGATCGACAATCGTCGCGACGGCTTCCTCGAAAATCGCTCCGGCGGACGACTGCTCGGCAAGCAGACCACGGCTGCACGGGCATCGCTCCGCTGGTTGCCGACGCAGCGCACGATGGTCGATCTCATCGCGAACTATCAGACGGACACGCCGCCCGGGACCTCGTTCAAGAGCGGCAGCTTTGCGCCGGCCGGCGGGTCGACGAGTCCATTCACCTTCGCGGATCTCGAGAGCGGCGCCGAACTGGGGATCGACCGGCAGGTGTACAGCGGCACGCTCCTCGTCACGCAGCGGCTGGGTGACGCGTGGCAGTTGCGCAGCATCACGGCGGCGCGCGGTTTCACCAGCGACGAAGCCTTCGATGCGGACGGCACGCGCGCACCCGCGCTCCGACTGAATGAAATCGCCAACGGACGGCAGTACTCGAGCGAACTGCGCGCCGAGTACGACAAGGGCGGGCGCTTCGCCGGTTTCGTCGGTGCGAGCGTGTTCAACGAGTCCGGTTCGCAACGCGTGCCGTTCCAGACCGATGAACGGTCGCTCTGGGCGCTGATCACACCGATCGTGCTGGGCTCGTTCCCCCCTGCGACGCGTGACGCCGTGCGACCGCTCTTTCCGCAGGCGTTCGTCAACAATGGAGAACCGGTGCTGCCTACGCGCTTGCCCACCATTCCGGGCACGCCGTTTCAGGGACAGCTCCTCAAGACGAACCACGTCGAGCAGAGCGAGAACTTCGGACAGCTCACCGCGACGGAGCTCTTCGTCGACGGGACGCTGCGCGTGACCGACTGGCTGAGCGTCACGGCCGGACTGCGCGGCACACGCGAGTCGGTGGACAACGCGCTGTTCGTCGCGCCGTCGGCCACTCCGGGCACGCTCGGGGCGTTTCTCGGTGCGGGGAGCAACAACCTCTTTCGCCCCACCAATGGCCGGCAGCAGGGGACGGGCTCGTTCAACAGTTGGGTCGGGCGTGGTGTCGTGCAGGTGACACCGTCGAAGTCGCTGAGCGCGTACGCCAGCCTTTCGCGCGGTCGGCGACCGAACATCATCCAATTGCAGTTCAACGCCACCGCCAACGCGTTTCGTCCGGTGACGCTGGCCGACGAAACGGTGATCAGCAGCGAGGTGGGCGCGAAGGGCACGTTCTGGAACGGCCGCGTGGCGACGGATGTGGCGCTCTTCCGCTACGACTACAACAACTTCCAGACGCAGGTGGTCGTCCCCAACACGGCGCAGCCGGGGCAGCAGCTCTTCCAATCGCGTGACGACGGCGCGGCCCGCGCCTCGGGCGCCGAACTGTCGGCGCGCGCACAGGCGACGCGCGCCGTCACGCTCTTCGCCACGTACGGCTACCTCGACGCGACCTTCAACGACCGCGACGAAAACGGCACGCCGCAGCGACTGGCGGGCAATCGCTTCCGCCTCGCGCCGCGGCACACCTGGTCGGTGGGCACGACGCTGGCGCATCGCTGGGCCAATCGCTCGGAACTCGAAGTGACGCCGAGCTACGCGTGGCGCGGCCAGCACTTCTTCGAAGAGCTCAATCAGCCGACGATTCAGCAAGCGGCGTACGGACTCGCGAATCTGCGCGCCACGCTCACCCTGCCGGGCGGCCGCGTGCGCGTCATCGGCATGGCGCGCAACCTGTTCGACGAGGAGTACATCATCGACGCGGGCAACACCGGTGGCGCGTTCGGCATCCCGACGTTCATCGCGGGCGCGCCGCGCTTCGTCTCCCTGCAGCTCTCGTACGGCTTCTGAACGCAGCGGGCGAGGCGCGGACGTCGTAGCTTGTCCGCGACGTCCTCTCCGCCCGCTGCCACTCTCTCCCCGCCCCCACCGTCGGCTGCCGCGCGATCTGCGCGCGGATCGGGCCTACCTGCGCGCCGCACGCCTGAGCGGCGGGACGACCGACCCCACGTTTCGCGCGCTGCTCGAGCAGATCGATGGCGCGCCGTTCGTCCCGGCAGTGGCCACGCGGCACTACGCGGATGGGGAAGAGGCCACGGCGGCCGTCGCGGCGGCGATCGCGAGCGCGCGGCATGAAGTGCTCGTGGAGACGTACATCCTGCGCGACGATCGCATCGGGATGGCGCTCGTCGACCTGCTGCGTGCTGCAGTGGCGCGCGGCGTGCGGTGCTGTCTGCTGGCCGATGCGGTGGGGTCGTGGGGAGCGCGACGCGCCTTCTGGCGCGCGTTGACGGACGCCGGCGTGTCGGTGCGCCGCTTTCATCCGCTCAGCCTCGATCTCATCAACAGCTTCCGTCGCGATCATCGCAAGCTCGTCATCGTCGATCGAAGCGTCGCCTTCACGGGTGGCATGAACATCGGCGCCGAGTACGGTTCGTCGCTCGCGCGCGAACGACGCACACGGTGGTGGCGGCGGTTGCGCACGTTGGACGCCGAGCATCCCGACACCTTTCGCGATGTGCTCATCCGGCTCGACGGACCGATCGCCGCACAGTTGGCGAGCGTGTTTGCCGAAGGGTGGCATCGGGCCGGTGGTGGGGCACTCCCCGCGCTCGAAGCGGTGACATGGGCGGAGGATGGTGGAGACTATCATGGCGCGCCCGTGCCCGTGCCGCTGCGCACGGTGACGGCGGAGTCGCGCGCCGACGCACTCATCCTCGATGCACGTCCCGGGCGCGGTCAGCCGGAGACGATCGCGGTGCTCGCGGCAGCACTCGGTGCGGCGCGGGTGCGCGCGTGGATCACCACACCGTACTTCGCGCCGCCGACGGCGGCGCTCCGGCTGATGGCCGATGCCGTGCGGCGCGGTGTCGACGTGCGATTGCTGCTCCCTGGCATCAGCGACGTGCCGGTCATGACCTGGGCGGCGCACGGGGCGTACTCGGTGCTGCTCGCCAGTGGGGTACGCATCTACGAGTACCAACCCGCGGTGCTGCACGCGAAGTCGCTCGTGGTGGACGACACCGTGTCGATCGTCGGGTCGGCGAACCTCGATTATCGCAGCTTCTGGTTCAACGCCGAATGTTCGGTGCTGGTGTTGGATGCGGTGCTGACGGGCGCGGTGGCGCAGGCGTTTCGCGATGATCTCGCCGACGCACGCGAAGTGACGCGTGCAGAGTGGCAGCGGGTGCCGTGGTGGGTGAAGGTGCGCGGGCGGGTGGTGCGGTTGGGGCGGTGGGCGTTGTAGCGCGCTCCCGTGGGTTACGCACCACGAGCTGAAGAATCCGGCAGCGGCTCGGTGTCGCGCGTCTCGACGGCGCGTGGCACGGGCAGTGTCCGCAGCCGCTCGATCATCTCCAACACCGTCACGGCCACGGGGTACATCGTCAGCACGTCGCCGGATCGTACGAGCACGAGTTCGACGTCGTCGCCGTACGCGATATCCTTCGGCAGTCGCACCGCCTCACTGTTGCCGCTGCGAAATGTGCGGCTATGCGCCATGGGCATCTCTTGGGCCTCGACAGTCGACCACACAAGCATATGCCTGAGACATCGAGCGGCAATGGGCCCAGATCGCCGGGGCACGGTGGACGAAGCGCGCCCCCGCCTGCACCATTGAGTGCTCTGTCCCTCTCTCTTCCGCGCGAGTGATTCTCCATGTCACAGTCAGTCCTCCGCCGTGCGACCCTCGTGGTCGCCCTCCTCGCCAGCGTTCCCGTACTCACCGGGATGCGCGCTACAACCCCCGCCGCCGGCAAGCCCTTCACGGTCGACTACTACTACCGCATCCGCTGGGGACATCAGGCCGAGTGGATGGAGCTCTACAAGCGGAATCACTATCCGATTCTGGTGCGCCAGCAGCAGATGGGGCGCATTCTGCGCATGAGCGCGTCCACGCCGGTGTATCACTCGGGCGAGGCCGACCGATGGGACCTCCGCTTCACCATCACATGGAAGGACGCCGAAGTCGCGCACGATGACTTCGATTCGGGGACGATCGCGCGGGAGCTCTACCCCGATCAGGCGAAGTTCCGCGCCGAAGAGCAGCGGCGCTTCTCGCTCCTCGACGCGCACACCGACGTGCCCATGGTCGACGAAGACCTGACGACCTGGAAGAAGACGCCGTGACTCGTGTGCGCTAGAAAATCCGCACGTTCACGTAACGCTTGGGGTTGGCCTTCACGTCCTTCACCAATGCGCGCAGCTCGATGAGCAGCGAGTCGGTGTTGCGATACACCGACGAATCGGTCGAGAGGAGACCGAGCGTGCCCTGACCACGCTTGACACGCGCGAGCACCGTGTCGGCGCTCGCGATCGCACGTTCGAGATCGCCGCCGGTTCGGTCGAGGCGTCCGGCAATGCTCTTCACCTGCTCGGCGGCGGTCAGGATGTCCTTCGCCGAGCGCTGCACGTCGGCGACGATCGCGGCGAGCTCGCCGCGGCTGGTCGTCGAGTCCACGCGCCCCGCCACGCGCTGCACGTTGTCGGTCGCCGCGCGCAGCGCACGCATGGCCACGGCGGCATCGCCGGAGACGCGGTCGAGGTTCTTCGACTGCGCCGTGACGGTGCGCGAGAGCTCACGCGAGAGCGACGCGAAGTCGCGAATGGTGCCGCGCAGCTCGAACGCCGCCGTATCGTCGAACGCCACGCGCACGCGCTCGGCGACATTCGCCACGTCGCCCGCAATGCGCCCGGCCACCGCCGTGAGCTGCGCGATGTCGGGCACCATCGCCGCCGGCAACGTGTCGCGCCGTCCCGCCGCATCGCGAATCTGCGATTGCAGCGCCCGATCGGCCGGCAGCGCCGGCACACTCGTCACCATCGCCTGCCACTCGCCAAAGAGGCTCGATGCATAAAGCAGCACGGCCGGCTCCGGCGGGAGCTCCACCTCACGATCGAGCTTGAGATCGATCGCCACCCAGCCGTCGCCACCGAGCGCGATGCCTTGCACCGTGCCGGCGCGCACGCCGCGAATGACCACCGGGTTGCCCACTTGCAGACTGCCCACATCACGCGTGCGCGCCACGAGCCGCTTGCGCTCGCGACCGAGATCGGCCTGCCGCAGCCAGAGCACGCCCGCGAGCAGCAGCACCGACACCACGACGATCGAGAGCCCGACCAGCACATCGTTTCGCGCGCGTGATGTCGTCATGGCTCAGTGGGTGAGCGTCTTGCCGGTGAGCCAGACGAGCGCCCAGATCGCATCGAGCACGAGAATGAGAATCGCCCCCAGCACGACCGCACGCGTTGCGGCGCGACCCACGCCCTCGGCGCCGCCTCGTGTGGCGAGCCCGGCATGGCAGCCGGCGAGGGCGACGGCACAGCCGAAGCTCGCCGACTTCACCAGGCCGTAGCGCACGTCGAAGGTCTCGAAGAAGAGGCGAACCCCCTTGAGAAACTGCGGCGTGGTCAGATCGAGCAGCCCGATCGACGCGAGCCAGCCCGACGTCAGTCCCACGAGCATCGCGGCACCCACGACCACGGGAAACATCACGGTCGACGCGATCACGCGGGGCACCACGAGATAGGCCAACGGATCGTAGGCGAGCGTTTCGAGGGCATCGACCTGCTCGGTCACGCGCATCGTCCCGAGCTGTGCGGCGATGTTCGCCCCCACGCGGCCGGCGAGCGCGAGGCCGGTGAGTACCGGCGCCAGCTCCATCGTGACGGTCTTCTGCACGAGCGTGCCGACGAAGTAGAGCGGCACCAGATCGCTGATCGAATAGCTGGCGAGGAGCGCCAGCACGATGCCGGTGAAGACGGCGAGAAAGATGCCGATGGGCAGCGAGTCGACGCCGAGCACGCGCGCATGTTCCATGACGTGCGGACGCCAATCGCTCACCACACGCGTGGCACGCACGACCTCCCGCGTGAAGAACCACGCGCGTCCAATGCCGCCAAAGAGTGCGGTCACGAGCGTGCGCGCCGTGGCGCCGATCGCGCCAAGCAGGCGGGCGGGCCGTGACGTCGCCAGCGAGTTGGCCACGGGGAGCCCCGTCGGAGGCACCGGTACGGTCACCACCGCATCATCGCCGCTTGCATTCACGGGGGCAACCGTCGCGCGCGAGCTCTGGTCCCGCTGGGCGAGCGCGTGGCCGGCGGCGTCTACGCCACCGACGGCGCCTCGTCGAGCAGCGCGCGAAGGTCGAGCGGTCGGGTGACCATCGCGAGCGTGCCGTCAGCGGCGCGCGGCCATGCATCGCGCGGGCGATCGCGATAGAGCTCCACGCCGTTGCCATCGGGGTCGCGCAGGTAGATCGCCTCACTCACGCCATGGTCCGCCGCGCCGTCGAGCGGGACGTTGGCCTGCACCACGCGACGCCGGGCATCGGCGAGTTGCGCACGGTCGGGGTAGCGCAGTGCGACGTGATAGAGCCCCGTGGTCCCCGGTGCGGGCGGGCGTCCGCCTGCGCTCTCCCACGTGTTGAGGCCGATGTGGTGATGGTAGCCGCCGGCGGAGAGAAACGCGGCCTGCGTGCCGATCTGCTGCGTGACCTCGAAGCCCAGGACGTCTCGCCAGAAGGCGAGGGCGCGCTCGAGGTCGGCGACCTTGAGGTGCACGTGACCGATATCGACGCGCGGATCGAGTGGCATGCGGTGGACGCTCGGCGAAGGGAGGGACGGCCGTATACGTTATGCGCGTGTCGACCGACTCCGCACCCGCTCCCGCGCCAACGCTCCGGCGCGACCTGGGCCTTCTGGGCCTCACCGCGACCGGCATCTGCTCGATGATGGGCGCGGCGATCAACGTGATTCCCTTCATGTTGCAAAAGAGCGTCCCCGGGATCGGGCCATGGGTGGTGCCGGCGTACGCGCTGGCGGCCCTTCCGGCGGTGCTCGCGGCGCTCGCCTATGCGATGCTCGCCTCGGCGATGCCGAGGAGTGGTGGCTCGTACATCTACGCGAGTCGCGCGATCGGACCGTATGTCGGCTTCGTGGCGAGCTTCTCGCAATGGTTCGGGCTGAGCATCGCGATTGGCGTGGTGAGCTACGTGATCACGCCGTTCCTGCGCGACATCGCGGAGGCCGTCGGGTGGACGGGGATCGCCACCACACTCGAGCAGCGGCCCGTGCGGTTGGCGATGGCGCTCCTGTTCTTGTGGACGTTCGTGCTGATCAATCTGCGCGGGATCGATCTCTACGAGCGTACGCTGATTCCGCTGATGGTGGCGATGTTCGTGCTCGGCGGCATCGTGATCGTGGCCGGCTTCTCGCACACGCAGAGCGACTTCGCCGCGGGGCTGTTGGCGAAGGAGGGGCGCGCCGTGCCCGTCGCACCCGATGCACCGTGGCGCTGGTCGGTGATTCTCGCGGCCTGTCCGGTGCTCTTCTCGAGCTTCATCGGGTTCGATTCGATCGCGCAGGCCGGTGGCGAGGCGAAAGATCCGCATCGCTTGCTGCCGCGAGCCACGTTTCTCGCCGTCGGCGTGGTGGGGACGTTCTACCTGCTCTTTGCGGCGGCGGTGTATCACGCGGTACCGTGGGCGTTCATTGCCGATGAGGCGCAACGGCGCGACATCACGGCACCGGGCTTGTTCGGATACTTCCTGTCGCCCGGGTGGACGGTCGCGATCGTCACCGGCGCCGCGTGCGCACTCACCAATGATCTGCCGGCGATGCTGCTGGCGGTGTCGCGGTTGATGTTCGCGTGGGCGGAAGACGGGATTATGCCACGTCGTATCGCGGCGATCCACGCGCGGTGGCGCACGCCGCACATCGCGCTCCTGCTCTCCGGCGGCATGGCGACGCTCGGCATCCTCGGCAGCCACTTCGCGGGGAGCTTCTTTCTGGGTGTGGACATCCTCGTCACGGCGATGCTGGTGAACTTCCTCTGCATGTGCTGGTCAGTGCTCGCATTGCCCGCGCGCAATCCGGCGATCGCGCGCGCGGTGCGCGTCCTGCCGCAGCGTGGTGCGCAGGTGGCGGTGGCCGGCGCCGGACTCGTGCTGCTCGCTGTGCTGCTCACGATGCACACGTGGCGCGACCTCACGCAGCCGGTGGCCGCGTGGTACTACCGTTCCACGCCCATGTGGCTTGCGGTGATGGCGATCGGCTCGGCGCTCTACCTGCGCGAGCGGCGCCAGACCCGCGCGTCGGGGCTCGACCTCGATGCGCGCTTCCTTGCCCTTCCACCCCAGTAAGGCACGCATGAGCGTCGAACGGATCACGCTGGCCCCCGGTCTCTCCATCTCGCGCGCGCTCACCGGGCTCTGGCAGATCGCCGACATGGAGCGCGACGGTCGTACGGTGGACCCGACCGTTGCCGCACGCGCCATGCACGCGTACGTGGCGGCGGGGCTCACCACCTTCGACATGGCCGATCACTACGGCTCGGCGGAAGTGATCGCGGGGACGTACGGCACGCAGTACGGCGCGACCGGCGTGCAGCGGCTCACCAAGTGGGTGCCCACGCCGGGGCCCGTGTCGCGAGAGAGCGTCGTCCAGGCAGTCGACCGGGCGTGCGCGCGGCTGGCGACCGATCGCGTGGACCTGCTGCAGTTCCACGCGTGGCGATGGAGCGATCCGAGCTGGCTGGATGCGCTGTTCTTTCTCGATGAGTTGCGGCAGGCTGGCCGCATCGGCGCCATCGGCGTCACGAACTTCGATGCGGTGCACCTGCGAATGGCGCTCGCGACGGGGATTCCCATCGTGAGCAATCAGCTCTCGTTCTCGCTGATCGATCGACGCGCGCTGGGCCCCATGCAGGCGGTGTGCGCGCACTACGGCGTGAAGCTGCTCGCGTACGGCACGTTGGCCGGTGGTTTGCTCAGCGAGAAGTGGCTGGGGCAGCCGGCGCCCACGTCGCTCGAGACGTGGAGTCAGATGAAGTATCGCCGCTTCATCGACGCGGCTGGCGGGTGGGACGGCTATCAGCGCGTGCTGCGTGCACTGCATGATGTGGCGACGCGACTGGGTGTCTCGATGGCCACGGTGGCGAGCCGCTGGGTGCTGGAGCAGCCGCACGTGGGCGGTGTGATCATCGGCGCGCGGCTCGGCGAGCGTGCACACCTCGATGATACGCTGCGGCTGTTCGATATCGCGCTTGACGCTCAGGCGCACGCATCGCTGGCGGAGGCGACCGCCGCGCTGGCGCCAATTCCCGGCGACTGCGGTGACGAGTACCGCACGCCGCCCTATCTCACCGCGTCGGGCGATCTCTCGCACCATGTGGCGTCGTTCCCGGCGCCGTACACGGTACGGCAGGACGCCGACGGTCGGCGTCGTGCGCTGAGCGGCACACCGTGGGAAGAATACGCAGGGTACTGTCGTGCGGTGCGCGTGGGCGACCGGATCGTGGTCAGCGGCACGACGGCGACGCATGGGTCGCGGTGCATCGGTGGCGAGGATGCGGCGTCGCAGGCGCACTTCGTGCTCGACAAGCTTCAGGGGGCGATCGAGTCGCTCGGCGGACGGATCGAGGATGTGATTCGTACGCGCGTGTTCGTGGCGCGCATGGAAGACTGGGAGCCGGTCGCGCGCGCGCATGGAGTTAAGTTCGGCGCGATTCAGCCGGCCAACACGCTCGTGCAGGCAGCGTTGATCGGAGAGGAGTATCGCGTGGAGATCGAGGCCGAGGCTGTGGTGGGGTGAGTGGGACACGGGACGCGTTGCCACCCGGGCAGCGCACGCGCGAAGACTTTCCGCGCTTCGGCCTGTGGCCGATGGCGTCGCGCTTTCCGCGCGTACTCGACCACACGCGCGTGGAGCTCCTGGGTGATGTGGTGCGGTCACCCGGCCTCGTCGAGACGATCGATGCCGCTCCACGAATCGAACAGGTGAGCGACGTCCACTGCGTCACCACCTGGTCGCATCGCCACGCGCGGTGGAGCGGGGTGCGCTTTGCCGAGTGGTACGCGGCGCAGGTAGTGCCCACGCTCGATCCGTCGCGGCCGCCGCGTACGGTGGTGATCCGGGCGCAGGACGGCGCGCGCACCACGATGCTGCTCGACGATCTGCTGGCATCGGATGTCCTGCTGGCCGATCGGCTGAACGGCGCACCGCTCACCATCGCGCACGGCGCGCCACTGCGCCTCGTCTGTCCGCAGCACTATGCGTACAAGTCGGCGAAGCACGTCTCGCGGATCGAGTTCTGGCATGCGGCGCCGCGCGTGCGCACGGTGGGGTTCCGCTTCATGGATCATCCGCGCGCGCGCGTGGCGCACGAAGAGCGAGGGCGGTGGTTTCCCGGCACGCTGCTCCGTGTGGTGTATCGGCCACTCATTCCCATCACGGTTGCCGTCTTTGCGAAGGCGCTGCGTCGCGCAGGGCTCGGCTGACGCACGAGGATACGTCATGCTGAGTGTGCATGCGGCTCGCGCGCGGTCGCACCGGCCTGCCCCTTGCTCGCGTGCGGTCCCGCGCGCTTGTTGAATGTTCCTTGTACCGGGGCCCTCCGATGCTGAAGAAGCTCCTGCTCAGTCTGGTCATTCTGCTGGTCGCGCTGGCTGGTATCGGCATGCTGCTGCCGAGAAGCATCACGGTCACGCGATCGGTCGCAATCAATGCGACGCCTGAGGCGATCTATCCGTTCGTCGCCACGCCGCGCGAGTGGCCGCGCTGGTCGCCGTGGAACAAGCGCGACACGGCGATGGCCATCACCTACAGCGGCCCTGCGTCGGGTGCGGGTGCCAAGTGGGAGTGGAAGAGCGCCTCGCAGGGTGACGGCTCGATGGTGTTCACCGAGGCGACGGCGCCCACCTCGGCGGCCTTCGAGCTCGCGATTGTCGGCATGGGCCCGCCGTCGGTGGGGAAGTTCACGCTCACTCCCGCGGGTAGTGCGACGACGGTGGAGTGGACGATGACGTCGGATATGGGCGCGGGGCCGGTGGGACGGTGGTTCGGGCTCGCGTATTTCCGCGGGATGCTGCAGAAGGACTTCGATGACGGGCTGGCGGGGGTGAAGCAGTTGGCGGAGGCGCAGGGGGCGGCACCGGCGGCGGCACCGACTCCGTGAGCGAGTAGCACGGACGTACGGTCATCCGCCGGTTGTCGTCGCTCGTGCTGACATCACGCAGCAGTCGGTCGGTGTCGTCGGTACGCGCCGTGAGACTCTGTTGCGTTACGATACGCCGTTCAGATCACCGCGCTTCGTGACGCTCAACTCCGCGCCGCCGGCATCCCACGCACCCAGAAGATGTAGTCGCTCGGCGCGGGCGCTTCCCCCGCGGCCCGGAGCGCGACGTTCACCTTGCCGCGGTGATACTGCCCGTGCAACGCGACGTGCAGGAGAATGTCCACCAACGGTGTCGTGAACGTCTCGCCCGACGAATTGGTGTACGTCACCTCGCGCACCAGCGCCTCCCCCACGCATCCGGCGAGCACACGTTCCCATCCGTCGTGTACGCGCCGCGCCTCCACCTGCGCCTCGCGCACGCTCCACGCGGGCCACACCGCATGCACGGCGGGTACGCCGTCGATGCGCGCGAGCCAGATCGACTCCGCCGCGACGCCATGCGCAAACTCGCGCACCGCGTCGGCCGGCGGCTCGGTAACCGCCGACAGCGCGGCCGCGATACGTGCATCGGCCCACGCATTGTGCGCGTAGAGCCGCGCGAGCTGCTCGCGCACCGTGGTCGCCTCGGCGTCACTCATGCTACGCCAGCGCGAACGGCGTCTCGAGGCTCGGCGACTGTGGTGTCATGAGCACCGCGCCCGACTCCGTGATGATCATGTCGTCCTCCAGCCGGATGCCGAACTCGCCGGGAATGTAGATCCCCGGCTCGTCGCTGAACGTCATGCCCGCCACGAGCGGCAGCGTGTTGCCGCGCACGAGATAGGGCCACTCGTGGCCGTCCATCCCCATGCCGTGCCCCACACGATGCGTGAAGTACTTGTAGTCGGGGCCGAAACCCGCGTCGACGATCACCTTGCGCGCGGCGGCATCCACGGCTTCACACGGCACGCCCGGCCTGGCCGCCGCCAGCGCGGCCGACTGCGCGCGATGTTCGATGGCGAACACGTCCTTCATGCGCTGTGTGGCCTTGCCCAGCACGAACGTGCGCGAGATGTCGGAGACGTAGCCCTCCACCTTGCAGCCACCGTCGATGAGGACGATGGTCCCTTCGCGCACGATCTGCGGTTTGGCCGAGCCGTGCGGCATCGCCGAGAACTCGCCCACCTGGCAGCTCGCGCTGCCGTCGTAGCCGAGCTGCCGATGCGCGAGGCGAATGAGCTCCTGGAAGTCGGCCTGCGTCATGCCGTCGGCGAGCGACTTCCACGCCGCTTCGTACGCAGCGAGCGTCACGGCACTCGCGTGCTTCATGAGTGCGAGTTCGTGCGCGTCCTTGATCATGCGACAGCCGGCGGTCACGGGTGTACCGCTCGCGAACTTCCCGTTCGGGAGCGCTTGGGCCATGCCCTCGCCAAAGACGAAGCGCGTGGTTTCTTCGGCGCCCACCGTGGCGGTCGACAGACCGCGATCGCGCAATCCCTTGGCGACGAGCGCGTACGGATCCTCGTCTTCTTCCCACGCGTACACCTGCGCGTCGGTGCCGAGTGGGCCGTCGTGTGCCTGCTCGAGCGCGCGCGTCTCCTCGAACTTCGGTGTGACGAGGAACGCGCTGCCCTTGACCGGGATGATGGCCGCCAGCAGTCGTTCGCTCACTCCCCAGCGGATGCCGGTGAAGTACTCCATCGAGGTGCCGCCGGTGAGCACGAGCGCGTCGAGCTTCTCGCGACCCATGAGCGTGCGCGCCTTCTCGATGCGCGCGCGACGTTCGGCAACGGAGATCGGGACCACTCCATCTCGCATGGGTCTGAGCGCCTTGATCGCCGGCGGCAGGTCGCGCGGTTGGTCGTCACGTTGGGCATGCGCGACGCGCGCACCAAGTGCGATGCCGGTGGTGGTGACGGCGGCAGTGGAGAGGAAGGTGCGGCGCGTGGGCATGGGGACGGCGAGAGAGGGGGATGGAGGACTCAATCGTGTTGAGCGGAGCCTTCGCGCAGCGAACGCGCAGCCGAAGCACCGCCCGACGCGCGCGTCACCCTGAGCGAGCGGCGCCGCGGCGAGCCGAAGGAGCGCGCGTTCGGGGCAGGGGCGGCAGAGCGAGCACGGATGCGGTGGAAGCCGGGTCGCGAACGGCGCTCCGCGCCGCCGCGGGGTCCTTCGACTGCGGCGCTTCGCGCCTCCGCTCAGGACACTGCCGGAGCGCAGGCGGCGAAAGTGCACGGCGCGAAGCGTTCGCACCGCCCCGGTCACTTTCTCTCACGACGACGACAGCACCGCCCGCAACACCTCGCGCGCGCGCCCCATCTCCTCCGCCGTGCCAAGCGACAACCGCAGATGTGTCGCCAACGGCGGAAACTCCCGCCCCACCGCGATCTTCCACTCGCGACATGCCGCACGCACGGGACCCAACGGGCGCTTCACGTCGATCATCAGAAAGTTCGCGTGCGACGCACCCACGGCGTATCCCATCGACTCGAAGAACGCGCGCATCTCCGTGCGCACGGCACGATTGCGCGCCTGCTCGGCGCGAATGGCGGTGACATCCGCGAGCGACGCGTGCGCGGCGGCCGCGGCGATCTGATTGACCCCGTTGTCCAGCCGCAGCGCCTGCAGCGGACGCGCCGTTTCGGGCGTGGCGATCGCATACCCCACGCGCAGTCCCGCCAGCCCGAACACCTTGCTGAACGTGCGCGAGACGA
The DNA here is from genome assembly GCA_025453745.1 of Gemmatimonadaceae bacterium. Taxonomy (GTDB): domain Bacteria; phylum Gemmatimonadota; class Gemmatimonadetes; order Gemmatimonadales; family Gemmatimonadaceae; genus JALOPS01. Next base: position 28,360 of record JALOPS010000009.1, read on the forward strand.
TCACGAACGGATCGGTCGATGCGAGATCCATCATGCTCGCGTACGACGGATCATCCACGTATTCGTGATACGCTTCGTCGACCAGGATCGTGGTGCCGGGCGACTCGCGACGCACGCGGGCGATGAACTCGCGCACCGCCTGCGCGCCGTGCACGGTGCCGGTGGGGTTGTTGGGATTGCAGAGAAAGACGAGCCCCGCGCCACGTGCGGCGGCCGCCATGCGGTCGAGGTCGAGCGCCAGCGTGGCGGTCACCGGCACCGTGATCACCGGGTGGCCGAGCGCAGTGGCCACACGCGCGGGCGACTCGAAGGTCGGACTCGCGGCGACAAGTCCGCGTGCCGGTGTGGTGAAGGCGCGTGTGATGACCTCGAGCAGCTCGCCACTCCCGGCACCGAGTACCACCTGTTCCGGCCGTACGCCGTGTGATGCCGCAATCGCCGCCGCGAGGGCGCGCTCGGCGTCGCCCGGATAGCGATTGGCTTCGCGCAACTGCTCGTCGATCGCGCGGCGCGCCGAGGCGAACGGGCCGATGGGGTTCTCGTTGCGGTCGAGA
>JALOPS010000178.1 GCA_025453745.1 Gemmatimonadaceae bacterium
ATCGCGGCGGATCAGCTCCTCGCAGAGCTGCACGAACTTCTTGCGGTGGATCGTCGGCTCTTCATCGGCGAGGATGAAGAAGCCCACGCCGTGCTCCTTGACGAGCACTTCGATCTCGTCGACGAACTTGACCGGATCGCGCGTCCGGTACTTGCGCCAGAACTTCCATTGCGAGCAGAAGCTGCACGTGAACGGGCAGCCGCGCGCGAAGTTGGGCACCGCGAGCCGGCAGTTGAGCGGGATATAGATGTACTTCTCCCACGACAGGATGCCCCAGTCGGGGTTGAGCGCATCGAGGTCGGCGATGGGCGGGTGGGCAGGCGTCGCGACCACCTTGCCTTCCTCCAGATAGGCGAGGCCGGTGATCTGGTCGCGCTCCGTGGCGAGACGCCCTTCGTCGAGCGCCCGTACGAGGTTGACGAGAATCTCTTCCCCCTCGCCGCGCACCACGTAGTCGATCCACGGTGCTTCACCAAGGACCTGTTGGTACATGAACGTGGCATGCACGCCGCCCAAGACGGTGACCACGTCGGGGTGCACGCGCTTGGCCAGTGCCAACGTTTCCTGCGCCTTGTAGATCGACGGCGTGATCGACGTGCAGAGGATCAGGTCCGGCGTCTCGGCTTGCAGCATCGCGACGAGCCGATCGTCGGGGATGTTGTCGGTCATCGCGTCGATGAACCGGTAATCCGTGTAGCCCGCGCTTCGGAGTGCGCCGGCCAGGTACGCCGCCCACGCGGGCGGCCAGTTGCCGGCGATCTCCGCGCCGCCCGAGTGGTAGTTGGGGTGCAGCAGGAGGATGCGCATGCGCGTCGGCGGTGGAGGGGACTGTGCCGCCGACGTGCGCGCCGGAGCACGGCGCGCCGCAGGCGGAGTCAACTGCACCCAGCGTACCTGACCCGGGCATCACGGGCAGTGAGGGGAATGCCGATCCGCTGTCCGGCGAAGTCCGCACGACCCGCTATCGCACCGTCCCGCCCAAGTGCCGCTCGAAGAAGTTCACCAGCTTGCGGAACGCAAACCGCGTCTGCGCCAGTCCTTCCAGATCCCACCCGTGCCCCGCATCGGGCAGCGTGACCAGCTCCACATCGTGCCCCAACTGCAGCAGGTACTGCGCGAGCCACGCCGAGTCCTTGTAGAGCACCACGACATCGCGCATGCCGTGAATGAGCATCAAGTGTCCGCGCAGGCCCGCCGCTTTGGTGTGGGATGACGCGTTGCGGTACTGATCGGGCTGCTCCTGCGGACGCATCATCACCCGCTGCTCGCCAGTGAGCGCATGCCACACATTCGTCGCCGGCGCTCCGGCGACACCCGCTCGATACACCGCGGGCTTGGTGAAGAGCGACATGGTCGTGAGCAGCCCGCCATAGCTCGAGCCCCAGATGCCCACACGCGTCGAGTCGGCGATCCCTTCACGCACGAGGTACTCCACGCCGCTGTGCAGGTCTTCCACGTCGATGCCGCCGTAGTCGAGGCGGATGCGGCGACGAAACGCTGTGCCATGGCCGCTCGAGCCTGCGACGTCGATACCGATCAGCACAAAGCCGCGCTCCAGCAGCACCTGGTCGAGCCCCCAGAGCGGATGCGCATTGCGACCACCCCACTGGTTGCGCGCCGTGTTGCTGTACGACGAGCCCACGATCACCGGATAGCGACGCCCCGCGACATACCCTGGCGGCAGCAATAGCCGCGCGTGCAGCGTGGCGCCGTCGGCCCGGCTCGGAAAGGACACGTAGCGTGGCGCCGTGAATCGGTACTGCGCGAACTCGGCCAACGGAGACGCCGTGACGCGCGCGGTGGTGGGACGAGGACGCGCGGCCACGTCGATGACGTACAGATCCGGCGGCACGCTGTCGCTCGAGAAGAGATCGGCGGCGTACCGGCCATCGGGCGACACGACGGGCGTGTGCGTACCCGGTGCTGCGCTCACGTGAACAGCCGCTCCACCCGAGAGCGGCACGCGCAGCAGATGACGCTCTTCCGGACGCTCCGGATTGCCCACGATGAACAGTCCGCGCGCGGTCACCTGCATGCCGAATACTGCCCACGCCCCCGACGTGATCGCGCGCGGTGCGCCCGCGCCCACGGGTGCATACCAGACGTGATAGTCCACCGCGCGATCCGACGTGAAGTACACGCCGCGTCCGTCGGGCGCCCACGCGATCTGCCACTCGGCGCTGATGTTCATCGGCTCCTGCTCGCGCACGAGGGTACGCACGGCACCCGTGTGCGCGTCGGCAACGAGGATGCGCCGATCCTTCACGAAGACATCGCTCCAGTCGACGGCGAGTTGCGTGCCGTCGGGCGACCACGTGAGGCCGTGCAACGCGTCCGTGGGTTGCGAATCGATCGTCAACCAGCGCGTCGTCCCTGTCGCGCGGTCGACGATACCCACGCGACGATGCTCCGAGTCTTCACCGGGCATCGCGCGGCGGACCATCGGCATCATCGTCTCGTCCCCGAGGTAGTCGGGAATCCCGCGTGTGCGGATACCCGTGCGGTCGACCTCCACGATGGCCAGCCGTGACCCATCCGGCGCCCATACGGCGGACTCGATGCTCACACCGTCCTTCGCGTGGCGGGTCAGTCGGCGCGGGTCACCCAGCGTCGTGCCGCGCAGCGTTGCGATCCACACGTCACCATCGCGCACGAACGCCAGCGCGGCCGAATCACCGATCGCGGGACCCGGCGCGAACGCAGCGCGCGACTCCGTGCTGCGCGTGTCGGTCAGTCGCAGCGGCTCCGCACCGGGAGCAGCGAGCCAGAGGTCACCGCGAAAGGTGACGAGCAGTCGCGCGCCATCGGGATGCCACGTGACCGTGCTGACGCCGCCGTCGAGCTCTGCCGCCAGTGCCGCGCGTTGCACTGCCCAGGTCGTGGTATCTCCTGCTGCGCGCGGCGTACGTGCAAACCGCGTGATGCGTGTCGGCGGCGTGCCGCGCGCATCGGTCACGAAGACGTCGAGAAAGTTCGTCCCGTCCGTGTTCCACAGGAATGCGAGGCGCTGGCCGTCGCGCGACCAGACTGGCGCGCGTGGTGCGGTACCAATGAGTGAGGGCGCCGAGTAGAAGCGATCGAGGTCGGCCGCACGCGCGGGCGTCTGGGCAGTTCCCCGAGTGGCCGGCAACGCCAGCGCTGCGCAAACCGCGACGACGACGCCACGCGAGACCGCACGGGCATGGCGACTCACTTCACGATCCCCAGCGCCCGCATCTCGTCGTCGAGTCCCGTCATTTCCCAGCGAATGAGCGACAGTGGGATGCTCCCTTTGGAGAGGAACTCGTCGTGGAAGGCGCCGAGCACGAAGCGATCGCCCAGTTGTCGCTGCCGATCGGCGAGGAGCTGTTCCATCTGTGCCTTGCCGATGGTGTAGTTCATGCCGTAGGCCGGGCGACGCAGGTAGATGGCGAGATCGTAGCGCGCGAGGTTCGTCTCCATCAGCGGGACCTCGGCGTTGAGATAGTCGATGGCCTGCTCGAGCCCCCATGTGCCCTGCTGCATGCGGAGTTCGGCGTGCACGCGGGCGGCGCGCTTGAGCTGCGCGATGTAGAAGAGTTCACGCGTCCGCGGCCGGTCGGCGAGCAGGCCGGCCTGCAGATACATCTCCTCGATGTAAAACGCCCACCCTTCCGATCGTGTCCCGTCGCTGAACGTGCGGCGAATGGGGCGCGGATTGGTGCGCTGCAACGTGCCGTCGAAACGATGGCCCGGGATCGACGCGTGAATGTGATTGTTGAGCGGATCACGATAGGTGATCTCGTCCCAGAAGTGCCGATGCCCACCCCACGCACTCCGATCGATGAAGAAGGCGTCGGTCTCGTACTGCGGGGGGATCTCGGCGGGGATGGTGAGCAGCTTCTCCCGCGTCGTGAAGTCACGGATCCACGTCTCCGCTGCGCGCGTGCGCTTCTCGTGCTCCTCAGCCGTCGCGGCGGGGATGAGGTCGGGAAGCGCGCGATTGCGATGCCGTTCGATGGCGAGCAGGGTGCGCGCCCGCGCGATCTCGCGTTCGCCGATCAGTCGCACCTGTGCGACATCCCACGGCACGAGCCGGACGTGTCGCAGGTACCAGGCGTAGTCGTCGAGTCCGACGTGCGCGGGCGCTGTCATGCGCGGCTGCTCGGCGCGCAGCCAGTCGCGAAACGCCCGCACGGCCTCCAATGCACGCGCTGCGTCCGCGGCGGCCGACGCGTCCTCAGCACGCGCGCGGGCGAGGAGGTCTTCATACCAGCCGATGACGCCAGCGGGTGGGCGCGGTCGCCGCGGTTCACCCTGGTTGTGCCGTCAGTCGCGTGCGGGCCTCGGCGAGCAACGCCGGCACGGCGCGCAGTTGGGCAAGCGTGCGGTCGCGCCCCGCAGCCGATGGCGCGACGTCGGCGTACGGCGTGCGTGCGATGAGGTCGACCCAGTGCCCCGGATCACGCGCCCAGGGGCGCAGCACGCGCAGTTCGAAATCGTCGGCGTACGGCGTGCGTGCGATGAGGTCGACCCAGTGCCCCGGATCACGCGCCCAGGGGCGCAGCACGCGCAGTTCGAAATCGAAGGCGGCGAGTTGCGCGCCCACCAGTGCGTGGTCGACGCGATCGGGGATCGGCCAGTCGACGGTGCGCATTGCCGTGTGGCGCCGGGCGAGGGCGTCGAGACCGCGCCGCCATCGGGTGATGGCCTCGGCGGAGTAGTCGGGGACGCCGTTGGTCGCGCGCGGCTGGCGGAGTGCGCGGAGCGAGTCGTTGATGGCGATGAGCTCGGCGGGGGCGTTGCTCGCTGGCGGCTGAGCGCCGAGAGCAGGCACGATCAGCGCAACGGCGAGCACGGCTACTGATCGGAACAGGGGGGCTACGGGCATGCGGGAGAACGTAGCCCGTACCTCGCACCGTGGTGAGCAGGGCGGACCGGCGGCGGCGGGGGCCTCGCCCGGCGCGGTGCGGCCACCGCTCACGTGTCGTGACGACCGATGACGCCAGGCCGCGCAGTGCCCTCCGAATGAGTCGCAACCGGCCCGATGTGCCGGAACCGCTCACCTGCGCGTGCGCGGTCCGCTGGTATCTTCGCATGGACAGCGCTCGATGCGACGACGCATCGCCCGGTGGCAGGTGCGCTATCGCACCGTTCCGCTTCGCATTCATTGCTCATGCATCGCGCGTTCTCGTGGATCGCAGCGACTTCGGTCGCCCTCCTGCTCACCGCCTGCGGTGAGTCGACCGCACCCGAACGCATCGCACGCGTGGAGGTGCGCGGCGCGCCGGGGCCCATGGCCAGCGCCTCGACACAGGTGCTGACGGTCGCGGTCATCGGATCGCGTGGCGGAACGCTCAGCGCCTCATCGGTGAGCTGGCAGTCGTCTGATCCGTCGGTGGCCACGGTCTCAACCGCGGGGGTGGTGACCGCGTCCCGTGTGCTGGGCGGAACGGCAGGCGCCGTGACGATCACCGCGACGGTCGAAGGGATCGCCGGCACACTGCCGATCACGGTGCTCCCGGTGCCCATCGCCATCCTCACCGTGACCCCTTCGACGCTGTCGATTCGCCAGGGGCAGACGGCGACGCTCCGCGCCGCGACGACGGACAGCTTCGGTCTCGCGCTCACCGGTCGGCGCATCAACTGGGCGACGAGCGCACCAGCGATCGCCGCGATCTCGCCCGAGGGCGTGCTGACCACGGTGTCGCCTGGTCGCGCCACGATCACGGCCACCGCGGAAGGGCGCGAAGCCGCGACGTTGGTGTCGGTGAGTCCGCCCAACGGGCTGGTCATCTCCGATGTGCGGCCTGCGCAGGTCGCGCCAGGCACCATCGTGGAGCTGACGGGTGAGGGACTCGGCTTCACGCCTGCGGAACATCGTGTGCTCATTGGTGGCGTGGTGGCACCGGTGCAATCGGTGACGGGCACCACGCTCACCGCGCGCGTGCCGTGTACGCGTTCCGGCAATGCGACAGTGCAGGTCATTCGCGATACCGACACCGCAACCGCGCCGCGCGTGACGGTCAGCGTGCCGCGCCGCACGCTCGCGGTAGGGCAGGCGGTGGTGCTCACCTCGGCCGGCGAGGTGGCGTGCAACGAACTCGCACCGGTGTCGGGCCCGTCGCGCTACGTCGTCGCGGTGTACAGCGGGGCGACGAGTGCGAACACACTCATCGACGTCGAGCTCTCGGGCAATCCTGGCGTGGCGCCGTTGGCGGCGTCGAGTGCAGTGACGGCGGTTCCATCGCCCATGTCATTCGCCGCACCCGACGACGCGTTCGAGCGCGCACATCTTGCGCACCGGGCGCGCGAGGAGCGGCTCTATCAGAGCCTGCGGGCGCAGGGGGCGTTCGTTCGGCGCACCGAACGCCCATCGGCGACGCTCCGCGACGCGATGTCGTTCACGCTCGGCGACATGCGCACCCTCTACTACAACTTCGGCGGCTGTCGCGACTCCACGCAGCTCATGCGCGTGCGCCTCGTCTACGCGGGGACGCGTGGCCTCGTCTGGGAGGACTCGGCAAACGCGCTGCAATCCGCCGCCGTGCCGGCGATGGCCACCGCATACGAACGGCTCGGTCGCATGTTCGATCGCGATCAGTACGAGACGGTGCGTGCGACGTTCGGCGACCCGCTCATTCGCGATGCCGATACCGATGCGGACGGGCGCATCCACATGGTGTTCACGCAGCGCTTGAACGGGTCGGGCGCGGCCGCGTACGTCACGGGGTGCGATCAGGTGCGCCGAGGGCCCACCACCGGCGGCAGCAACTTCGGCGAGTACTTCTACGGCTTCGTGCCGACGAACCCCGCACCGAATCTTGCCTCGAGTGCCTCGCCCGACGGCTGGGTTGCCTTCATGTCGCGCACGGTGGTGCACGAAGTCAAACACATCGCGTCCACGGCGCAGCGCGTGGCCGTGAATGCACAGTTCGGAGAAGTGTCATGGCTCGAAGAGGGCACCGCACGCCACGCCGAAGAGGTGTGGGCGCGCGACTCGCTCCATCGGCTGCCATGGAAGGGCAACATCGGTTGGGGGAGCGCATCGGCGTCCGGCGTGTTCTGCGACTTCAACCTCGCCGACGCCACGTGCACCACGAGCGATCCCTTGCGTCGGCCGGCGTGGGGGATGCGGCGCCACTTCAATGAGCTGCGCCCCAAGCTCCTCGAACCGTGGAACTGGTCGCCGTACGGAGACGGCACGGGGCAGAGCGGATCGGTCTTCTATCAGACCACCTGGTCGCTGGTGCGATACGCGATCGATCGCTACGGCGCGTCGGACGCCGCGTTTCTTGGCGCGCTCAATCGCAGCACGACCAACGGCATCACGAACCTCACCGCCGTCGCCGGCGTCCCGATGGATCGCCTGCTCGGCGAGTGGGGGCTCGCGCTCTACACGGATGATTGGCCCGGGCTCGCGTCGAACGCCGCGGCGTTTGCGTTTGCCACGTGGAATCTGCGTGGCATCTATGGCGGATTGTCGAACGATCCGGTGTGGCGGACGCAGTACCCGGTCGGCATGCCCCTTCGGGGCGTGCCGCTGCCGCTCGGCGCGTTTACCGCTGTCCAGCGTGGCGTACGCGGGGGTGCGCACGCGTTCTTCGAGCTCTCGGGCACGCTCGACGGCCCGCAACTGCTCTCCGTCACGTCGCTCGGGGGGGTCGATGCCTCGCCTTTCACGCGGCTTGCCGTGATGCGTCTGCCGTGAGGCGCGCGCGGAGGCTTACGTGTGCGGTGTGGGTCACACTGGTGAGTGGCAACGCGGTCGCGTGCCGGCGCACTGCGCTGCCGGAGATACCGCCGGGCGACGCCGCCGTGGCCGACACGGCGCGTGGCATCATCGAGCGCGTGGGCGCAGACCCGCTGACGTCTCTCGTATTGCGCAGCACTGCACGCGGCGCGATCGCGCTGATTGCCGATGATTCCGTCGCGCTCGGCGCCGCGCGGGGACTTGAGGTCGTCATTACGGCCGCGCCACCACCGCGCGGCGGCAACACGTGGCGCGTGCACCGCTTCGAGGTGCGCGCCGCCGACGGCATCGCGGCGATGGACGGACAGCTCGAGCGCGAGCAATCGCGGTGGCGACTTCGACGCGCCGATGGCACACTCGTGCCGTTGCCGGTCGTACCAGCGTCGGTGGCCGCGCTCGTTGGCGCGCGGATCTACTGGGTGGGCCCCACCGATCGCGCGCCAGTCGCGTACGGTGTGCTGCGGCGGTAGCGCGCCGCACCGCCGCACCGCCGCACCGCCGCATCGCCACCCACACCGTCAGCGCAGCGGCTGTACCGCGCGCATCATCGAGCGAAACCCGGCGTCGAGCGCACGGTCACCCGCACCGGCGCCGCGATACTTCCCGATGCGCACGATCACCAGCCCGTGCGATGGCACGATGGTCGCACTCTGCCCACCGGCGCCGAGCATCGCAAATGCCGTGAGGGGCAGCGGCCACCCGCCGTCTCCATTGACCCAGAAGAACCCACCGCCGTACACCAAGCGCCCATCCGCACGCCACGCGGGGGCGACCGTCTGCACGTGGCGCACGTAGCCGCGCGGCAGGAGCCGCTCGCCGTTCCACACGCCGTCTTGCAGATACAGGTTGCCAAGGCGCGCCCAGTCGCGCGCCGCAATCATCTCGTAGCCCTGACCCAGGAAGTTGCCGTAGGGGTCGGTGTCGATGATGGCATCACGAATCCCGAGCTTGTCGAAGAGCACACGCTGCGGAAAGGCGTGATAGTTCTCGCCGAGCTTCTCCGCGCCCAGCCGCACCAGATAACTCGCGAGCACGGGGTCCACGTTGCGGTAGCGTCCGACAGTGCTGGGCTTCCACTGCTGCGGTCGCGTCGCGGCATACGTGTAGCTATTCACGCCCCCGGTGTAGAGATAGAGATGGTCGGGGTAGCCGAGCGAGTCGTTCCAGTCCGGATCCTGCGGCGCGCGAATGCGCAGGCCGCTCGACATGCGCATGATGTCCATGATGCGGATCTGCTGTCGCGGATCGCCGGGCTGCTGCCATTCGGGGATGGGCGCGGGCTGGTCGAGCCGGTACACCCCGCGCTGGATCAGTCGCGCGATGAGCGTGCCGGTGAGGCTCTTGCCCATCGACCAGCTCTCGAGCGGCGTATGGATGCCAATGCCCGGCGCGTACCGCTCGCCGATGATGCGACCGCGGTACGTGACCACGAGCGCCAGCGTCATCGCATCGGGCGGCCCGAATGTGGAGTCCATCGCGACGGCAAAACGCGCCGAGTCCACGCCCGCCGGCCAGGCGCGCACGGGCACGCGATCGCCCATCGGCCAGTCGGTCGTCGCCGCTTCCGGCAACGCTGCCGCAATCTGGCTGGGCGCGAAGTGTACCGAGTCTTCACCGAGCGGTACGGTGATGCATCCCTGCCGCCCGTACACGCGCGCGACGCGCCACTGGCCCGTGGTGGAGCGCACGCGCACCTCACGACGCGCGCGATCGACGATGGTGTCGGTGACGAAGCGGCGCTGCGCGAACGGACTCGTGAAGCCGCCGAGGTTTGCCGCGACGTCTGCCGGGTCGAGCCCGGCAAAGAAGACGTTGGAGCAGAGAATCTTCGCGAAGCCCGCCGTGTGGTGGTCGATCGCGTTGCCTGGCGGTGGTGTCCACGCACCCGGCAGTTCGAGCGATCGGCCGCGCGCGATGAGGCGCGCGCGCGCGTCGGCTGGCTGTGCGGTGAGCGATGGCCCGAGGGCGACTAGCGCGAGCGAGGCGGCGGCGCACGGCGAGACGACGGCGTGCAGAGAAATCCAGCGGCGAGTCATGGGCGCTCAGGTGGAAGGCGCCCGGATAGTGCGTTGGTGGTGCGCGGTCGGACAGGGTGCCCAAGGGCGGCGCCCTGTCCGACCGCGGCACCGTCAGGCCGAGCGGCGACGCCGCGCGACGACCATCAGCGCTCCCAAGCCGCTTGCGAGCAACGCATAGGTGCTTGGTTCGGGAACCACGGTGGCGTTCGGGTTGGTGACGTTGAAGCGGATCGAGTACGCGCGGTCCTCGGGAGAGATCGAGTTCGTCTGGCGGGTGGCGCCGAGCGTCGGGGCGGGACTCTGGTTGTCGGTGAAGGCGAAGCGAATGCCATCGTTGTCTCCGTTGAACTCAATCGCGCCAAAGCCCGGGTTGAACCACGCGAAGCGCGTGCCGGCCTGAAACACATCCGTCCCGCTGACGAGGCCGAAGTCGTAGTCGACGATGCCAGTCTGCACCGTGCGCGTGGTGCCGATGCCGAGAATGCTGAACGACGTGCTGTTGACCGACGGCATGGACACGAGGAGCGGGATGAACGATCGCCCCACGTTGTTGGCGCTACCGAAGACGGACACGCTCGCAAGCCGCTGGCCGAGCAGCGCATTGGGCACGGTGTACCCGGACACGAGAGTGAAGCTGAAGAAGGAGTCGAGCCCGCCACGCGCGATGAGCGCATCACCGATGGGCGTGGTCTGTGCCGCAGCGACGGATGCGGTCACGAGGAGCGTGGTACCCGCGCGGCGGATCGCGCGAGCAAGAGCGGGGACAGCAGCGGACATGGGACGGCACTCCTGACGGAACGGGGGAAGGCCGCCGGACAACCCGTCCGGCGGCGACCTCGGCGAACACCCCAAGACGCGCAATCGGCACGAGAATCCTGCCACTTCGGTGGCGGCCTGCCCCGGCCCTCGCTCTGGCCGGGCCTCCGCCGGCGGGCAGATTCGACACGGATCGCCCCACCCCCTCATCTGGTGCCCATGTCGCTTCCCCTTCGCCCGAGCTGGACACTCCTCCTCGCCGCCCTGCTCGGCGGCGCCGCCACCGCCTCGGCGCAGCGTCCCGACGCCCGGCGCCTCGACCGCCTCAAAGCCGAGGCCGCCACACTGGTCGACGCCCGCGCCACGCTCGCGCAGCAGATGGTCGACCAGGTGTTCTCCTTTGGCGAGCTCGGCATGCAGGAGACGGAGACGTCCGCGTACCTCACGGCAATCCTCGAACGCGAAGGCTTCACCGTCGAGCGCGGCGTCGCCGGCATCCCCACCGCGTGGACCGCGAAATGGGGGAGCGGCAAGCCGGTGATCGCGATGGGGTCGGACATCGACGGCATTCCGCAGTCGAGCCAGAAGCCCGGCGTCGCGGGGCGCGGCGCGATCGTCCCCGGCGCACCCGGACACGGCGAGGGGCACAACAGCGGTGTACCGCTCAACATCGTCGCCGCGCTCGCGCTCAAGGACATCATGCAGCGCGAGAAGCTCTCGGGCACGCTGCTCCTCTGGCCAGGCACCGCCGAAGAGCAGTTGGCGAGCAAGGCCTTTCTCGTGCGTGCGGGCATGTTCAAGGATGTCGACGCCAACATCTTCACGCACGTGGCCGACAGCTTTGGTGCGTCGTGGGGCGACGAGTCGGCGCTCGCGCTCATCTCCGCACTGTTCAAGTTCCGCGGCGAGGCTGCGCATGCGGCGGGTGCGCCGTGGCGCGGCAAGAGCGCGCTCGATGCGGTGATCGCGATGGCCAACCTGTGGGAGGCGCACCGCGAGCACATGGAGCTTGCGCAGCGCTCACACTACGTCATCACCGATGGCGGCGACCAGCCCAACGTCGTGCCGGGTACCGGGGCGATCTGGTTCTTCTTCCGCGAGCGCAACGCGGAGCTCGTCACCAGGATGTTCGAAGATGCCAAGCAGATCGCGCGCGCCGCGGCACAGGGCACCTTCACCGTGCTCGATACCGTGCAGGTGATCGGCTCGGCGTGGCGCCCGCACTTCAATCGCCCCATGGCCGAGGCGATGCACGCGAACATGGTGCGCGTAGGCATGCCCAAGTGGGATGACAAGGACATCGCCATGGCGCAGGGCGTGCAGCGGCTGATGGGGCAGCCGCCCAACGGGCTCAAGACGGAGGTCCCGCCGCTGCGTACATCGCAGCAGGCCGCGCTCGCATCCACCGGCACGGGGAGCGACGATATCGGCGATGTCACCTGGACCGTCCCCTCGGTGACGCTCTACTACCCGTCGAACATCCCGGGGACGCCGGGACACAATGCGATCGACGGCATCGCGATGGCCACGCCGATCGCGCACAAGGGGGTGGTGGCCGGCGCCAAGGTGCAGGCCATGACGGTGCTCGATTTGTTGCTGTCGCCGACGCTCGTGGCCGATGCGAAGACGTACTTCACCGACGTGCAGACGAAAAACGTGAAGTACAAGCCGCTCATCTCCGCGACCGATCAACCCGCGATCTGGCTCAATGCGGAGAAGATGGCGCGCTATCGCCCGCTCATGCGCCCGTTCTACTTCGACCCGACGAAGTACAAGACGTATCTCGAGCAGTTGGGCATCGCCTATCCCACGATCCCGAGCGTGCCATGACCTCGCGTCGTCAGTTTGTCGCCACATCGCTGGGCGCGGCCGCCGCGTCGGCGCTGCCGGGTGTCGCGCACGCCGCACCGTCTGCACCGGCCGCGTCGCGCCGCGCCGTGACGCCTGCCGTCGCGCCACTCGACATCCTCATCCTGGGCGGCACGGGCTTCACCGGCCCCGAGCAGGTGGAGTACGCCATTGCGCGCGGGCATCGCGTCACGCTGTTCAACCGTGCGAAAACGCGACCCGGGCTCTTCAAGGGACGCGTGCACGACGAACTGGTGGGGGACCTCAACGGCGACACGCGCGCCCTCGAGGGGAAGCGCTTCGATGTGGTGATCGACAACCCCACCACATTCCCGGCGTGGGTGCGCAACGCCGCGCGCGCGCTCAAGGGCAACGTCGGGCACTACTGCTTCATCTCCACGACGTCGGTGTATCGCGATCAGAGTCAGATCGGCATCACCGAGGAGAGCCCCACCACGCCAATGCCGGCGGAGGTGGATCCGTACACGCTCGATCCGGCGCACGCCTCCCGCTACTACGGCGCACTCAAGACGCGCGCCGAGCAGGAGGTGGCCGCGCAGTACGGCGCGGCGCACACGATCATACGTCCCTGTCTGATTGTCGGGCCGCACGACCGCACCGATCGCTTCACGTACTGGCCGGCGCGTATTGCGCAGGGCGGGGAAGTGCTCGCACCTGACAAACCGGACGATCCATGCCAGTTCATCGACTCGCGCGACCTCGCGGAGTTCACCGTCCGCATGGCGGAGCAGCGTGTCGGCGGCGTTTTCAACGCGATTGGCCGCTGCACGGCGTGAAGGCCATCACCACGGCGGGGGCGCAGTTCACCTGGGTCCCGTGGGAGTTCCTGCAGGCGCAGCAGATCCGTCCGTGGCGCCACATGACGGTCTGGCAGCCGCCCTACGGCGCGACAGCCGGCTACCAGCGCCGGCGCGCGGACAAGGCGATCGCACTCGGGCTCACCTTCCGCCCGCTCGCGGTGACGGCCAAGGACACGCTCGATTGGCATCGGTCACGCCCCGCCGAGGAGCAGGCGGCAACATTGCGCGGGGCGATCAACGGGCTCGACGTGGCGCGCGAGAAGGAGGTGCTGGCGGCGTGGAAGGCGTCTCGCCCGAAATAGGTTGA
>JALOPS010000179.1 GCA_025453745.1 Gemmatimonadaceae bacterium
AAGATGCGCCGCTTCATCTTCGCGGAGCGCAACGGGATCCACATCATCGACCTGCAGAAGACGCTCCGTCAGCTCGAGCTGGCGCAGAAGCTCGTCCGCGAGGTCGTCCTGCGCGGCGAGAACGTCCTCTTCGTCTGCACCAAGCGGCAGCTCGCGGCCATCGTTCGCGGCGAAGCTGATCGCTGTGGCGCGATGTACGTCACCGAGCGGTGGCTCGGCGGCATGCTGACCAACTACGGCACCGTCAAGAAGCAGGTCCGCAAGCTCAAGGAGCTCGAGGCCGGCAGCGAGGCGGGTGAGTTCGAGAATTACACGAAGAAGGAGCAGCTGCTCATGTCGCGCCAGCGCGACAAGCTCAGCAAGTACCTCGAAGGCATCAAGCAGATGAATCGCCTGCCGGGGCTGCTCTTCATCGTCGACTCGAAGAAGGAGCGCATCGCGGTGACCGAGGCCAACAAGCTCGGCATCCCGATCGTCGCGATCGCCGACACCAATGCCGACCCCGATCTGCTGACCGTGCCGATCGCCGCCAACGACGATGCGATCCGGTCGGTCGAACTCCTCACGCAGGTCATTGCCGACACGATCGCCGAAGCGCGTCGTGAGGCGCCGGCCCGCACCGAGGAGGACGAGTCGGAGTCGTACGTCTACAGCACCGATCGCGGCGCCGAGCCGGCGGGTGACGACGATCGCCGTCGTGGCGGCGGTGGCGGTGGTGGCAACAAGCGTCGGCCGCGCCGTCGTCGTGCCAACCCCGGCGCGATCGCGGCAGCGCGTCGACCGCAGGATGGTGCCCCCGAGGGCGGCGAAGAGGCGCCCGAGGGCGAAGCGACCGAGTAAGGTGGGCTCCGGGCGTCCGCGCCCGCGCTACCGCATGACGTCGCGAACGCCGCCGGCCGGGTGCCCGGCGGCGTTCGTGTGCACGACCTGACCTGTACCCGCTTTCGATTCCACGCAATTCTTCACCAAGTGCGAGCGCACGGAGTGATTTGCCGATGAGCTTTACCGCAAAGGACGTGGCCGCGCTGCGCGCGCAGACCGGCGCCGGCATGATGGACTGCAAGAAGGCCCTCGAGGCCACCGGCGGCGATGTCGCGCAGGCGGTCGAGTGGCTGCGCAAGAAGGGAATGGCGTCCGCCGAGAAGCGCGCCGATCGCTCGACGAGCCAGGGGCTCGTCGGCCAGGCCGTGCAGGGACACCGTGGCGTGCTCGTCGAGGTCAACTGCGAGACCGACTTCGTCGCACGGACCGACGCGTTCAAGGCGCTCGTGGGCAAGCTCGTCGCACAGGCGCTCGTCGGCCCGGTGACCAACGATGTCGCCGAGTTCGGCGCGCAGGCGATGGCCGCGGAGCCGGGCAAGACGGTCACCGACGTGGTCAAGGAGGCCGGTGGCACCATCGGCGAAGCGATCCGCGTGAGCAAGGTCGCCATCCTTGATACCGTCGCTGGCGCTCGCTTCGGCAGCTACCTGCACCACAACGCCGCGGTCGGCGTGCTCGTCGACATGCACTGCGGCAGTGAGGCCGTGGCCGCGCACGAGGAGATCGCGACGCTGGGCAAGGCGCTCGCCGAGCATGTGGCGGCCACGAATCCGCTCGCGGTCGATCGCACCGGGGTCGCGGCCGACATCGTCGAGCGCGAGCAGCGCATCGCCGAAGAGCAGGCCAAGGCCAGCGGCAAGCCCGAGCCGATCGCGGTCAAGATCGCGACCGGGAAGGTCGAGGCCTTCTTCCGCGACAACACGCTTGTCGGTCAGCCGTGGGTGCGCGAGCCCGGGAAGACGATCGCCGAACTGATCGCCGAGACCGGGAAGAAGGCCGGCGGCACGGTGACGGTGACGCGCTTCGTGCGGTTCAAGCTGGGTGAGGCATAA
The DNA here is from genome assembly GCA_025453745.1 of Gemmatimonadaceae bacterium. GTDB lineage: Bacteria > Gemmatimonadota > Gemmatimonadetes > Gemmatimonadales > Gemmatimonadaceae > JALOPS01. The sequence goes on from JALOPS010000179.1 coordinate 1,875, forward strand.
GACGCCATGGCTGCGGACGTCGATGCGGCGGCCGTAGCCGGAGGCGGAGCCCCTTCATCGGGGCTCCGCTATCCGCGCGTCCTGCTCAAGCTCTCCGGTGAAGCGCTGGCCGGCGAGCAGAAGTTCGGGTTCGACCTGGAGCGGATCGCGTTCTTCGGCGATCAGCTCCGGGAGGTGGCCGCCACGGGCGTGCAGCTCGGCGTGGTCATCGGCGGTGGCAACATCGTTCGCGGGTCGCAGCTCTCGAAGATGGGCATGGAGCGCGTCGGTGCCGACTACATGGGCATGCTCGGCACCGTCATCAATGCCCTCGCGATGCAGGACACGCTCGAGAAGCGGGGGCTCGATACGCGGGTCATGACGGCGATCCGGATGGAGGAGCTCGCCGAGCCGTACATCCGGCGGCGGGCCCTGCGCCACTTCGAGAAGGGGCGGGTGGTGCTCTTTGCCGCGGGGACCGGCAGTCCATACTTTTCCACCGACACCGCCGCTGTCCTCCGGGCCATTCAGATGAAGGCAGATGTCATCATCAAGGCGACCAGCGTCGATGGGATCTACTCGGCCGATCCGAAACAGGACCCGGCCGCGCGGTTGTACGACACGCTCAGCTATCGCGACGTCATGCTGGAGGAGCTCCGGGTGATGGACCAGACGGCGATCACGCTGTGCAAGGAAAACAGTCTGCCGCTGATCGTGCTCAACCTGCACACACCGGGTGCCATCGTGCGCGCGGTGCGGGGCGAGCGCGTCGGCACGATCGTGCGGTAGCGATGTGATGGCCTCCGCCACTCGTCACGCCATTCTCGTCTCATGAGCACCATTGCGCAGATCCTGAAGGACAGTCGCGCCGGCATGGAAAAGGCCCTCGAGAACACGAAGCGCGAGTTCTCGGGGATCCGCTCCGGCAAGGCCAGCCCCACCATGCTCGACACCGTCAAGGTCGAGGCATACGGCTCGCACGTCTCGCTCAATCAGGTGGCCAGCGTCTCCTCGCCGGAGCCGCGCCTCCTCCTCGTGACCCCGTTCGACAAGGGGCAGGCCAAGGCGATCGAGAAGGCAATTCGCGAGGCCGATCTGGGGCTCGATCCTGCCCATCAGGGCGGGATCATTCGCGTGCCGCTCCCGGCGATGAACGAACAGCGTCGCAAGGAGCTCGTGAAGGTGCTGCACAAGCTCGCGGAAGAAGGACGCGTGGCCGTGCGCCATGCGCGCACCGATGCGCGCGACAAGCTCAAGAAAGTCGATGGCGTCTCCGAGGACGACAAGAAGCACGCCGAGAAGGACCTGCAGAAGGCCACCGACGACTTCATCGCCAAACTCGAAGGACTCCTCAAGGCGAAGGAAGCCGAAGTGATGGAAGTCTGAGTCGGTCGTGAGCGCCGCGCATCGCGCCATCGCGCCCGATCACGGGCAGGGCACCGACGCCGATGCCCTGCTGGCCAGGTTGCGCGTCGACGGTGGCGTGCCGCGGCACGTGGCGATCATCATGGATGGCAACGGGCGGTGGGCGCGGAAGCGGGCGCTCCCGCGTCCGCTCGGGCACCGCTCGGGGATGCGCGCGGTGCGCGCGGTCATCGAGGCCGCGATCGAGGCCGGTGTCGAATGGCTGTCGCTGTTTGCCTTCTCGACCGAAAACTGGCAACGGCCGTCGAGCGAGATCGACGCCCTCATGTCGCTGCTCGAGGAATACGTCGCGCGCGAGGCCGACTCGCTCCGCGAGAACGGCGTGTGCGTGCGCGTCTTCGGCGATCGGGCGCGCCTCGTCGAATCGGCGGCGCGAGCGATCGAGCGCGTCGAGCGCGAGACGGCGCACAACACGCGGCTCTTCCTCAATCTCTTCATTTCCTACAGCGCGCGCGCCGAACTCGTCCGCGCAGCGCAGCAGTTGGCCACCGAGGTGGCCGAAGGGCGCCTTGCGCCCGCGGAGATCGATGAGGCGGCATTTGCGGCGCGACTGTTCACGCACGGATGTCCGGATCCGGATCTGCTCATTCGCACCTCGGGCGAACAGCGCATCTCGAACTTCCTGCTCTGGCAGGTCGCGTATGCGGAGCTGTTCATCTCGCCGGTGTACTGGCCCGACTTCGGTCGGCGTGAACTGTTCGACGCGCTCGTGAGCTTCCAGCAGCGGGACCGTCGATTCGGACGTGTCTCTGCCTGAGACCGTGTCGACGACACCGGTGAGCGGCGCGGGCCGCTCGTCGGAACTGGTGCAGCGGGTGGTGGTGGCGCTGATCGCCGCGCCCGTCGCCATCGGGATGCTCTGGTTCGGCGGGGCCGTGCTCGCGGCCGGCCTCGCGATGGTGGCCGCCGTCTGTGCGTGGGAGTTCTTCCGCATCGCACGTGCGGCCGGAGGCGCACCATTCGCACGTCTGGGCATCGTGCTCGCCGCCGTCGTGCCGCTTGCGGTGTATGCGACGCGCCTCGAGGTGGTGCGCGCCGGATGGCAGCTACCCGCCCTCGCCGTGCTCGTCCTCGCCGCCGTCGCCCTCTGGCGGCGCGGCAGCGACGGCCGGCCGATCGATGCGATCGCGACGACCGTGCTCGGCGTCGCGTACACCGGTGGCACCCTCGGCGTCGGATATCTGCTGCGCAGCTATCCGTACGCCATCGGGGCGAAGGCGCAGTTTGCCGTCGTCCTCTTTCCGGTGCTCCTCTGCTGGGCAACGGACATCGGGGCGTATTTCGTCGGACGCGCGGTGGGTGGTCCGAAGCTTCTGCCGGCGGTGAGCCCGGGGAAGACGATCTCCGGGGCGATCGGCGGTGCGGTGGTCGCGATCGCGGTGGCGTGGATGTACCAGCGCTGGTGTCTGCGTCCGTTTGCCGAGCTGGCGTTCTCGCCGCTCGGACTCATTGCCTTCGCAGGAACCATCAGCATTGCGGGACAGATCGGCGACCTCGTCGAGTCCATGTGCAAGCGCGCCGCGAAGGTCAAGGACAGCTCCTCGCTGCTGCCGGGGCACGGCGGCATGCTCGATCGCCTCGACAGCGTCCTCTTTGCACTGCCGGTGGCCTACGCGCTCTACGACGCCCTGGTGCTTGCCGCGCCGCTCTCGCCGTAGCACTTATCGGCATGGCTCCTCTTGGCGTTGCGGTTCTCGGTTCGACCGGATCGATCGGCACGGCCACCCTGCGCGTGATCGCACGACATCGCGAACGCTTCCAGCCCGTCGCGCTGACGGCGTTCAGCAACGCGGCGCTGCTCGCCGATCAGGTGCGCGAATGGCGTCCGGCCTACGTGGGGCTCGTGGATGCCCCCGCGGGGCGGGAGGCATGGCGCGGTGGTGCGGACTGCCTCGAGGAGGCCGCCACGCATCCGGAGGCGCAGATCGTACTCAACGCCGTCGTCGGGGCAGCGGGGCTGCGCAGCACGTTGGCCGCGCTGGCGGCGGGCAAGCGTGTGGCCCTCGCCAACAAGGAATCCCTCGTAGTCGGCGGTGCACTCGTGGCCGAAGCGGCGCGGCGCGGCGGTGGTGAACTGGTCCCCGTCGACAGCGAGCACTCGGCGATTCTGCAATGCCTGGCTTCGAGCGGCGGGCGACCGGTCAAGCGACTGGTGATCACGGCGTCGGGCGGGCCCTTCCGCACCTGGCCCACGGAGCGCCTCGACGCGGTCACCGTTGCCGATGCGCTGCAACATCCGACGTGGCGCATGGGACGAAAAATCACCATCGACAGCGCGACGTTGGCGAACAAGGCGCTCGAAGTCATCGAGGCACACCATCTCTTCGGTGTGCCGTTCGACCAGATCGAGGTCGTGGTGCATCCGCAGAGCATCGTACATTCGTTCGTCGAGTTCGCCGACGGGAGCGTGCTGGCACAGTTGGGCGTGCCGAGCATGGAGCTGCCCATTCTGTACGCCCTCTCGCATCCGGAACGTCTCGACGACGGGGGCGTGACGCGGTATGACCCGGTGGCGACAGGACCACTGCAGTTCGAAGCGGTGCGACACGACGCGTTCCCGGCATTGGCGCTGGGCATTGCGGCGGGTCGGGCCGGAGGGAGCGCACCGGCCGTGTTCAATGCGGCCAACGAAGAGGCCGTGGCCGCCTTCCTCGACGGGGGCCTTGGCTTCACGGCGATTCCGGAGGCCATTGGCGAGGCCCTCGACACCTGCAGCGACCTGCCGGGTATCTCCCTCGACGATCTGTTGATCGCCGATGCCGCCGCCCGTCGCTGTGTGCGCGAGCGTGTGACGGCGGCTCGCGGCGCCTGACCACAGATTCCCCCACATGCTCCGCCTGCTCGCCCCCTTCATCGTCTTCGGGATCGTGGTCTTCGTCCACGAGCTCGGCCACTTCCTCGCGGCAAAGCTCGTGGGGATCTACGCACCGGTGTTCTCGCTTGGCTGGGGGCGTCGCTGGTTCGGTCGCCGCGTCGGCGAGACGGACTATCGCATTTCGGTCTTTCCGATCGGTGGCTACGTGCGCATGGCGTCGCGGGATGACGAGAGCATGGCCGGCATCGAGGGTGGCAGCGATCGCGGCCAGTTCGACGCCGTGGGCGCTGCGGACCGGATTGCGGCCAATCGCGAGGCGGCCGGCGCGCTGTGGGACGAGGGGGCGATGGCGCCGTTCGGACCGAAAGCCGTGCCGCCGACGCGCTGGTTCGAGGCCAAGCCGCTCTGGGCGCGCCTCCTGGTGCTCAGCGCCGGCGTGGCGATGAACATCCTGCTCACGATGTCGGTGCTGACCGGGCTCAATGTGTCGCGCGGTCGCGTGTACGTGCCCGCCGTGGTGGATTCCGTGTTGGTCGGACAGCCGGCGGCGCTCGCCGGGATTCAGGCCGGCGACAGCATCATCGCGGTCGGTGGCCAGCCGGTCACCGAGTGGAGTGAAGTCGTCGAACGCATCAGCGCCGTCACGACGGGCACGATCGACGTGGCGCTCATGCGCAATGGCGTGCGGCAACAGGTCGCACTCGGCACCGTCGTGCGTGAGGTGACCGATCCGGAGACCGGGCGCACGGCAAAGGTGGGGCGCGTGGGCATCGCCGTGCGCGATGGGCGCGGTCGCGTCCCGTTGTCATTCACGCAGGCGGTGGTGCAGGGCGCCGAGGAAACGTGGGGCATGGCCACGCGCATCTCCGACGTACTCGGTGGCCTGGCGACGGGGCGCGTGGCCGTGACAAATCTTGGTGGCCCCATCACCATCGCGCGGACGTCCGTGCAGGCGGCCAAGGGCGGGATGGAGAATCTCTGGATTCTCATCGCGTTCCTGAGCATCAACATCGCGATCTTCAACCTGTTGCCCGTGCCGCTGCTCGACGGCGGGCAGATCCTGCTCGCGCTCGTGGAGGGCGCAAAGGGAAGCGCGGTGTCGATGCGTACGCGTGAACTGCTCGCGCGCGCCGGCGTTGCCGCGGTGCTGGTGCTCTTCGTGCTGGTCACGTTCAACGACGTACGCGCCCTGTTCACGCAATGAGGCCGCGCGGGTGCCACGTGGCGGCGCGGGCGGTGTGCGGTGCGCTGCTGCTCGGTGTGGTCTCGGCGTGCGCAGGGTCTCCCTCGCCCATCGTTCGCGCCACGCCGTCCGTGTCAACGGCAACCGCGACGCGCTTCGAGATCACCGAGGTGCAGGACAGCACCTTCACGATCGCCGTTCGCGACTTCCCGTGGGTGAACGCCGGGATGTCGGGAATCGTGGTGGATCCGACCAAGCGCGACGTGCTCGTGGCGCGCTTCCGCGTGCTCCGGCGCGGGGCGGTGGAGGCCACCGCGCTCGTGACCGGTCAGACGACACGCGTCGCGATCGATCAGGCGGCGCTGCTCCAAGCGCCGCCGATGAAGCCACGCACGAGGCGCGCGTTCTGGAGCGGCTGGGGCGTGGGCTTTCTGCTCGGCGCCGCGGCCGGCGCGGTGGCGGGCGTCGCGTCGAAGTAACCGCGCGGCCTGCTGCGCATGCGTCGGAAGACGCACGCTGACAGAGACGCGACACGCGCCACCCGTGCACGACGGTGCTCGCTCCGCGCGAGCGTCAGGCCGACGCGCTGCGACGGTTCAGTTGCAGAGCAAGGTGGCCCGTTCACGCAGCGACTCCACCTCCGCGCTGATGCGGAGCGTCGTGCGGAACTCGGCGCACCCCGGGCGCTGGATCACGAGTGTGTACGAGCCGGCAGGGAGCACGAGTCGCGACGTGAGCGGCAACGCGCCCTCGTAGCGTGCACGCGTCGCGGGCTCCTCGAGCGTGTACCGCGCTTCGGTGGGCGTACTCTCGATCGTCAGCGCGCCGCATGGACGCACATCGAAGACCACCTGCTCGCGCTGTCCCTGCCGCACGCGCACTTCGCGCGACTCCTCCGCCGACGGGCACTCGGCGAGCGTCGGAATGACCGCGCGCACGGTGTAGCGCCCGGGGGTGACGGTGTCGGCACGCCATGTCCCCGCACCAACGGCGCGCGACGCGAAGAACAGCTCGGCCGCCTGTGGCGCACTCACGTTCACGCCGCCCTTGGAAGGGGCGGGGATGAGGAACGGATTCACCGGGCGATCGGCAGCGCGCGGCACGGGTGCGCGCGCCGGCGCGGAGTCGGCAAAGGCAACCACGGGTGCGCTGTCCGGTCGAAGCGAGTCGGCCGAGGCAGGCGCACTGTCGAGTGGGGCCAGCGCGATCGGATCGACTCGGGCCGGCGCGTTGGCCGACCGAATGCGCAACCAGGAGATGCCGCCGCCGACCAACGCGAACATGCCGACGATGAGCAACGCCATCAGCCATCGTGGCGGCCCACCGTCGTGCACCACTTTGGACGCCACGGCCACCGCGCGCGACGTCGGGAAGC
>JALOPS010000180.1 GCA_025453745.1 Gemmatimonadaceae bacterium
CCCCGATCGTGTCCTTGTCACCGCGCGAGAACATCTCGGTGGGAATGCCGTGCGGGATCACGTCGATCCGGTCCGCCGACATGGCGTGCACCTCGGCGAGCAGCGTCGCGGCGTGGTTACTCATCACGACCACACGTGCGGAGAGACGAAGGATTTCGTCGAGGACACGCCGCTGCGCCGGGTCCGGCGCCGCGAGCACCGTGTGCAACGTGGTGACGATCGGCATGCGCAGCTCCCGCAGCAACGTCAGCACCAGCGCGCCCGCCCGTCCGCCGAAGATGCCGTACTCGTGCTGCACCGACACGGCATCCAGGTGGGCACCATTGAGATAGTCGGCCGCGCGCCGGTACGCGGCGATGTCGTGATCGGCGATCGAGAAGCGCACCGACGCCGGATACGCATGCGACGGTCCCGGATCGTTCATCGCCACCACCTGCGCGTCGAGCGCGGGAAACGCGACGGCAATCGCATCGCGCAGCGCGGTCGTGAACGTGGCGATGCCACACTGCCGCGGGAGATGATTGCCGATGACGCCGACGCGGGAGAGGCCGCGAGGCGCCGACCGGTGCGGCGCGCGGCCGTTGTCATCACGCACGGGCACGAGCAGCGGGACGAGCGAGACATCGAGGACCATCGGGATACCGGCAGGCACGCGAAAAAGGAGCGCCCGCCCATGCTGGGTCCCGGCGACGGCCAGACTGGTGCTCATCGGAGCGTCGGGACCAGTCGGTCTGGACGATCGGTCCGGTGTGCTGGCCTTCCGCACACTACCGGCGGGACCGCAACGGCGCTGACACGAACGTGCGTGTCGCGTCGGTACCCCGTCATCCCTCGGACGCGTTCATGCGCTCTGGGTGGTCGGTCGCGAGTGCACACCGGCGGCGGGATGCAGCAGGTCGTGCGCGGGGCACGCGTCTCTGAGGGCCCCAAGCCCGTGCGGGATCGTGTGCGTCGCGGTGTATATGCGGCATACTTCCCCTTATGCGTGTCGCGAGCCGCTCGAGGAGCGCCTCTCCCATCGACGCCGAGGTGCTGTGGCCGATTGGCCTCGCGCTGCCGACGCGCAACGGGCGCTTGAATGCGGTGCTCCATCATCAGCCAGCGGCACGTCGGGGAACGTGGGTGCGGGCACCGGCGCGGGGTCAGGCGGCCCATGTCGCAAGGCCTCACTCGACTCGCGCCGCAGCCTCCAGCGGGAAGATCACGTCGGGCCCTTCCCCATCCCCTCGATCGGACATTCGTTACGTCCGACTACATCGCCATCTGCCTTCGCCTCGATCCTCTCGTGGACAAGTCCCGCCTCCCCAGTCGTCACGCCACCGTCGGCCCCGAGCGCGCCCCGCAGCGCTCGTTCTACTACGCGATGGGGCTCACCGAGGCAGATATCGCGAAGCCGCTGGTCGGCGTGGTGTCGAGCTGGAACGAAGCGGCGCCGTGCAACATCGCGCTCAAGCGACAGGCCGAGGTGTGCAAGCGCGGAGTGCGTGAGGCGGGGGGCACGCCGCGCGAGTTCACCACGATCACGGTGACCGACGGGATCGCGATGGGGCACGCGGGGATGAAGGCCTCGCTCCCGAGCCGCGACATCATCGCCGACTCCGTGGAGCTCACCGTGCGCGGGCATTGCTACGACGCACTGGTCGGCATTGCGGGGTGCGACAAGTCGCTGCCGGGGCTCATGATGGCGATGCTGCGGCTCAACGTGCCGAGCGTGTTTCTGTACGGTGGCTCGATCTTGCCGGGTCGGTTTCAGGGCAAGGACGTCACCGTGCTCGATGTGTTCGAGGCGGTGGGCGCACACGCCGCCGGGAAGATGTCGAGCGAGGAGTTGCGCACGTTGGAGCAGGTGGCGTGTCCGAGTGCGGGAAGTTGCGGCGGGCAGTACACCGCCAACTCCATGGCGTACGTGGGTGAAGCGATCGGGCTCGCACTCCCGGGCAGTGCGAGTCCGCCGGCGCCGTACGAGTCGCGCGATGCGTACGCCGACCTGGCCGGACGGCAGGTGATGCAGTTGCTGGCCACCGGGCTCAGGCCGCGCGACATCGTCACGCGACGCTCGCTGGAGAACGCGGCGGCAATCGTCGCGGCCACCGGTGGCTCCACCAATGCCGCGCTTCATCTGCCTGCGATGGCCAACGAGCTGGGGATCGCGTTCGATCTGTTCGATGTCGCAGACGTGTTTCGGCGCACGCCGCTGTTGGCCGACCTCAAGCCCGGTGGCCGCTATCTCGCAAAGGATGTGCACGACATCGGCGGTGCGCCGGTGGTGCTGCGCGCGCTGCTCGACGGCGGCTTTCTACACGGGGACTGCCTGACCGTGACGGGGCGTACACTCGCGGAGAACCTGGCGGACGTACGCGTGCCCGACGGGCAGGACGTGGTGATGCCCGTCTCGCGGGCGATCTCGATGACCGGTGGGCTCGTGGGGCTCCGCGGCAACCTCGCGCCCGATGGGGGCATCGTGAAGATCGCGGGACTCAAGACGCTGCACTTCCGCGGCCCCGCCCGCTGCTTCGACAGCGAAGAAGCCGCGTTTGCCGCGGTCATGGCCAAGCAGTATGCGGCGGGTGATGTGATCGTGATTCGCTACGAAGGCCCCAAGGGTGGTCCCGGCATGCGCGAAATGCTGGCGACGACGTCTGCGATCTACGGTGAAGGGATGGGCGAGCAGGTCGCACTCATCACCGACGGCCGCTTCAGCGGCGCGACGCGCGGGATCTGCGTGGGCCATGTGGGACCCGAGGCCGCCGTCGGCGGTCCGATCGGACTGCTGCGTGACGGCGACATCATCACCATCGACTGCGCGGCCGGCGGCATCACGGTCGAGCTGTCGGACGCCGAACTCGCCACGCGACGCGCCACGTGGACCCCGCGCGCAACCGACTACCAGTCCGGGGCGATCTGGCGCTACGCGCAAACCGTCGGACCCGCCCGGTACGGCGCGGTGCTGCATCCGGGTGCCGCGGTGGAGACGCACGTGTATGTCACCGCGTAGGCACGCGTCGCACGGGCGCGCTATCGCCAATTGATGATCAGCTCACGTGGCGCCGCGCGCTGGCCGACACTTGATGCTATCCCATGACTCCGCGGAACACGACCCACCGATGCCTCTCGTGAGCGCCCGGTCATCCACGCGATGCGGCCAACTCACCCGGGCCTGTGCCCTCCTGCTCAGCGCGAGCGGATGCGCGTCGGCGGTTGACGAGCGCGCGGTGCCCACCACCGTGTCGGTGGGCACCAGCCAGCCGATTACCACGCTCGACCCGCGAGTGGCCAGCGTTGGTGCCGACGTCGACGCCGCCGCGCTGATGTACGAGACGCTGGCGCTCGCCGACTCCGCGCTCGACACGCGACCGCAGCTCGCGGCCTCGTGGACACTGCGCGCCGATCGGCGGACGATCGACGTGCGACTCCGGCCGGATGGGCGATTTCATGCGGGACAGGCGGTTCGCGCCAGCGACGTGATCCGATCGTTCGAGCCGTCGGCGACGGATACTGTCGGTCGTGATCGACTCCGATCGGTCATCCATCTGCTCGACGGCGGGGACGCATTTCTTGCCGGCCGGGCGCAACGCATCGCGGGACTCTCGATCGTCGACTCCTTGACGGTGGCATTGCGCTTTGCGCCGGGGGTCGCGCCCACGATGGCCATCTTCACGGAACTGCCAACGGCCATTCGCGGACCAGGTGCCTCTGCCACGATCGTCAACGGCACGGGACCGTGGCGGCTGGCGCGTCGCACTCGCGGAGACTCCGCGCTCGTGCTTGCACGCGTTCGCCCGGCGCCGGGTCGCCCGGATTCGATGTACTACGGGACCATCGAAGCCGAGCGACTCTCGGCGCTGTTGTCGACCGGGCAAATCGATTGCATGCCGTGGGTCTCGCTCGCCGGTCGTCGCCAGCTCGCCGCCCGCACCGACGTCACGCTCCAGGATGGCGGTCAGTGGGAGGCGCAGGTGCTCGATGTCACGCCTCGCCGCGCGGCCTGGCACGATCACCGGGCACGCCGCGGCCTCGCACATGCGATTGATCGAAGCAGTTACCTCCGCGTACTCGGGCTGCGGTCCGCGATGGTGACCTCCGGGCTGCTGTCGCCGACGGGCGCGTTTGGCGATGAGGTGTCCCCTGCACTGCCGTACGATCCGACCGCTGCCCGCGCGCTCCTCGATAGTGCTGGCATTCGCGCGGGCGACACGATCCGCATCTTCGTACGATCGGGGCGTGGCTCCGACACGACACTCGGGCTGCCGTCGCTGCTCGCGGCATCGTTGCGCGCCATTGACCTGGTGCCGGTCTTCCGGGTGCATGATCGGCTCGATGCCGCGCTGGGCAGTGGTGCGGTGGATGTCGCGAACTATGCGATCACGCTGCGCAACATCACGGACGAGGCGGTGATGGAGCTCTTCAGTGATCGCAGTCTGGGCACCGGTGGCGTGCCCATCCCCGCACTGCCGCGCCTCGAACGTGCCTATCACGCTGGCCCCACCGCAGACCAACGCCGAGCGGCGCTGCGCGCGCTCAATGCGCTCGTCGCCCGAGAGCAACCGGTGATTCCGCTCTGGTTTGCCGCGCCGACCGCCGCCGGGCGCGTCACGGTGGCCGGCTGTCGTGCCGATGGGATTGCCCTGCATCGGTTCCTCGATCTGCGGCACGTCGAGCCCGCGCGGTAAGGATCGCGCGACATCGCACCGAAGCGCGCAAGACTGTGACAGACTGGCCGGCGAGGTGACATCACGTGTCACGCGCGCGCGCTCCAGTCGTGTCACAGTAACGCCGATGCTTATCAGCATGCCCGCCCGCTCGCTCCGGCCATGCCCGCATCGCACGGTCGTAACCGTCGCGGTGTGGTGCCTCGGCTTCTCCGCGTGCTCCAAGGCGCCCGAGTCCAGTGCGGCGCGCAGCGTGACCATCGGGGCGCTGCAGCCGATCACGACACTCGATCCACGCACCGCAGTCCTCCGCGCGGAGATCGACGTGGCGCGCCTGCTCCACGACGGTCTCGTCGCGCTCGACACGCTCGGGCACCCCGTGCCGTCGCTCGCGCGTGCGTGGCGCACGCTCGACGACGGGCGCACCGTGCGCTTCGCGCTGCGCACCGATCGGCGGTTTCACTCCGGTGCGCCCGTCACCGCGCGTGCAGTGATCCGTTCGCTCACGCCGGCACGCACAGACCGCGACATCCTCGAGGGCAGCACGCCGTTGCTCACCGCCATCGATGGTGGCGCCGAGTATCTCGACGGCCGACGCGACACCATCGTCGGGCTGCGTGCGGTCGATGACTCCACGCTCGACGTCGTCTTCCGAGCGGCTGCACCCGATCTGACGACGTTCGCGGCGGTGCGGCATGGCATTCGCGGCCCGACAGCCACCCGGACGGCTCCCGATGGATCGGGCCCCTGGCGGCTGGCCCGCGCGGAGTCACCGACCACGCACCTGGTGCTCGCCCGCGTTGCGCCGCGGCCCGGGTATCCGGACACGTTGCATGTCCGCGTGGTGGCGACGTCCGACATTGGCGCCGCGTTCACGCGCGGTGCGCTCGACTGTCTGCCACGCGCCTTCGCGACGACACGTCGCCTGCTCGCCTCGCGCCCTGACCTCATCGTCAACGACATCGGGCCGTGGTACATGCCGATGATTCTGCTCAGTCCGCGCCAGCGACTGTGGGACGATGAACGTGCACGACGCGCGCTCTCGCTTGCGATCGATCGCGTGACGTACACGGCGACATTTGCCCCGCGCGTGGGTGTCGCCGCGGCAGGGCTGCGGAGCCCGCTCACCGACCCGACCGTGCGTTCGCGTGTGCCACTCCCGTACGATCCGGCACGTGCGCGGGCGCTGCTCGACAGCGTCGCGCTGTCGCGGAGCACGCCGCTGCGCCTGGCCGTCGTCTCGAATTCGCCGGACGACAGCGTCGTCGGACCGCAGGCCGCGTTGGCCGCCTCCTTGCACTCCGTGGGTGTGCGCACGCGCTTCGTGGTGACAGATCGGCCCTTCAAGGCACTGCAAGACGGAACGGTGGATCTGCATCTGGGCGGCTACAGCTTCGACAGTCAGCGGGACGAGCCGCTGATCCAATTGCTCACCGATCGCCTGCTGCCGGACTCGATTGCGGGGCGTCATCATCTGCCACCGCTCGCGTCGTACGAGGACGCGTTGCGCACGGAGCGGGATTCGACCCGTCGAGGACGGGTGCTGGCGTCGGTCGACTCGCTGATGATCGATGCCATGCCCCTGGTGCCGCTCTGGTTTGCGCCCGGAAGCACGATCTCGCGACTCGGTGTGACCGGATGCACCATGGAGGGCGCGCAGATCGATCAGTTCGTGCTCCTGCGACGCGTGGCACCCTGAGCGTGATGCGACACCTCGCGCAGCTCGCCTGCCTGGGACTCGCGGCAGCGTGTGCCGCTCCGCGCGCCGAGGCGCCCGCGTCCTCCAATCATGTGGTGGTGGGCGTCACGCGACTGACGACGTCGTTCGATCCACGCACGGCCGTGCTGCGACCGGCGCTGGAGTTGAGCTTCCTCCTGTACGAGCGTCTCGTGCTCGTGGACTCGAGCGGTGCGCTCCGCCCCTATCTCGCCCGCAGGTGGCGCGCGGACTCCGCGGCGGGCACGCTGACCTTTGTGCTGCGACCCGGCGCGCGCTTCCACGACGGATCGCCGGTGCGTGCGCGCGATGTGGTGCGCTCGTTCACGCCCGACCCCAGCGACACCGCCGGCCGCGCGCAGTACGCTCCGCTGCTCGATCTGCTCGTGGGCGGACGGGACTTCAATGCCGGACGCACCCGGCAGGTCGAGGGCGTGTCGGCACCCGACGACTCGACGGTCGTGTTGCGCTTTGCCCCGGGACACGCTCCGGACGCCACGCTGCTCGCGGGCGCGCCGTACGTCATACTCGGTCCAGGCGCCAGCGCCGTGCGCGAAAACGGCAGCGGGCCATGGCGGCTGGTCGCGGGCACGGCTGGCGACTCCATGTTGGTGCTGGCGCGTGTGCAGCCCGTCTCGGGCTATCCGGACACGCTGTACTACGTGACCATCGGCGGCCAGGATCTCGCCCCGCGCCTGTTGGCGGGAACGGTGGACTGCGTCCCCTTCTTGCCGTCGGCGGTGCGGCGCGCACTCGTCACGCGCACGGATGTCGTGGTGCGCGATGACGGCCCGCTCAATCTGCAACTGATCGACTTTTCGCCGCGGCGCGCGGCGTGGGCAGACGTGCGAGCGCGTCGGGCGATCGCCCATCTCGTGGACCGGCCTGCGTTTCTGCGGGCCATGTCGCTGCGCGGCACTCTCACCTCGGGCTTCCTCTCACCGGTCGGGGTCAATCGTGACTCGATCGCCGATGTCCCCATTGCCGCCGATCCGTCGGCGGCCCGCGCCCTGCTCGACAGCGCAGGCATTGCTGCGGGAGATACGGTGCGCCTGTTCGTGAATGCCGGATCGGCCACCGACACGCTCTCTGGCGTCGTCGGCGCCCTGGGTGCTGCACTCCGGGCGATCGATCGTGTCCCCGTCTATGTCACCGGAGGCGACTTCACCGCCGCAATCGCAGACGGACAGGTGGACATCGCGCTCTATCTGCTCGGTATGCAGTTCACGGAAGAGCCGCTCGCCGCCTTCCTGGCGGGCGGACAGATCGGCGACGTGACCCATGTGCGCCAGCGCGTCGGCGATCTCTCCGCGCTCGAGCGTATGCTGCGCGCCGATACCAGCAGCACCCATCGTCGCGACGTACTGCGTCGCATCGACGCACGCTTCCGCTCCGCGCAACCGCTCGTCCCGCTCTGGTTTGTGCCGGGCAGCTCCGCCTCGCGCGCCGGCGTCACCGGGTGCGCCATGGAAGCCGCCGGGACCACACACTACCTGACGCTGCGTCGATCGAGCGCGCCGTAGCGCGTCAGCGAGCGGGGACGACGCTCGTATCGCGCCACACCTCGCGCCCGTTCATCACGGTGAGCAGCACACGCGCCGCATGGATGCGATGCGCGGGGATCGCCGTCAGGTCATCCGAGAGCATGATGACGTCCGCCAGCGCGCCCGCGCGCAGGATGCCCAGCTCCGACTCCCGATCGATCGCCATCGCACTCCCCCGCGTGTACGCGCGCAGCATCGCATCAATCGTCATGGCTTCGGTGGGAATCCACGGCGACGACACCGTGTCGCCCGGCGCGCGCCGCATGATCGCCGTCTCGATGGCGGGCAGCGGATTGAGCGACGTCACCGACCAGTCGCTGCCACCGGCGATAATGGCACCCGCCTTCGCCACGCTGCGCATGGGGTAGAGCCGCGCCGAGCGCGCCGGGCCCAGCCGCGGCTCGGTGAGATCGACGATGTAGCCGTCGCGCTGATGCCAGAGCGCCTGGAACGACGCGACCACGCCAAGGGCCGCAAAGCGCGGCACGTCGGCCGGATCGATGAGCTGCAGGTGCACGATCTGATGCCGCGGTCCCGCGCCGCGATCCAGGCGATGCTGCGCCTCCAGCGCATCGAGGGCCACGCGTATACCCCGGTCGCCGATTGCGTGGAGGTGCACCTTGAAGCCTGCACTGTCGAGCGCGTGCACGAGCGCGGTCATGGGCGCCGGTTCCATGTTGAGCAGGC
>JALOPS010000010.1 GCA_025453745.1 Gemmatimonadaceae bacterium
GTCAGATGCTGGTACTCGCGTGCGCTGTGATGTGCGTGCGCATATCGCCGCACGTGTCTCGCGCGACCAGCTCGGACTCGGCGAACGCGCGGTAGACCGCAGCACGCTCGGAAGCGGTGAGCAGACCGGTGAACGGGGTAACGTGTCGCAGCTCCCGTGACCACGGTGCGGGGGTGAGCAACACGGGGATCAGTGCTTCGACCGGGCGCGCGAGCAGCGCGCGCCACTCCTCGAGTAGTCCTCGCGCACCGGGGTGTAGCCGTCGCATGCGCGCCAGCGACGCCCGCGCGCGCGGGAGCACGAGGTCGGGCGCCGCACGAAGCCGGGCCGCGATCGCTGCGTGCAGTGCGAGTAACCGGCGGTCTTCTCGCGTGAGCGCACAGAGAAGTCGGATGCCAACCCCGCTCCGGGTCGCTTAGGCGCGTCATGCACGCATTCGCTTCGTCGGGCTCTTGCGACCACTTTCGTAAGCCGAGATCACCGAAGGCGACGTGCTGGGAGCGTCGACCACGGCAACATTCGTGATGGCGAGCGCTGCTGCGCGTTCAGGCGCCGAAAACGTCGGCGGCGTCGACTGCTCCACCGACCCGATTGCAAGCGGTA
Organism: Gemmatimonadaceae bacterium; assembly: GCA_025453745.1. Taxonomy (GTDB): domain Bacteria; phylum Gemmatimonadota; class Gemmatimonadetes; order Gemmatimonadales; family Gemmatimonadaceae; genus JALOPS01. Next base: position 604 of record JALOPS010000010.1, read on the forward strand.
CAGCGATCACCGCTCCCAGCGCGACGGCGTCAACCGTCCGACGTCGGACGAACGAGATGTGGCGGCGAGCGTGTGGCGAGGAGCGGAACCGGTGTGTGACGACGCGCGTTCGACGCGCGCATACCGCACGCGCTACACGATCGCCCGATGAGATGCCACAAATGGCACCGCGCCGTCCGCGCCCGGCGCAGATCGCTACTGCAAGAGGAAGAGCGGACTGACCGGACAGAACTGCGGTGCTTCATCGAGCAGATTGCGCAGCGGCGGTACGTGACCACTCCCCACCAGCAAGAGAATACGACGGATGCCGGGGTCGGCGCGTACGAGACGCGTGAGGTGGTGGGCCATGTTGAAGTTCCTCGCGTACCATTGAGAGAGAAACTGCGGCCCACCGTAGTTCTGCCCCTCGCCGACGCCGAGGTAGCCGCCAAACATGCCGAGGGAATTGCCGGCATGCAGCGCATCGTCCCCGTTGAGGCGGAGCAGATGCTCACGAATCGTCGTCGATCGCATCCACACGTCTATCGCCTCGACGTCCCGCGTGAGCTCGGCGACGAGACTGTCGCGCGCGCGCGTGAACGCCGGCTGCCGTCGCTCGAGCGCCCGCAGGGAATCGTTCACGTCGAGAAAGGAGTCATCGTCGATGGGAGAGACCTCGCGATGCCCCAGGCGCGCGGCGAGTCGAAACCCGATCTGCACCTACTCGTTGCGAGTGGCGGCGAGCGTATTGGTGCGATACCGCGCGTATCGGGCACGTGCGGAATCCGTGAACGAGATCGGCCACTCCACGGCGATGCGATCGGGTGCCCACGCCGCCAGGCGCGCCGTCAGCTCGTCGAGCTGCGCCTGTCGACTCGGCTGCAGCACATCGTCGACCGCGAGCGCGACGACGTCCCGACCGGGATTGGCGAAGTGATACGTCCCGAGCAGGAGGACCTGCACCTCCTGCGAGCCGCAGACGGCGGGGAAGCCCGTCGGTCGCTCGGGCGCTTGCGCGTCGAGCGCCCTGGCAGCGAGACAGGCGAGCAACAGCGGACGAACAGCGGGCATACGGGCTCCGGGAATCGGCGCGTACTCCGATCGCGGAGCGAACGACATGGTTTGCCCAGCGACGACGAACGGTCGATCTCACGTGATGAACCGTCGGGCCACGCTCGCGCCGTGAGGCGCTGCGCGCATCCACCGCGTGCTACCCCTCCCACAGTCCCGCCGGCGGCGCAAACCCCGGCCGCGCCTCGAGTGTGCGCGGATCGAACGCCCAGTGCCATTCGAGTTCGTACGCGAGACTCCGCCCCAGCCCGTCGAGATCGGGAAAGAGACTCGCCGCCGTGATGTTCATCAGATAGAGCGCCTGCAGCGCCTCCGCACGCATCGCCGCCGTGTCGAGTTCGAGCCGCGTCACGAGCGGCTCGCCCGCGTAGCCCGCCAGAATCGCCTCGATCGACCGATCGAGCACACTCGGCACCAGAAACGTGCTCGACTGCGCCACCAGTCGACGATGCATCGCGTGCGGCTCGCCGATCACCACGAACGGCAGCGACTGCCGCAGGAAGAACTCCTCGAAACTGCCCTCTTCGCGAATGGACGCCGGCGCCACGTCGACCGTGCGTCCGTCCCGCAGCGTAACCGGCATCTGATTGATGCGCGCCACGTTGAACGCCCACACCGCAGACGTCGGCCCACCACGATCGAGCGCAAAGAACAACGCCACATACGGTGACCACGTCATGTCGAGTAGCCTGGTCGGCGCGCCGTGATGCTGCATCAGCGCGAGCCACTCGAAGCTGTTCCCCTCCGCCGGCTGCGGATCGAGCCACAAGTGCGCCTTGCGCTTGAACACGCGGAGGATGCGCTCCTCCTGCCGAGCCCACGCGGCAGGGTGCACCCCCGCATAGCGCAGGTGGCGACTGAGCGCCGTCCAGAGCCCCCAGTCGGCGTGGGTCTGACCGCGGAACCCCCAGCTCCGGAACGCGCCCCCGTCGATCAGCGCCCGGAACTGCGCCCACGAGTCGATCCGGATGGTGGGGACATCGGCCCCCTTGAGCGCCGACTCGGCGGGCCATTGGAGCTGGTCATCGTGCATGTAATGAATGTGCCGCCCCTTGGCCGTCGGCGCACGCGGAGCACCACTCGGCGAGCTCCCGCGATGGAGGTCGGCAGAGGATGCCGACACGCGCCCGGCACGCGGTGCCGTCCCGCGAGCGACCGCCGCAGGCATCGCCTGTGGTACGAGCTGCTCAAGTTGTTGACCAACAACACGTTGCGACGATGGAAGGTGGTGGCGGTCCCATGGCACCGGCCCTGCAAATGCTCCCCCCGTCACCCTTACGCCTCTGTCTCCCCCATGGCCGATAATCCGGACACTTCGACCGAAGCACCAGCGCCGCCGTCCGGCGTCAAGGCGCTCCTCCCCGCACTCCTCGCCGTCATGCTGGGGATCGGCGGCGGCGCCGCGCTCGGCATCTTTGTCGCCGGCCCCGCGCTCACCAAGGGGATGGTCGTCGTCAACGTCGGTGCCAAGGGAGGGGACCATGGCGCCGGAGACGGCGAACATGGCGATGAGGCCGCGACCGACGGCGAGCACGTTACGGACGAATCGGGCGACGAGGAGCACGCGAGCGACGGGAAGAAGAAGGATCCCGCCGCCGCACCCGAGATCCACACGCTCGACAACCTCGTCATCAATCCGGCGGGCTCCGGGGGCTCGCGCTTCCTCCTCGTGACCATCGCCCTCGAAGCCGGCTCCACGCCGGCGCTCGAGATGCTCAAGGCGCGGGACGCCGAGCTGCGCGATGCCGTCCTCAGCACGATCGCGCAGCGGAATGTGGAAACGCTCACCGACTTCGCCTTCCGCGATTCGGTGAAGGTCGAACTCACCGCCGCCATCAACGCGCGCTTCGGCAAGCGCACCGTCAAGCGGATGTACTTCCCGCAGTGGGTGATCCAGTAAGCGATGTCGACCGATACCTCACTCTCCCAGTTCGACATCGACCGCCTGCTCGGCGGCGCCGGTGCCGTGGCCCCCGTGGCTGCGGCCGCCGAGCTGGATGTGCAGGTCTATGATTTCCGTCGCCCGCATCGCGTCTCGAAGGAGCGCCTGCGCACGCTCGAAGCGATGTACGAGCGCATGGTGAAGTCGCTCGAAGGCTGGCTCATCGGGCGTGTGCGCGGACAGATCGAGGTCCGGCTGCAGTCGGTCGAGCAGTTCAGCTTCGGCGAGTTCACGCTCTCGCTCCCCACCCCGTGCGCTTCCTATGTCTTCGATGTGCGCGGCGCACATGCGCAGGGCGTCGTGGACATCGGCCAGGAGTTCGCGTACCACGTGATCGATCGCCTCTTCGGTGGCACGGGACAGGCGATCTTCCCCAATCGCAGCATGACACCCGTCGAGCGGCTCGCACTGCGCACCATCGCCGACAAGATCGTCGCACTCACCTCCGAGGTCTGGCAGGACCACGTGGCCATGGAGCTGCAGATCGCGAGCTTCGAGTCGGCGCCGGAGATCCTGCAGATCGCGAATCGCGAAGACCCGGTCCTCGTCGCCAACATCGAAGTGTCGGCCGGCAACGTGAGCAGCCTGCTGCTCGTGTGCCTGCCCTTCAATGTGCTCGACAAGTTCTTCGCCACGGCGGGCGACAAGCGGGTCAACACCAATGCGACCAGTGCCGAAGAGCGCGAACACATGCGCGTGCGCTCCGAAGCCGGCCTGCGCGCCACCCGGGTCCCCATCTCGGTGCGACTCCCCGCCTTTCAGGTGCCGCTCTCGAGCATCGCCGCGCTGCAACCCGGCGCGATCCTTCCGACCGGTGTCAGTCGCGATGCGCGCGTGGTCGTGCGAACCGGCGAGCAGGCACGCTTCAGTGGACAGGTCGGCCGCGTCTCCGGCCATCTCGCCGTCCGCATCCTCGATGCCGCGGCACCGATGGCCACCACGGCCGACGACGAGTAGTCGCGTACCCCCGCCACCTTCGCCATGAACAACGCCGAAATCGACGCGCTCTTCGCGAGTGCCAAGAAGCCCGCCGCTGCATCCGCCGCGGCCACGGCCGTCCTCGACGCGCCACCCTCTGCCGCCGACTCGTTCACCGATCTTGGCTCCGCCACGATGGGGAACGGGGAGGTGCCGATGGCCATGCTCCTCGACCTCACGCTTCCCGTCTCGATCGAGCTCGGGCGCACCTCGATGACCGTGCAGGAGATCCTGCGCCTCGGTCGAGGCTCGGTGGTGCAACTCGAGAAGCTTGCCGGTGAGCCGATCGACATCTATGTGGGCGATCGCCGGTTTGCCGAAGGCGAGGTCGTCGTCCTCGGTGAGCACTTCGGCGTGCGCATCACGCGCATCCTGCAGACGGCGCAAGCCGCCGCCGCATAAGTCGGGTCGACCGTGTCGCTGGGGGCCGTCTTCGGTGTCGTGGCTGCGCTGGCCTTCGTGCTCGCGCTGCTGGCACTCGTCGTGTGGGGGCTCAAGCGACTGGGACTCGCGCGGCTGGGCGGTGGACCCGGTGCGCGACTGCCGATGGAGATCGTGCAGCGCGTGTCGGTCGGTCCCAAGACCGCGATCGCCGTCGTCCGCGTGGGCGAGACGGTGATGACGGTGAGCGTGGGTGAAGGCGGTGTGCGTCCGCTCTTTCCGGTGAGCGATGCCGATCGCGATGCGGTGCTGGCCTCGAGTCGCGTACCCGCGCCGCATGCATCGAGTGCATCGGCGCAGCGCACGATCGACGGCATGCTCTCGCGGCGCGCGCGCGGGACGTCGGCGGCATCGAGTGCGACCAGCGCGCCTGGCGCACCAGGCGCACCGAGCACGGTGCACGGCACCGCGACCGACACCTTTGCGACGACGCTCCACACGGTCCGGCAGAGCGACGCCGAGGTGATGCGACAGTTCTATGTACCGCCAGCAGACGCCGCGCGTGCCGCGAGTGCGATGCCCGCCACGCCGCGACAGCAGGCGCTGCGCAGCGCCCTGGCGCACGATGCGACCGCACGCATGGAATCGGTGTTCACACCCGCCGATGGCAGCGTGCCGGTGACGGTGAGCGCGCGGATTGCACCGGAGGCGCGTGGACTTGCGGAGTTCCAGTCTGTGCTGCGTATGGCCTTGAGCGGTGCGACGCGACTCGCGGTGCTGCTGTGCATGTTTGGCGTCGGCGCTTCATTCGCGCCGATTGTCGCGCAGGCGGCCGCGCAGCCGGCCACCGCACCGGTCTCTCAACCGACAACGGCTCCCGCCACACCACGGGCGACACCGTCAACCGCACTGCCCAGTGCGTCGCAGGCGACAGTGCCCGCGCCCGCTGCCGCGACGCCAGCGGCGACGCGCCCGGCGGCAGCGCAACCCGCGGTGGCCGCGCCGTCGGCCCCGACCACGAGCACGTCGGCGCCCGCACCCGGCGCGCGCACGACACCGGCACCACGCGTGCCGAGCGGGCCGCCGGCGCGCGACACGAAGAGCCGCGCAGCGCAGCCGGCGTCGGGCACCGTGATGATGCCGGGCACGCCCCCGCGCGCGGAAACGGTGAGCCCGACGGCGACGCCGTCGATGTCGGTCTCGCTCGGCAATCAGGCCAACGGCGACGGACTGCAGGTCAACGGCACCGTTGGTGTGGTGCTGCTCATGGGGATGCTCACGCTGCTCCCCACGCTCGTGCTGATGATGACCGGCTTCACGCGCATCCTGATCGTGCTCAACTTCCTCAAGCAGGCGATGGGGACGCAGAACGCACCGCCGGGACAGCTCGTGGCCGCCCTCGCGCTCATCCTCACCGGCTTCGTGATGGCGCCGACGATCGAGCAGGCCAATCGCGAGGCGATCACGCCGTGGCTCGACGGGCGGATGGAGCAGATGGAGATGCTCAAGACCGCGTCACAGCCGTTTCGCACGTTCATGTTGGCGCAGACGCGCGAGAGTGACCTGCGGACATTCGTGGAGCTGAGCGGCGCACCAGCGCCCGCGACACCGGCCGATATCCCGCTCGTGACCCTCATGTCGGCGTTCACGGCGAGCGAACTGCGCACCGCGTTCCAGATCGGGTTCGCGATCTATCTGCCGTTCATCGTCATCGACGCGGTGGTCGCGTCGGTGCTCATGAGCATGGGCATGATGATGCTGCCGCCGGCGATGATCTCGATGCCGTTCAAGCTGTTGCTCTTCGTACTCGTCGACGGGTGGAGCCTGGTGGTTGAGAGCCTCGTGCGGAGCTTCAAGTAGCGGCGAGGGGATGGCGGATGCGGAGGCCGCGGAAGCGGCGGAAGCCACGGTCGGCCGTCACGATGTCGACGCCATGATCGATTGCGATCGCTGCGAGCCACGCATCCGGAAGGTCATTGCCACGCGCGTCGATCGACGCGCAGCACCGCGCAAACGTTGGCCAGTGCCCGGCCCCGGTCTCGAGCACCTCGCATGCGGGCGCAGCCACCAAGGACGCGACGAACGCTTGCGCCGCGTCGAGCGTGGTCGGCGGCCGCCAGATGCGAGGATGGGTCAAGATGCGCAGGGTCGCTACGAGCGTGTCGGCGGTGACCAGCACCGGCTCCGGGCCGACGAGCGCGTCTGACAGCCATTCGCGGTATGTCGCGTGGTGCTCCGCGTCCGCCCGCTGCGCGTAGACCAGCACATTGACGTCGAGCAGCACTAGCGAATGCCGTCCATCGCGTCGCGAATGGTCGCATTGTCGTCGAGCGACAGCCCCGGCGTGATCCCCTCGCCCGTCGAGGCCGGGGGCAGCACATAGCCCCCTCGCGCCGCGCCACCCGCCACGTAGGCGACGAGCGCGCGCTCCATCACCGCCGTGACCGTAAGTCCCTGGCGCTCGGCGTACGTCTTGACGCGCTTGAGTAGCGCGTCGGGAAGACGGACCGTGGTGTGTCGCGTAGCCATGTCGTGATATACAACATGCACCGTCTGTATGTCAAGGTACGTATGTCATGACCCCAGCGGCAGCGTCTCCCGCAGCACGCGCACCACATTCTCCCCCATGATCGCACGGATCTCCGCTGCGCTCAGCCCCGCATCGAGCAACCCCTGCGTGATCTGCACGAGCTGACTCGTGTCGAACGGCGTGGTGACGGCGCCGTCGAAGTCGCTGCCCAGCCCCACGTGCGCCACGCCGGCCACGCGGACCGCATGGAGAATGCTCGCCACGATGTGCGGCACGTCGGCCGTGCACACCGCGCCGTCCCAGTAGCCGACACCGATCACGCCGCGCGTCGCGGCAATGCGAGTGAGCTGCGCATCGGTCAGGTTGCGCGGTCCCGGGCACACCGCGGCAACGCCGGTGTGCGACACCACGACAGGCTTGGTGGCCACCCGCAGCACATCGTCGACGAGCGCAGGCGACGCATGCGCCACATCCACCGCGATGCCGAGCTGCTCCATGCGCTGCACCGCGCGCCGCCCGAACGGCGTGAGGCCACCGCGCGACACACCGTGTGCCGATCCGCCGAGTTCGTTGTCGAAGAAGTGCGTGAGCCCCATCATCCGATACCCGGCAGCGAAGAGCGTGTCGATCCGGTCGAGCTGTCCTTCGATCGCGTGCATCCCTTCGATCGCCAGCATCGCCGCGACGGCGTCGGGCTGCTGTGCACGCGTCTCGACCCACGTATCGAGCTGCGCACGCGTCTTGATGAGGCGGAGCCGATCGGGTGCATCGGCAGCCGCGTGATGCAGTCGCGTGGACTGGTACACCGCCCGCGCCGTGAGCGACCGCCACGTACTGATGGGCCAGCGCTGGATCATCGCCAACGCGGTGATGTTGTCGGTATCGCCCGTGTTGTTGATGTAGTTCATGTTGCGCGGCGTCTTGGTGACCGCGCTCATGACCTGGAGCCCCACATGCCCCCGCACGAGCCGCGGCACGTCGACATGCCCGTGATCCGCTTCCGCGAGCGGATCGCGATTCCAGAGCAACTGGTCCGCGTGCAGATCGGCGATGAAGAGCGTGGCGTGCAGCGCGGATGCGGCAGACGAAACCGTCGGCACTGCGGCGGCGGGCACCACGCGATTCATCGACCGATCGACCTGCGCGGGCACGATCAGGAGCGCCGCCACCACCCCGAGCACGAGGACGGCTCCCACGACGCGCCATACCACGCGCCCCGATCGAACATGCATGCGATTCATCCCCCAAGGTGCGGTCGGCGCGCGGTGGTCGGGAGCCCCCTCCCCTTTCTCGGGTGCTGCGCCGAACTTCGGGCATGCGCGCACGCTCGCGATGTGTCTGGTGGGCCACGGCCGCGTGCATCGTCGCCGCGGGCTGCGACCGACCGCTCACCGTCGAGACTCCCGCGCCGCGCGTCGTCGCCGATCTGCCCGACTCGATCCCGCCGCTCCCCGAGTCCATCGTCGAAGCACCGATCGCCTACGACCTCGCGCCCGCGCTCGGCATGCTCGACAGCGCGGTACCCCGACGGTTCGGCTCGCTCGCGGACAAGCGCGTGCTCCCATCGAACCGTCGTGTGTCCCTGGCGTTCGAAGCGTCACGCTCACCGTTTCGCGTGGCCCTCGAAGACTCGGTCGTCACGATCTCGGCAACGATCAGCTACGCCGGGCGCGGATGGTACAAGCCGATCATCGGGCCCGAGGTCTCCGGCGGCTGCGATGGCGACACACGGCCGCGACTGCGCGTGACGCTGATCAGCGCGATCAGCATCGACTCCACGTGGCGGCTCGGCGCGCGCACCCGCATCGCGCGCATCGCCCCGCTCACCGCCACGCCGCGCGACCGCTGCCAGGTCACCCTGCTCAAGATCGATGTCACCGATCGGGTGATCGCAGCGGCGCGCAGCGCACTCGCCCGCGAGCTGCGCACACTCGATCGTGAGATTGCCCGCGTGGTGGTGCGCGATCGGGTCGAGCGGTGGTGGCAGGCGATGGCGCGCCCCATTCGCCTGCGCGACTCGCTCTGGCTCTCCGTGCAGCCGCAGCGCGTCGCGCTCGATCGCATCGAGACCGACAGCACATCGGTGATCGGTCTTGTCCTTCTCACGGCACGGCCACGCATTCGCAGCGGTCCGCGCCCACTCGATGCCACGCCACTCCTTCCGCCGCTTCGTCGCGCGCGCACCAGCGGCTCCGCGCTCTACGCCACGCTCGAAGGGCTGCTCGACTACGCGTCGGCGAGCGCGGAGCTCACACGCCGATTGGGGGGCAAGACCGTGCGCGTCGGCGGTCGCACGGTGGAGATCACGACGCTCACGCTCACGGGCATCGGCGCCGGTCGCGTGGCGCTCGGCCTCTCGTTCACCGGCGACGCGCGCGGTCGCGTGTGGCTCACGGGCACACCGCAATACGACACGACGGCGCGCGTGCTCACCGTCCCCGACCTCGACTACGACGTGGGCAGCGCCACGCTGCTGGTCAAGGGCATCGAGTGGCTCAAGGGGGTGGAGCTCCGCGACTTCCTGCGCGCGCAGGCACATCTGTCCGTCGACGATCTGCTCGAGAAGGCGCGCCTGCTCACCGAGCGCGCCATGAATCGGTCGCTCACCGAGGGCGTCGATCTCGTCACCACGATCGAGCAAGGGGCGGTGATCGGCGTACGCGCCTCGCGCGAAACGATGGTCATTCGCGCGCGTGCCCAGGGGCAGGCGGGGCTGCTGATCACGCGCGCACCGCCGCCGAGCTGGCTCCGCACGGCGCGACGCGATCGCGTTACGGGCGCAACACCCGCTCGAAGTGCGCGATGAGTCGGCCGAGCAGATAGCGCGCGTAGCCGGGACGCTGCGTCCATCCGTGCGTGGCGGCGGGCGCAAACGCGAAGTCCACCGGCTTGCCGAGGCGCAAGAGCTCATCGAAGAGCACCACGCTCGTCTGGAACGGCACGACGTCGTCTTCCATGCCGTGGATGATGAGCAGCGGATCGCGCAGGTTGCGCGCATCGGGCAGCACCGCGCCCCGCACGAACGTCTCGGGGTGCGACTGCGGTCGACGCGCGATCGCGACATCGTCACTGCCGAACCAGCGCGGATCGACCGCGGGGGCACCCGCCACCCCCGCCGCAAAGAGCCCGGGCTTCCGCAGCATGCTGTAGACGGTGAGCGTGCCGCCGTAGCTCGAGCCGAAGATCCCCATGCGCGCGCGATCGACGGTGGGCCACGTGGCGAGATGGTCGACCACGCTCTCGAGATCGGTGAGATCGCCCCCGCCCCAGTCCATCAGGAACGCTTCGCGAAAGGCGCGGCCATACCCGGTACTCCCGCGCACGTCGACCTGCACCACGATGTAGCCCTGCTGCACGAGCAGTTGTTGCAGCATGCCGTAGAGCCCGCCCCATCGATTGCGCACCGTGTTCGAATAGACGGGGCCAAAGAGCACCGGGTATCGCTTCGTGCGATCGAGATTCGGTGGTTCGTACACGCGCACCTGCAGGCGCACTGAGGTATCGCGCTGATGCGGCACCGTGAGATAGCGCGGGGTGACCCAGGGCGTGGCCGCGAACGCGGCAGAGGGCGACGTGGTGATGCGTCGCTCCGTGCCACGTGCGACATCCAGCAGATACAGCTCCGTGGGCGACCGATCGTCGCTGCGCAGCAGCGCGAGCATGCGGCCGTCCGGGGAGGGAACGCCGGTGGTGGTACCCGGCGCGCGCGTGAGTTGCACCGGTGCGCCCCCGTCGACGCTGACGCGGAAGAGCTGTCGCTCGGTCGGGCTCGTCGCGTTGCTCCCGAAGTAGACAGTGCGCGCCGTTAGATCCGGTCCACCGAGGATATCGCTCCCCGGTGGGGTGAGCGCGCGCGTCGCACCGGTGGTCGGATCGAGCGCAAAGAGGCGATAGCGATCGTCCCGATCGCTCGTGAAGAGCACGCGTCGCCCGTCGGGATGCCAGGCGCTCGCGGCATCGGTGTACACGCGTGACGCACGGCGTTCGTGCAGTACTTGGCGCGGCGGCGCCCCAGGGGTATCGACGATGTGCAGCCAGCGATCCACCGCATCGTCGCTCATGCGATCGATGAGCAACGCGCCGCGCGGGGACCACGCATGGCCGACGATCGCCACCTCGGTGGCGCCAGGGAGGTCGACCGGCGTGAGCGTACCGGTAGCCACGTCGACCAGCGCGACACGGCGCGACTCGTTTGCGTCGCCGGGCGCACCGCGCCGCAACACATTCATGCGCGCGCTGTCGCCCAGATAGTAGGGGACCTGCATGCGACGCACGCCGGTGCGATCGACCAGGTGCACGGCGATGGTGCGGCCGTCGGGGCTCCACGCGGCCACCGGGCCGTCACCCGCCCACGTTGCGGTGCCCACTTCCACATCGCGGCGCGCATACGTGCCCAGCGATACGGTCCCGATGAACGGGCGAGCGAGGCGCGTCAGCCGTTTTGGCGCGCCACCATCGCGCGAGACGATCCAGAGATCGCCATCCGCCACGAACGAGAGCGTCGATCCATCGGGCGAGCGTTCGAGCATCGCTGCGTCATCGCCGAGCGTGGCGCGACGTGTCGCTGCCCCCGTGTTCACGTCGATCTCGTGCAGCGCGCCACCGACGATCGCGAGGACCGCGCCACCGTCAGCGCGCCAGACGAATTCGCCGACGCTCGCGCGTGTCTCGCCGGTATCCGTCGCGGCGCGCACGCGGCGAGGTGCGGCGCCCGCGCGATCGACGATCCAGAGATCCCGCACCGGACGCTGGCGGTCGTTCCAGAGAAATGCGAGGCGCGTGCCGTCGGGCGACCATGTGGGTCGACTGGGCGCGACACCAACGAAGGCAGTGCCGCTCAGGATCCGATCGAGCGAGAGCGACGAGCCCTGCGCCTGTAGCGGCGTGCCGACGAGGAGGGCCACAGCGGCGAGGGCGCCGGGGAGAGAGCAACGCATGGCGGGGGCGGTGGGAGTACCGTGCCGGGCCGCCGGGGCGGGCCGCACGGGCCGAAGGCTGGGCGTGCCACGGCCGGCACGCCAGCCCCGCTGCCGCGATCCGACGCGTCGTGCGACTTTCCAACCACCGTGATGGTTCATGCGTCGGATCGCTGGCGACCGACGTACCTGGCAACTCGTCTTCTGCCGCGTGCACGATGGCAACGTCCGTACTCTCCGCTTCGCTCGACGCGCGCGCCGACACCGGCGTACGCGACATCCCGCTGCACCTCGCCGCCGTCGTGCTCGGCGCGACGAGCATCGTCGTGGGGGTGATCTGGGACATCTCGTGGCACATGACCATTGGCCGCGACACGTTCTGGACGCCGGCACACATGGCGATCTACCTCGGGGGGACGCTGGCGGGCGTGTCGTGCGGGGCGCGCGTGCTGATCAACTCGTTCTTCCGGCGTGCAGGCCACGAGGCCGACGGCGTGCGCCTGTGGAAGATCTTCACCGGGCCACTCGGCGGGTGGATCTGCATCTGGGGTGCGATCGCGATGCTCACGAGCGCGCCGTTCGACGACTGGTGGCACAATGCGTACGGCCTCGACGTGGAGATCCTGAGTCCGCCGCATTCCTTGCTGGCGCTCGGCATGTTCGCGATCGCGATGGGGGCACAGGTCATGGCCGCATCGGCGCAGAACACCAGCGGCGAGTCCGACGGGCGCGCGTTCGTGGTGGCGTATGCGAGCGGCGTGATTCTCACCTTCGCCGCGATCCTCACGTCGGAGTACACGTATCTCGAGGCGCAGCACGGCGCGCGCTTCTACATCATCGCGAGCGGCCTCTTCACGCTCGCGCTGGTGGCAGCCGGTCGCGCATCGAAGCTGCGCTGGCCCGCGACCACGGCGGCGGCCGTGTACACCGTGATGCTGGCGGCGCAGGTGTGGATCTTCCCACTCTTTCCCGCCTCACCCAAGCTCGGGCCCATTGGCCATGAAGTGACGCACATGGTGCCGCTCGAGTTCCCGCTGCTCCTCATCGCGCCGGCCCTCGCGGTCGATCTCGTGCTGCGTCGCTTCGGTGCGCTCTCGCCCTGGCGACTCGCCGCCGTGCTCGGCCCAACGTTCGTGCTGGTGCTGCTCGCGGTGCAGTGGCCCTTCGCGTCGCTCCTGGCGACGGAGGTCGGACGGCATCCGTTCTTCGGCGGCGGCTATTCGCAGTACAGCACGCCGGCAGAGTGGTTGGTGGGGCCACGCGAGTTCCAGGACAGCAATGCGCTCGCCGCACTCGGCCGAACGCTGCTCTACGGCATTCCGCTCTCGATCGTCATGGCGCGCGCGGGACTCATGCGCGGCGACTGGCTGCGGCAGGTGAAGCGCTGATGGCGCGCTCGCTGCGGCGCGTCGGACAGCGCGCGCTGTCGCTCGCACTGGTCGCGGGCACCTGGCTCGGACTCAGCGCCCACATCGGCAGCTCGCTCGTGGTGCAGCAGGGCAATGCGGGGCCGTACGCGGTGCGTGTGCTCGTGCGCCCGCCCGGCGTCATTCCCGGGCTCGTGCAGGTGACACTGCGCACCAGCGGCACGCCGCCGCGCGAACTCTCCGTGCAGCCTGCACTGTGGCGCTATGGTACCAAGGGCGCGCCGCCGCCGGAGATCGCCACGCCGGTCCCGGGAGAGCCCGGCACGTTCGCGACACAACTGTGGATCATGAGCTCCGGCTCGTACGCGTTGCATGTGCGCGCGACGGGTGAGGCCGGGAGTGGCTCCTTCATCGTGCCTTTCTCGAGCGCAGCCACCACGACGCTCGAAATGCCCAGGTCACTCGGTGGCGTGTTGCTCGCCCTCGGAGCGCTGCTCGTCGTCGGTGTGCTGAGCATCACGGGGGCATCCGCGCGCGAGGCCACACTCACGCCGGGCACCACGCCCGATGCAACGCGTCAGCGACGTGCGAGACGCGCCATGGCGATTGCCGGTGGCGTGAGCGCGGCAGCGCTCTTCGGCGGCTGGTCGTGGTGGGGCGCTGTCGACGGCGGCTATCGCCGGGCGATCGATCGCCCGCTCACGGTTGAGACGGGTGTTTCTCCGGGTGACGCGCGCACATTGACGCTGCGCGTGACCGACAGCACGTGGCGGCTCGGTGTCTCGCGCGAGAACCGGCGCGCGCGGTTGCTCTCGCCGTTGATGCCGGACCATGGCAAACTGATGCATCTCTTTCTTGTCGCCGAGCGTGGCGACGGCAGTGCGGCGCATCTGCACCCGGTCAAGCAGGACGATCGGACGTTCACCACGGCGGTGCCCGAACTGCCCGTGGGGCGGTACTGGGTGTTCGCGGATGTGGTGCATGAGAGCGGCTACGCGCGCACGTTCGTCGACACGGTGGACGTGCCGGCCGGTCAGGCCGCGCGCAACGCAGACGGCGACGACGCGATCGCGCTCGTGCTCTCGCGTGCGGAGAGCGGGGCAGCGCTCGCCGATGGCGGGCGCATGGTGGTCTCACTCGATGGACCGCCAACGGTGGGTCGGGACCTGGTCGTACGCGCACGGGTCACCGAGGCCGACGGATCGCCATCACCGCTCGCTGCGTGGATGGGGATGGCCGGCCATGCAATGCTGTTGCGTACCGACGGCGGCGTCTTCGTGCACCTGCATCCGATGGGCTCTGGCTCGATGGCGGCACAGGAACGGCTCGCGCGGCGCGAAGCGGGCGACACCGCGTGGTATGGCGAGCAGCAGCCGACCACGCACGCCATGCACGGCATGACCACGCCCACCATCGCCGCGACGGGCGAGGTCACCTTTCCGATCGCGTTTCCTTCGGCGGGGACCTATCGCGTGATTGTGCAGGTCCGGCGCATGGGGCGCGATGTGGAGACGGGAATGATCGAGGTGACGGTGCGGGAGTAAGCAGCGCGTTGGCGATCGTGTGCGCGTCGGTGCCGCGCGGTGCGTCGCGCCGCCGGGCAACGATGCGTCACGGAGCAAACGACGGCGGGCCCGCCACATCACTCGTGACGAGCCCGCCGTGTCTCCCTCCCCCAAGGGAGTCCCTACACCCTACGCACCACGCCGGCGACTACGCGCAAACGTGAGCATCGCGAGCAGCCCGGTGATGAGCAGTGCCACCGAGCCGGGTTCTGGCGTGACGACCGTCGGCAGGAGCTCCACGTCATCGAGCGCGAGATACGAGAAGCCCGCGAGCGGTGCACGCGGCACGAAGATGATCCAGTCGAGACCCGTCGCTGCCGGCGCGAAGAACTCGATGCTCGACGTCGTCCAGTCGTGAGCCGGCGCAGCAAGGCTGCCGACCAGCTCGCGGTCTGGCGCTGTCCAACTGCCGGACGACGCGAGGTACACGTCAAACCGCCCTGCCTCGCCATTCAGGCCCGTCCACGTCTGCCCTGAGGCGGCCCGTGTCGAACCCGAGAGCGCGTACCGGGCTCCGGCCGCAAGCGGCGTCGTCAACCGCTGCGCGAACGCCTCGTTCCACCCATACGGGGACCACTCACCTGCGGCGACGAAGCGCGCCCCTTCCGCTGACGAATTCGGGAGCGCGCCAGCGCTCCACCACCACCAGTCCGTCGGGGTGAGTCCGAAGTCGTTGTGCACCGAGTACGTGTCGGCGCCCGGGTCGATGTTACCCGCCTGCACCCACCCTTCCGGCAGCAACGCCTGTCCGAACCCGCTCCCTACCTGCTCGAAGCCACCGTTGAACAGCAGGTTCTGCGCGGTCGCCCGTCCAGGCGAGAGCACGAGCGCGGCGACGGCGGCACCAACGACAGCGCGAGACAGCAGATGAGGGTGGTACACGATCGGCTCCGGGGCGTGCGTGAACAGCGGCGAGTGAGATCCGCAGCGCCGTATGTAGGAGCAAAGGGCTGTACTGACCAGAGCCGGTGGCCCGCTCCGTGTGGGTCATGCCACGCGTGTAATACTCATCCGTGAGGTGCACTGCAGGTCGCAGCGCGAGTATGGCATCCGCGCCGTTGCAATGGCGCTGCACTTCATGGCCTGCCGCTTGCGCCCAGGCGAACTGGAGCGTTCCGGACGGAAGTGTTTTGTGATTCGGATCACAGGATACGCGCCGCACCCGCACGACCTTCGACGAGCTGGTCCGGCACATGTGGTGGACGTCCGACACTCGCATCGTCCTACACGCAGGCCATCGGCGTAACTCACTCGACGCGCGCCGACTGTGCGCTGCATCACTGGACGGCATGACGGCAACGCAAAAACACGACGCGAACGTCGCGTTTTGAGGTCCGGCGGCCGCGTCGCTCAGCGCATCGGCGTGGCCACCAGGAGCAACGACAGCGGTGCGCCCGTCTCCGGGTGCAGCGGCTCGTCGACTGCCTCGAGCTGCCACCCCCCGGTGCGCACATCGGCGATCCACCGACCGAGCGTGCGGTAGAACCACGGCATGCTCGCCGGAAAGGCGTTGCCAAAGCCGGCAAAGGTCTCGGTACGCCACCCGTCGGCGTACGGCGCATCGCCGCGCGCAACCCACGGATGGACCGTCTGGATGAGCAGCGCACCATCGTCGGTGGCCACCTCGCGCAGCGCGCGCAGCATCGGCACCAGCGACTCGCCGAGTACCGCGAAGTTGCAGACGATCAGATCGAACGGATCACCCAGCTCTGCGCGTCGGGAGGCGAGTTCATCGTACCGCATCACGACGAAGTGGCCGCCGCCGGCTGCGGTCGCCGCATCGATCAGCGGCGCACTGATGTCGATCCCCACCGCCGCCGCGCCCGCCGCGGTGCACGCGCGCACGAGCCACCCCTCGCCGCAGCCGACATCGAGCAATCGTCGGGGCGCGCGTGCGGTGATCGCCGAGACGATCGCCGCGTTCGTCCCCGCCACGCGCGAGGCGATGCGATCCTCACGCACCACCGCGGTCCATGCCGCCGCGTTGGCCGTCCAACTGGTCTCGAGTGCGTCTTCTGCTCGCTCGCGCGACATCGGCTAGCCCGGTCGGCGGAATGCGCGACGATCCGCCTCGACGGCGCGGCGGACCACGCAGCGATCCTCGTGATCGTTCACGAGCCCCATCGCCTGCATCAATGCATACATCGTCGTCGGTCCGACGAACTTCCATCCGCGTCGCTTGAGATCTTTGGACAGCGCGACCGATGCGGGCGACGTAGGCATCGCGCGCAGGGTGGCTTCGTCGAGCCGGCGCGGACGGTCGCGCGGCGCGGGCTCGAAGCGCCAGAAGTACGCCGCGAGCGATCCGCACTCCTCGATGAGCGCACACGCGCGCGCCGCGTTGTTGATCGCCGCCTCGATCTTCCCCCGGTGTCGCACGATGCCCGCATCCGCGAGCAGGCGCGTCACGTCGCGCGCGCCAAAGCGCGCCACCCGCTCCGGATCGAAGCCCGCGAACGCCGCACGAAAGGCCTCACGCTTGCGCAGGATGGTCAACCAGCTCAACCCGCTCTGGAATCCTTCGAGGCACACCTTTTCGAAGAGGCGATGATCATCGCCGACCGGTCGCCCCCACTCGACATCGTGATAGGCGAGATAGTCCTCCGGGGCGCTGGCGACCCAGAAGCAGCGGTGTGAAGCGGCAGGCACGGCGACTCCTCCGGAGGCACACCGCGACGGTGCGGCGCGTGCGCAATCCTACTGCGCGAGGCGGCGCGGGCAAGGCGGGGCCTTGCCCCGTCGTGCGACGCGGGAAGGTTGCACGCCATGCCCCGACCTTCGACCATTGTGGCGAACACGCGCGCGTACGACACGTGGCTGACACAATTCGTCTCCGTGCGCGAGGCCGACCTCCGCACCAAGCACGCGCGCATGACGGAGTCGCCGTTCGCTCTCCTCCGCGCCACGTACTACCACTGGCTCACCCTGTGGCAGGCGCACAGCGGGACGCTCGCCGACGCCACCGTGGTCCGCAGCATCGGTGATGTGCACATCGAGAACTTCGGCACGTGGCGCGACGGCGAGGGGCGCCTCATTTGGGGCGTCAACGATTTCGACGAGTCCTCTCCCTTGCCGTGGACGCACGATCTCGTACGGTTGGCGACGAGCGCGATGCTTGCGACCGAGCACGGCGATGTCGCGATCGCGCCCAAGGATGCCTGTGCGGCGCTGTGGGAGGGATATCGCGAGTCGCTCGCGGCGAGCGGCCGGCCGTTCGTGCTGGCGGAGATCAACAAGCGGCTGCGGGCGATGGCCACGGAGCGGCTCAAGGATCCGCTGCGCTTCTGGAGTGCGCTCGGTGAGGCGCCGGTGCCCGACGAGCCGGTGCCGCGCTCGGCGCGGCGCATGCTCGAGCGCGCGCTGCCGCCGGACGCCACGAATCATTCGATGCGTACGCGCGTGAGCGGGCTCGGGAGCCTGGGACGACCACGCTATCTGCTGTTGGCCACTTGGGGCGGGGCGTCGGTCGCACGCGAGGTCAAGGCGCTCGCGCCACCGGCAGCGTGCTTTGCGCTCGGCGCGCCGCTGCGTACATGGGTGCGCGGTACCGTCCGCCGAGCGATTCGCGTGGCCGATCCGAGCTTCGGCGTGGATGATCGCTGGATCGTTCGCCGGCTCGCGCCGGATTGCTCGCGCATCGAACTCGCGTCGTTACCGCACGAGCGCGACGAGACGAAACTCCTGTACGCGATGGGGTGGGAAACGGCCAACGTCCACCTCGGCAGCGCGTCGCGTCGGTCACTCCGGCGCGAGGCGGCCGCGCATACCGACCGATGGCTCGCCCGCACGGCCCGCGTGCTGCACGACGAGATCGAACGCGACTACGAGGCGTGGTGCGCCGCCCACGCGCGCGATGCGACGTGAGCGGCGCGCTGCGCTCAGCGGAAGAGGCGGAACGATGCGTCGGTCGCGCCGCGACAACTGTCCTGGACCGAGAGGTCGCCGGACGCCTTCGATGCCGTGTCCGCCACGAGCCCCTTGCCCTTCATCGTCCCCGTGCACGAGCTGGACTTGTCCGTGTAGGTGACGTTCCACTCCACCGAGTCGCCCCACTGCCGCCCCGACACCTGCGACTCGACGATGAACGGCACCTCCATCGTGAACTTTCCCTGGAAGCTGCCGTTCTCGCCCGGCGTGATCGCGCCGAAGGAGATGAGCTCCGCATCGAGCCCCGCCACGGCGAGCGCCCACTTGTATTCGCCCTTGAGCAGTGGCTGATCGGCAGTGAGCAGAAGTGCCGCAACGGGCACGGGGGCAAGGGCAAGCAGTCGGCGCATGGCGATGGGCGAGAAAGGTGGGAACCACACCGTAACGAAGAGTCAGACGGCGACGCTCGGTCGACGGTTTCGCCGCGAGCGCGGCGCGCCCACGAGGCGTGTCATGTCTGCGTGACACCGCGACCCGGCCGTCGCGGATCGCGCCGCAGCCATGCGGTCACCGTCGCCCAGATCATGTTGATGACCAGGGCGGCGGCCAGCAACCCCGCAGGATGCCAGTCGGCGTACCCATGGCCGCGGCGAAACGCGAGCGCAGCACCGGCGATCACGGTCGAGGACGCCACGGACACCGCGGCCAGGAGCAGACCGTGTCGCCGGCCAGCCCACCGTCTGGCCAGCACGCCGAGCGGAACGCCCCAGAGCCCACCGAAGCACATGGCCGAGAGCACTGCGGGCACGCCGAGGGGTGCTGTCGGCCGGACGTCGAAGGCGATCCACGGCGTCATGCCCAGTGCGTGCAACACCGCGACAAGTGGCTGATGCACACACGCCGTCGTGATGGCGGCGACGAGAAAATCGGTCCATGCGGTCCGAGCGAACGACATTCACGCGTCCGACACGTGAGGTGCCGCACGCGGATTGTCTCGGTCCGGCAATCCCTGAGTGCCGCTCTGTGCGCCCCTCTTGTGCGATTGCGGTCCGGAGCGATGTGTTGAGCAGATCTGCATGATGATCCGACCGGCTGGTGTACGGAGGGCACGGTGACCGTTCCGTGTACCGGCCATTGCATGGAGTCCAGCTATGCCCACCACGGCCCTGCCCCGCATTCCGGCCGCCGATGTCGAGGCGCTCCGACGTGGCGACGAACGTGCCTTCGAGCGACTCGTGCGCACCGAATATCCCGCCGTGCTCGACATGGTGCGCACCGAACTCGGCAAGGACGCGGCGCCGTACAAGGCGGTAGAGACCACGTTTCTCCGCCTGTGGAATGCGCGTGAGACGCTCGACGGCCCCGACGCGATCGCACAGTTCCTCCGCGAGACCTCGCACGAGCTGGCGCTGCGCGAGAAGAGTCGCCGCGGTGCGCTGCACCGGTTCGAAGCGCACGAGAACGTCCGCATCGAGCACGGGTCGCACGGTCCCGAGCTCACGGTCGATGATGTGTGGTCGCGCATCACCGACACGCTGCACGCAAAGCCGCTCGACGCGGCCGACATGCAGCAGCGCGACCAGGTGCTCCGCCACGAGGCCGCGCAGCATCTGAGCGCCGCGACGGCGCGCAAGAGCCCGGTGGGCCTCATCGTCGGCATCGCGGTGCTCGGCGTCGCACTCGCCGTCGGATTGCGCATGATGTCCAAGGGCGGTGAAGTCTACGCGCTCAACAAGGCGCTCGCCGCCGATGACGTGCGTGCGTTGCAGGCGCAGTTCGGACAGCGCGCGAACGTGACACTCGGCGACGAAACGAAGCTGCTCATCGGCGCCGACAGCAAGGTCACGGTCCCCTCGGCGTTCGGCAACACGCTGCGCGGCGTGAAGCTGGAAGGGACCGCATCGTTCACCGTGGTTCGTCCTGCAGCGACGGACGTCGATCCGTTCGAGGTGCGCAGCGGCGGCATTCGATTGATCGCCAAGGGGACGATCTTCGATGCGCGCACTGACCTGGGCAGCGATCTGTTCCTGCGCGTGCGTGAGGGCACGGTCGCGGTCTCGTCGAAGGCGCACGACACCGACGTGGCCACCGGCCGCACCGTCAAGATCGACTCGACCGGCGTGGTGACCGATGCATCGGCCGCGGAAGCGGCGACGGCCTTCGACTGGGTGGATGGCAAGTACACCACGGCGACGGGCGCCACGCTGCGCACGGTGCTCCCCGAGCTCCGGCGCTGGTACCGGCTCGACCTGAGCGTGGTCGACAGCGCGCTGCTCGCGAACCCGGTGAGCTTCACGGCCAGCCTCGAGTCGTCCAAGGAAGCGATCGCGGCGCTCGAGCAGAGCGGCGGCGTGAAGTTCGGCTACGACAAGGACGAGAACATGATCCTCTCGAAGGCCCCACCGGCGCCGGCGCCCAAGGCCGCGAAGAAGGCCCGGTAGGCACCGCCGCCCGGGATCGGGGTACCAACGAGGGGCGCCCGGCTCGCCGGGCGCCCCTCGCGCACGTCCGCGACCCGCGGCACCATGCGCATCCAGTGCCCGTGCCCGAACGTATCGTTCGCAGGCAGTGCGCATGCAGGCGCACCCCTCGTCTCTCACACGGCCCCACGTGCTCCGTTCCGTTGTCTTCGCGCTCGCGGCGTGTACCGCGTTCGCCACACCACTCCTCGCACAGTCTGCCGCGCGCGATACGGCCTATCTGGCCGGCGGCTGCTTCTGGTGCATGGAAGAAGCGTACGAGAAGGTCACCGGCGTCGCGTCGGTGGTCTCGGGATACATCGGGGGACGGACCGCCAATCCGACGTATGGTCAGGTATCCAACGGCACAACCGGTCACTACGAAGCGATCGAGGTGATCTTCGACCCGCGCCAGATCAGCTACGCGCGCATCGTGGGGCAGTTCTGGAAGAACATCGACCCCGAAGACGCGTCGGGGCAGTTCTGCGACAAGGGCGACCAGTACCGCGCCGCGCTCTTTCCCCGCACGGATGCGCAGTGGCAGGTCGCCACGGCGGCCAAGGCGGAACTCGACAGCCAGAAGCGCTTTCCGCAGCCGATCACGGTGGGGATCGTGCGGGCGACGACGTTCTACGCCGCCGAGGAGTACCATCAGGACTACTACAAGAAGAACCCGATCCGCTACAAGTTCTACAAGTACAATTGCGGTCGCGCGCAGCGCCTGGAGGCGGTGTGGGGGCGCGTCTCGTCGCGCGCCGTGCGACCCAACGGAGGAGTGTCGGTCGTGTCGAATACCATGAAGGCCGGTTGGACGCTGCCCGCCGGGTGGCGCAAGCCCGAGGATGCGTCGCTCAAGCAGACGCTGACGCCGATGCAGTACAAGGTGACGCAGCGCGAGGGGACGGAGCGGCCGTTCCAGAATGAATACTGGAACGAGCATCGTGCGGGGATCTACGTCGATATCGTCTCGGGCGAGCCGCTGTTCTCGTCGGCCGACAAGTTCGAGTCGGGGACGGGGTGGCCGAGCTTCACGCGTCCGCTCGAGTCGGCGAACATCCGGGAGAAGACGGACCGCTCGTGGCTGATGACGCGTACCGAGGTGCGGTCGGTGCACGCGGACTCGCATCTCGGGCATGTCTTCGATGACGGACCGAAGCCGACGGGGCTCCGGTACTGCATGAACTCGGCGGCGATGCGGTTTATTCCGGTGGAGGAGATGGAGAAGGAGGGGTACGGGGCGTACCTGGCAAGAGTGAAGAGCAGCTGAGAGCGGAAGGGCAGTAGCCGGGCAGCTCTCAGCTCTCAGCGTGCTGCTGAAGTCCAGCTGACGGCTGTCAGCTGACAGCTCTCAGCTGCTCTCGCGCGTGGTGTCTACGGTGGATGCCGCGGCGTTTCTCACGCCGTGAATGCGCCGGACCTGCGGCTGACAGCTCGTGCAGTGCTGATAGCGCCAGCCTGGACCCGTGTACGCCCTGCGAGAGCAGCTGACAGCGGAAAGCTGAGAGCTGTCGGCTGGACTTCAGCAGCACGCTCTCAGCTCTCAGCTGCCCGGCTACTGCCCTTCGCCCCTCACGGCAGCGGCCGTTTCCCCCACGTCGGCGGCGCCGGCTCCTTCATCAACCGCGGACTCGGCCGCTCGCGCAGCATCCGCATCGCCTCCGCCACCGCACGCTCGAGCTGCGGATCCCGCCCGGCGATCATTTCCTTGGGCGTGTTCTCCACTTCGATATCCGCCGCCACGCCGACGTTCTCCACGTCCCACCGGCCATCGCGATCGAAGAACCCGATGCGCGGCGCCACCAGCCCACCGCCATCGACAAACGGCGGTTGATCGCTCGTCGCCACCAGCCCGCCCCACGTCCGCGTGCCAATGAGCGGCCCGATCTTGCGACGCTTGAACATGTACGGCATCAGATCCCCGCCCGACCCCGCCATTTCGTTGATGATCATGACCTTGGGACCCCAAATCCCCGCGCCCGGACTCGTGAACGGCACGCGATCGCCGACCGGATTGTTGAAGTACCCATCGAAATCGCGGCTCAGCAGCTCGATGATGTAGTCCGCCGCCGATCCGCCGCCGTTGTAGCGCTCGTCGATCACGGCGCCCTGGCGATCCTGCTGCGCGAAGTAGTAGCGATTGAAGTTCGTGTACCCGCCCTGCCCCGTGTTGGGCAGATGCAGATACGCCAGCTTTCCGCCCGAGAGCGAATCGACGATGCGCCGGTTCCGCTCCACCCACGCGCGATTGCGCAGCAACCCTTCGTTGGCGACCGGTACGACGGTGACCCGCCGAGCGCCGGCGAGTGATGGCGTTGCACCGACCGTCAGCACCGTCTGCCGGTTCGCCGTGCCGTCGAGCAGGCGATAGATGTTGTCGCGCTCGGAGA
Organism: Gemmatimonadaceae bacterium; assembly: GCA_025453745.1. Classification (GTDB taxonomy): domain Bacteria; phylum Gemmatimonadota; class Gemmatimonadetes; order Gemmatimonadales; family Gemmatimonadaceae; genus JALOPS01. Next base: position 24,046 of record JALOPS010000010.1, read on the forward strand.
GCAGCACACCGTCGATCGCCAGCAGGTACTCGCCCGCACGCACGTCCACGCCCGGCGCCGCCAGCGGTGCACGCACGTCGGGGTTCCAGCTCTCGCCCGTCAGCACGCGCGCAATGCGATACGCGCCGTTCTCGATCGTGAGGTCCGCACCAAGCAGTCCCACCGACGCCTGCGGGACATCGGGGAAGTCTCCGCCGTTGACGTAGGAGTGACCGACGGCGAGTTCGCCGGTGATCTGATCGAGCAGGTACGTGAGATCCGCGCGGTGCCGCACATGCGGTACGAAGCGCTTGTACATCGTGAGCACCTTCGTCCAGTCCGTGCCGTGGAAGTTTGGCACGTAGAGATAGTCGCGCACCTTGCGCCGCGTCTCCTCGACGATCTGCGTCCACTCCGCCTGCGGCTCGAGATACATGCGCAGCGCGCTGTTCAGTCTCCCGCTGCCTGCTGCCGGCGCACCCGTGGCATCGACGAGAAAGAGGCCGCCCTGCGCGCCACCGGTGCGATAGAGCAGCTTCTTGCCATCGGCGCTGACCGTGAACTGCACCGCACTCGGGGCAAACACCGCCGCCTTGCGATCGCGCAGCACATAGCGGTGAATCGGCCCGCCCGGCGCGGTGCGATCGGCCGTCCCTGTCTCCGGCACGTTCTCCCAGAAAAACACCGTGCCCGCCGCACCCGCGGTGAGCAGCGAGTAGTCGCGCGGCGCGACGCCGGGCACCGCAAGGATGCGCTGCGCGATGCCGTCGAAGTCGATCGTCACCGCCTGCCGCACCGGCTTGACCGAGTCGCCCGTGATCGCCGCGCCATTCGCCGCGCGCGGCGGCCCCACACTGATCGGCGGCGCGCTCGGCAGCGCAGTGGGCGTGCTCCCTTCGTCATCCGACTCGGGCGGAAACGGCGTAGGATCGCCCTTGCGCAGCACGGCGACATACAGCGCGCTCTCGCGCGGGCGCTCGTAGTTCGTCATGTCGAGCCATCCCGTGCGCAGCGCGTAGTTCGTGCTCGCGAGGAACCACAGATGCTTGCCGCCCTGGTCCCACACCGGCCACCACGCGTCGGCCAGGCCATCGGTGAGTTGCGTGACCTTCCCCGACTCGACCTCGGCGACATAGATCGCGTGATAGAGCGAGTTGAGGTGCTTCGCGTAGGCGAGCCACCGCGAGTCCGGACTCCAGACCGGGCGCACCGTGCGCTCCGGTACCATCCACGGATCGGTGTCGATCTGCGTGACGCGCCCCGTGGTCACGTCGGCCACGAAGATGCGCAGCTTCGCATCGTGCCACGTGAGCTTGCGTGAATCGGGCGACCACGCGGGCGTGTAGGGGAAGGTGGCATCCGGCCAGTCGATCACGCGCGGCGACGCCACCCCGTCGCTCGGTGCGAGCACGAGCTTGTACTCGCCGCTGGCATCGGAGAAGTAGGCGATCGTCTTGCCGTCGGGGCTCCACGTCGGGTGACGCTCGGCGACACCGCTCGTGCGCGTGAGATTCTTCCAGTCGCCCTTCTCCGCGGGAATCGTGAAGATCTCGCCACGCGCTTCGACGACGGCGCGCTTGCCCGTCGGCGAGAGCGCGATGTTCGTGATGCGTGCACCAACGTCCTTCCACTGCGGCGCGGCCCACGGGAAGTCGCCCGTTGCGGTAATCATGATCGGCTTGGGCGCCGCACCGGCGGTTGGCTCGAGGGTGTGCAGGCGTCCCGCTTGCTCGAAGACCAGCGAGCCGCCACCCGACTCGAGTGTCTTGACGTCGAAGTCTTTGAACGTCGTGATCTGCGCGACCTGCTTCGTGCTCACATCGTATCGCCAGATGTTCTGCACACCGTCGCGGTCGGAGATGAAGTACACTGCGCCATTGAGCCAGACGGGATCGATGTCCTTCGAGCCCGCATGCGGCACGGTGGTGAGGTCGTACGTCGCGAGGTCCACGAGCCAGATCGGCTTGTTCTGTCCACCGCGATAGTTGCGGCGTTCATCGTCCCACGAGTTGTTGAGGCGATAGGCGAGCGTCTTGCCGTCGGGGGAGATGTGACCCTGGAACACCCGCGGAATGGGCATCGCCGTCTCCGGGCCGCCGTCGACGCTCACCGTCCAGAAGCGAAAGGCACCGCCCGGTGCATCGCTGGCGCGCGCACTGGCAAAGACGATGCGCTTGGAATCCGGTGTCCACCCCGTCGGAAAGTCGGCGCCCGGATGCCAGGTCAGGCGGCGCGGCTCACCGCCGGACACCGGGAGCACGTAGACATCGGCGCTGCCGCCGTTGCTCGAGGCAAACGCCACCCACTTGCCGTCGGGCGAGAGGCGCGGATCGCTGGTCGCGCCCTGGAAGCTCGTCAATCGTCGCGCACTGCCGCCCGCACGATCGACGATCCAGATGTTGTTGGCATACGCGAATGCGATGTGCGTCGCCGAGATCGTCGGTTGCCGCAGCAGCAGCGTGGGGGTGGATTCCTGTGCCGAGACGTGCGACGCGAGGGCAGCGAGTACGCTCGCGGTGAGGAGGCGGAGCCGAATCACGGTGACGAAGGAAGTGGGGGATGCAGCAAAGGCCCGCGAGGGGCGCGGGCCTTCGGACAACGTGCGAGACGGCTCAGCCGCTGGCGGATGCATCGACTTGGGCGACGCGCCGAGCGGCCTCCGACCAGTCGACCGTGGGTGCGACGTCCTGATCGCTCAGTTGCAGTGATGCGATCGCGCGTTCGAGCACCGGACCGGCCAGCTCGGGCGGCAGCGCCTGACCCAGTTCGAGCTCCGCTTCACGACAGAGCCGTTCCTCGCGCGGGAGCGTGTCCTGTCGCATGCGGCCGCGCCAGCGATGCACACGGGCGTGTGTCGCCTCGTGGACGATGGATGCGGCGTGTTGTGCAGCGGTGAACGCGGGGTTGGCGAGGAAGGTGAGCTCGGTGATCACGGCGCGCGTTTGCGGGTCGTAGGCGCCGCGACACGGGAAGCGCTCGACGGAGATATGGGCCACGTCGCGGCGCATGCGCGCAAGGCGTCGCGGCAGATAGGTCGCGAGCACGCCCAGAGCGGCGTCGAGTCGCTCGATCACATGCGGCGTGGCAATATCGTCGCGGCTGTTCGCGACGACGACCGGGATGCCGTGCAGGGTGAGGCGTTCGGTGACGGTCACGAGCGGGCTCCGGTTCGCGGGACGGTGCGGTGCGCGGGGCGTGCCGGCCCCGCCCGTCGGAGCATCCATGGCGGGCAAGGTCGGCGGAAGGGGGGCGGTCCCCCGCGCCGTGCCCGCACGGCGCGGGGTGCGCCGGCGACACACGCGTCGCGGCTGGCCCGACGACTGGCGCGGGCCCCGACGGGCTCCGAAGTTGGACGTATCCGCTTCGGACGAGCCTCGCATGACCACCCCTCTGGTGCCGACGCCCACGGACCCGCGACTGACGGGCGCCGCCCTGCTGCGCGGGCGACCGGTGGGGCGGAACATCGACGTCTTCGGTCTCACCGATCGCGGCCGCGTGCGCGCATCGAACGAGGACGAGTTCCTCGTCGCCTCGCTGCACAAGACGATGCATGTGCATCACACCTCGCTGCCGTCGGAGGCGCTGGTCAACCTCACGAGCGAGTCGACGGGCTATCTGCTGCTCGTGGCGGACGGCGTGGGCGGTGCACAAGGCGGCGAGATCGCGAGCGAAGCGGCGCTCTCGAGCCTCGCGCAGTACGCCACGCATACCATGCAGGTCTGCTACACGAGCGATCCGGCGCAGGTCTCGGCGTTTCTCTCGGAGCTGCAGAAGACCGTGCTCTCCGTGCACGACATCCTGCGCAACACCGGCGCGGGGCTCGCGACCACGCTCACGATGGTCGTGGTCATGTGGCCGCGCGCGTATGTGGTGCATGTGGGCGACTCGCGCTGCTACCGACTGCGCAACGGACAGCTCGAGCTGCTGACGAAGGATCAGACCATGGCACAGGCGCTGGTCGATGCCGGCGTGTTGAGCGCGGCCGATGCGGCGACCTCGCGGTGGAAGCACGTGCTCTCGAGTGCGTTGGGCGCGAACGAGGCGATGCCGATGGCGACGCCGTACGACTGCCAGTGGGACGATCGGGTGCTGCTCTGCTCCGACGGGCTCACGAATCATGTGAGCGATGACGAGATCGCGATCGCCTTGCGCGAGGGGTCGACGGCGGAGGGGATTGTACGGGGGCTGGTGGCGTTGGCGCTCGAGCGGGGCGGGAGCGACAACGTCACGGTGGTGGCGGGGCGGTTGGAGCGGTAGCGAGGGGACACCGGCGCCACACTGCGCTGGGCGGGCGATCAGCGGATTGCAACCGACGGTCATCGGCCCAACGAACTTCGCGGGCTCGCCGGTAGTTGAAGAGCATCCATGCTCATCACATCCCTGCTCGTCGCGCTCGTCGTCGCACACGATCTGTCACAACCGTCACCCGTGACGGTTCGTGGCCGAATTACCGACATCGTCTCCTCCGCCCCGGTCGCCGCCGCGCAAGTCGTGATCCAGGGCACACGCCTCGGCACGCTCACCGACGACGACGGGCGTTACCGGATCGCGAACCTCGGCGTCGGTCGCCGTCCGCGTCGCCGCGCAGGCCAAGGAACGTGAGGAGTTCCGCCTCTCGCCGAATCCCGGCGTGCTCACCGTGCGCGGCGAGTCGCTCAAGCGCGTCCCCGTCATCGGCGAGCCGGACGTGCTGCGCGTGGTGCAACTGCTCCCGGGCGTCGTCGCCACCAACGACTTCACCGCCGGCTACAACGTGCGCGGCGGCGAGTCGGATCAGAACCTCGTGCTGCTCGATGGCTTCCCGATCTACAATCCGTTCCATCTCGGTGGCCTCTTTGGCACGTTCATCGACGAAACGGTCGCCGAGTTCGACCTGATCCCCGGCGGCTTCCCGGCGCGCTACGGCTCGCGCCTCTCGAGCGTGCTCTCCGTCACCCCCAAGGCTGAAGAGCGCAGCGGGGCGCACGGCTCGGCAACCGTGAGCGTGCTCGCCACCACGCTTTCGCTCGGCGGGAGTGCGACCGCCAACACGAGCTGGAACATCGCCGCGCGCCGTACCTATGCCGACCAGTTCGTCGCGCTGCTCTCGGACAATCAGCTTCCGTACTACTTCACCGACGTGCAGGCGCACGTGCGCCATCGTCTGCCACAGGGCGGTGTGGTCACGTTGACCAGCTACGTGGGGCAGGACATCCTCGACGCCGCCCTCGGTACCTTCGGCGACAGCACGGTGGCCGGCACTGGTGCGCTCCGGTTCGATTGGGGAAACACCCTCCTCGGCGCGTCGTACACGCAACCGCTGGCCCGACTCGCTGGCGGTGACTCGGCGCAACTCATGCAGCGCCTCTCGCGCACCACCTTTGGCACCACGCTCGACCTGGGCTCCGGCTCGGTGCGCTTCATCAATCGTCTCGCCGACACGCGCGCGTGGGGGGAAGTCACGCGGTGGCAGGGGCGCCACGAGACGCTGCTCGGCTACGAGGTGTCTGCCTATCGTCTGCGCTACGACATCGACGCCGATGCCGCGGGCGCGGCAGAGCTGCTGCGCGTCCGCCAGCGCCCCACGGCAACCGGCGTGTACGTCGATCACACCATTCGTGGCTCGCGCGTGAATGCGCGGGTGGGGCTCCGCGGCGAGACGGTGACCGGGACGGGATGGACGGGCGTCTCACCGCGCCTATCAATGAAGTGGTTTGCCACGCGCGATCTCGCCTTCACGCTCGCCGGCAGCAAGACCACGCAGTGGACGCCCGCCCTGCGCAATGAGCAGGCCCCCGTGCGCATCTTCGATTTCTGGCTCGCGAGCGATCGACAGACCCCGGTGGCGCGTGCGTGGCAGGGCATTGGCGGCGTCGAACGGTGGTTCGGGTCGAATCGCTTCATTCGCGTGGAAGCGTACGGCAAGTGGTACGATCGCCTGCCATCGTCCAACCTGTTCAACGACCCGGCACTGCAGGGCGACGAGTTCATCGTCACGACGGGTCGGTCGTACGGCGTGGATGTCCTCGTGCGACAGCTCGAAAGCCGGAAGCTCTCGGGCTGGCTCGCGTACTCCTTTGCGCGCAGCACGCGCGATGGCCCGGAAGGTCAGTTTGCGCCGGTGCAGGACCGTCGCCACAATCTGAATCTCGTCACGTCGTGGCGTCCGGGTGGCAAGTGGAGCTACGGCGTCCGTCTGGGGCTTGGCACGGGCACGCCGTTCACCGATGTGGTGGGGCAGCTCGTCCGACGGCGTTACGATCCCATCACCAACAGCTTCAACGATGGCGGGCGCGAGGTGCAGCGCGAACCCATCGGCGGTGTGCGCAACGGCGCACGCTTTCCGCTCTTCCAGCGCCTCGACCTGAGCGTGACGCGTACCGCAACCGGCGGGCTCAAGTGGGCACCGTACCTCTCGCTGATCAACGCGTACAACGCCAACAACGTGTTCACCTACGTGTTCGACTATGCCGACAATCCGCCCACGCGGACGGCGTTCTCCCAGTTCCCGCTGCTGCCGACCGCCGGCGTGAGCATCTCATGGTGACGCGCCGCCTGATCGCGCTCGCCCTGCTCGCCGGCGTTGTCGGCTGCGAACTCGCCGAAGTGACGGTGGCCGAGACGCAACCGCGTGTCGTCGTGCACGCAACGCTCAATCCGGATGCCGAAGAGCAGGTGATTCTCGTCGAGAACTCGCTGACGGGGCGCGTGGACATCAACGACGGACTGCGCTTCAATCCGCTCGATCCCATTCGCACTGCCGGCGGCGACCCGATCGTGGGCGCGACGGTGCAGCTCTTCGCGGGTGCCGATACCACGGGCGTCACCGCGATCGAGTCGCGCGTGCAGAATCGCGGGACGGGGCGCTACACCGTCTCGCGCGCGCAGTTGGCCATTCTCCCTGGGCGAGCCTATCGGCTGCGCATTCGCACGACGGACAACCGGGAAGTCACCGGCGAGACACTCGTGCCGAGTGCACCGGCCGGCTGGGTCCGTGGCGCCGGGCTCATTCCGCGGGCGCTGACGTTCAACCGGGCCACCGACACGGTGCAGCTCTCGTGGGCGCCGTCCGCCGACGCACGCACGTACGGCATTCGCGTGGAGACGCCCAACGGCCCGTGGTTTCTCTTCTCGGATTCCACGCGTTTCTCGCTCTCCGGCTCGCTGCGCAACTTCTTCGTGCCCGGGCTGCCGAGCGTGTGGTATCCGGGCTTTCGCCAGTCGCTCGCGGTGGTCGCGGAAGATCGCAACTTCTTCGACTACAATCGCTCGGGCAACGACTTCTTCGGCGGCACGGGGCTCATCAGCAGTGTGCGCGGCGGCATCGGCCTCTTCGGCAGCCTGCTCGTGCTCGAGACTCGCACCGTCACGGTGATCGATCGCGATCGCGCCCCGCTCGACGCGCGATGGGTGGGGGTAACGGCGCTGGGTGACACGGTGGAGTACGAGCTGTGGGTGGAGACCGCGGGCGCCAATGCGTCGTCGGTGAGCGGGCGGGCGCGTGGCTCGCCGGGCGTGTATGCGATCGGCATCCTGCAAGGCGAAACGCTGCGACTCGCCGCGCTGTCGACGTCGTCTGCGCGCGACACGGCGGCGTTCTTCACCGGTCGCGTCGCAGGCGATGTGATCACAGGCACCTACAACTCACGGTTCTCCACCACGGGGCCCACGGTGTTTCGGCGGGCGGCGCGACGGCCGCTCTGACGCATCGCGGAAGCGCACACCCTGACTCTCGTCGCGCCGCGCAGACGTGATATGTGCGGCGCACGTCAGTTGCCGAAGCCAAGCCCCACGTACAAGGCAAACACGCCGTTGCGAGCGGATTCGCGCACGTTGCCCACGCGAAAGTCCGCCACCCGGGAGACGCCGAAGCCGTAGCGACCGCCGACGGTGGCATTGAGTCCGCCCAGCGCGAACATCACACCGCCGCCCAGTACGCCCCCGACGTCCAGCTCGTTGGCATTGAGGTCGGGCACATCGTCGCACGACTGTGCACTGCCGGAGATGTCGCACGTGATGCGCAGACCGAGGTACGGACCGACATATACGTGCGGACGCAGCGCGGACTGTGGGGCGGGGCTCAGCCGCAGCAGCACTGGCACTTCGAGATAGTTGAGCCGGACGCCGCCGCCGGTGGCGGCCGGCGCGTCTGCACCCTTGGAGATCACGAGCAGCTCCGGCTGCAGCGCGAGTGCGCCACGCCCGAACGGAACCACGAACGACAGGCCACCAAAGGCGCCGGTGCGGCGATCGAGACGTGCGTCGTCGATCCCGCGCAGTTCTGAAAACGTGGCGCCCGCGAGCACCGTCACCTGCGCCGATGCGCGGCGGGCGAGCAGGGCGGCGGCGGTGGCAGCGCACAACACGACGAGACGGGAAAGCGGCACGCGTGCTCCGGGAATGGGCGATCAAGCGATCGGGAAAACCGACTGGTTGTCCGTGTCCTACCCGTGACGTGTGGCCGGGCTTCGCCGTAGGCGTGATCTACGTCACCGTCCGCTCGATACCCAGCGCTCCCGTCCGCCAGTGGCATGGGATTCGTTACGTCATGTGCGCACTGGCACCGCGACGTTCGTGACGAGGCCGCGCGAAGGTGGGGGCGCGTCAGGGTCGACGGCGACCCCAGCAGGTCGCCCGCGGTATGCATGCGGCACGGCACAGCGCATCACCTGACCACCATGTCTCCAACCAGGTGATCGTGATGCACTGGCTTGTTGTCCTTCTGGCGTGCGCAACCATTGCGGGTTCACCGCGTCTCGCCGTTTCGCAGACTTCCAACGCGCAATTCAGCGGTGTGGTCCGGACGACGGATGACGCGCCGGTCATCGGCGCGACCGTCACCCTGCGACACGAGCCCAGCGGCATGCTGCGCGAGACGCGCACGAGCACGGTAGGGCGCTATGTGTTCCCCGGCGTGAATCTGGGCGGACCCTACACGGTCACCGTGCGCGGCGTGGGCTATGCCCCGGCCTCCCGCGGCGGCTTCATGATCACCATTGGCGATCGCCTGTCGGTCGATCTGCGTCTCGCACCGGCGGCCACACAGCTCAGCACCGTCACGATCGATGCCTCCACGGCGAGCACGCGCGTCACGCGCGCGGGGGCCAGCAAGCAGATCGGTGTCGCGGAGATGCAGAACCTGCCCACGGTCAATCGCAACTTCAGCGACCTGGCGAACCTCGCGCCGACGACGAGTGGCCTGAACATCGGCGGACAGCGCACGACGTCGACCGATATCCGGCTCGACGGCGTGCAGAGCCGCAACATGCTCACCGGCGGCGACATCGGACGCGGTCCGTACTCGGTGTCCATGGAAGCACTGCGCGAGTTCGAGGTCGCGACGAACGTCTACGACGTCACACAGGGGCGGCAGGGCGGCGGCGCGATCAACGTTGCCACACGGAGCGGCACCAACCGCTTCGAAGGAAGCCTATTTGCGTACAACCGCAACGAGGCGTTCACCACGCGTGACTTCACCGGCCGCGCCCCTACCGACTTCACCAACACGCAGTGGGGCGCCTCGGCGGCCGGCGCCGTCATCAAGGACAAGCTGCACTACTACGCCGTGTTCGACCGGCAAGACCTCACGGAGCCGTACTTCGTTTCCGATATCCGTACCACGCAGGATGCGATTGCCGCGAACATCGCCGCCGACTCGCTGACGCGCGCGATCAGCATCCTGCAGCAACGCTACGGCCTCTCCACCACGTCGCCGCAGGTCGGGCAATTCTCCCGTGACGCGATCCTCAACACCGGCATGCTCAAGCTCGACTGGACGATCGATGGCCGGAACCGCCTGACGACGCGCTACAACTACTCCGACTGGATCAACCCGGGTTCGACCACGGGTGATCAGGCACTCGCGCTGCTGGAGAGCCGAGGCACGCTCTTCTCGCGCGAGCACCAGGCGATGGCGGCGCTGCAGAGCGAGCTGCGTCCGGGCGTGACCAACGATCTGCGGCTCTCGTTCAACACGCGCCGCGTGGAGAACCGCGAATTCAGCCGCCTGCCGCGCGGCTTCGTGCGCGTGCAGTCGCGCCTGCCGGACGGACGCAACGGCGACGTGCGCATCCAGTTCGGCGGCAACCGCATTTCGCCGGAATGGCAGCGCGACTGGCAGGCGCAGCTCGTCAACACGATGCAGATCGAACGTGGCAAGTCGACGTTCTCCTTGGGGATGGAGCACACGCTCAACTTCATCTCCATGTACATCTCCATCGAGCAGGGTGGACTCTTCGAGTTCAACTCGCTCGCCGAACTGGAGCAGTTGCGCCCCTTCCGCTACACGCGCCAGGTGCCGCTGCTGCGCCCCGAGCCCGACGTGGGCCACTACGTGTACGACGGTGGCGTGTTCGCCCAGGCGGAGTTCCGCCCCACCGATCGGCTCACGCTCGCCGCGGGGCTCCGGGCCGACGTGTCGTCGTTCCTCACGCGGCCGGCCTACAACCGGCTGGCTGACGAGCAGCTTGGCATTCGCACCGACGTGCGGCTGACCGATGCCAACAACATCCAGCCCCGCGCACAGGTGACGTGGGACGTACGCGGCAACGGTCGTGAGGTGGTGCGGGCGGGCGGCGGCATCTTCGTGGCACAGCCGCACTACTACGCGCACATCAACCACATGCTCAACGACGGGCTCGAGCTGGGTGATGTGTTCCTCGCGGGGAACGACGTGCCACGCCCGGACTTCGTGGCCTACCGGCGCGACCTGTCGCTGGTGCCCGGCGTGCCCACGGGCGGCACCACGCGTCCTGCCTTTCTCAACACGATGGGCGACCAGTACCGGCTGCCCACCAACTACAAGGCGGATATCGCGTGGCAGCGGCGCCTCTTCAACGACCGACTGCAACTCGGCGTGACGGGGCAGTACACGCGGGTCTCCGACAACTATCACTACTTCGACCGGAACCTGCCGACGCAGCCCAACTTCCGGATCGCCAGTGACGGCAACCGTGCCGTGTTCGTACCGGCCGCGTCGATCCCGGCGAACGGGCAGACCAACAGCGTCAATTCGCGCGCCAACCCGGCCTTCGCGCGTGTGCTGGAGTTTCGTGCCGGCGCCGGCCTCACGCAGCGCGCCGTGATCCTCGAAGCGTCCACCTCGCCCTGGCGCGACGCGCAGCTCGGCGGTTCGTTCACGCTCAACGAGACACGCGACAACAGCTCGTACAATTGCTGCATCGCACGCACGGCGAGCTTCACGCCCATCCAGAGCGACCCGCGCGACATCTCGACCGCCTGGGGCTTCTCCGACAACGACTTCCGCCACAAGATCGTCGCGTATGGTCAGCTCCCGTCGTTCTGGGGCTTCCGTCTGAGCGGCCGCTTCGTGGGGCAGTCGGGGAGCGGGTTCCATCTGCTCGTCAACGGCGACGTCAACGGCGACGATCACAACAACAACGATCTCGCGTTCATCCCCGACCCCAACAGCCCCACGACGGACCCCGAGATCGCCGCCGCCATGCGGCGACTGCTCGAAAATCCCGGCAACTACGCGCGCGACTACATCCGCGCGAACTTCGGCCGCTTCGGCGAGCGCAACGGTGCACGCGGGCCGTTCGTGCGGCGCCTCGACCTGCGCCTGGCCAAGACCATCCGCATTGCCGGTCGCCATGGCGCCGAGCTGCTGGTGGACGTGTTCAATGCGGAGCGACTGCTCAACCCCGCGTGGGGCGGGCGGTACGTGGTGGCACGCAACCAGTTCCTGCTCAACGTGGTGGGGTTCGATCAGGCCACGCAGCGCTATCGCTATCGCGTCAACGAGAACGTGGGCACCACGCGCAAGTCGGGCGATCCGTACCAGATCCAGGCGGGGTTGCGATACACGTTCTAGACACGCGATCGGGAGATCCCGTCTTGCCGGCGCGATGATGCCGCACTGATTGGAGGGAGCGCCCCTCACCGCCGACCTGCCCATGATTCGCCATCGCCCGCGTGCCGCGGTTTTCATCCTCGCCGTCGTGATCGGCGGCGCCGTCGTCGGCTGTTCGCCGGGGGCACCGCAGCCAGCGGCCGACCCTGCCGCCGACGACGACAGCCGACGGCGTCTGCCGACCGGTGCCCGACTCGATCCTGCCGGTCGCCTCGTCGACGTGATGCCGTTGCCGCTGACGCTCGTGGCATCACCCGAGGGCGATGCCCTCGTGCTGCTCGCCAGTGGCTGGCGTGCGCAGGGTGTGCAGGTGCTCGATCGCGCCAGCGGTCGCGTGCGACAATCACTCCCGCAGCGTGCCGCCTTCGTCGGCATGGCGTTCTCACCGGACGGCCGGACGTTGTGGGCATCGGGTGGCAACGAAGACATCGTCTACCGCTATCAGTGGGCGGGTGGCCAGGCGCGCCTGGTCGACAGCACGCGCCTTGCACCGCCGACGCCGCGGCAGGCCGACGGCGCGCAGAAGCAAAGCGGCGTGCGCTATCCGGCGGGCATCGCCACCTCGAGCGATGGACGGTGGGTGTATGTCGCCGAGAATCTCGGTGATTCGCTCGCGGTACTCGATGCGACCAATGGTCGCGTGGTCCAGCGACTGCCGATCGGTCGCTATCCATATGGTGTGGTGGCCACGCGCGACGGGACGGTGTATGCCTCCGTGTGGAGCGGCGACGACATCCGCGTCTATCGCCCAACCGGGAGCGACGCGCAGCCCCTCGTGGCCGATGGGGCGATCGAGGTCGCGCGTCACCCGTCGGCGATGGTGCTCAACGCGGCGCACACGCGCCTCTTCGTCGCGTCGGGCAGCACGGACCGCGTCTCGGTGGTCGACCTGCGCACGCGACGCGTGCTCACCGAGCTGCGCGATCCGCCACCGGCAGGCCCCGCGCAGGGGAGCACGCCCAATGCGCTGGCCCTCTCGAGCGACGGTGCGCGGCTCTACGTCGCGGAGGGTGATGCCAACGCGGTCGCCGTCTTCGCGCTCGATTCGGCCAGTGC
>JALOPS010000516.1 GCA_025453745.1 Gemmatimonadaceae bacterium
CGACTGACGATCAGCGATGTCGTACCGGCGACGCCGCCGGGTACCGGGGCAGTACGCCGCTACTACGGGCAGGCGTTCAAGGCGCTCGGACCGCGCACGTTGGCACGAAGCTGTCCGACGACGGACTCGCCGGTGCGTCCGACGTATGAGTTCGCCGGCCCGCCGATCTTCTTTCAGTCCAACAACTCGCCACTGGCCACCAACGCGCGCACCACGAGCAATCCCGACCTGCTCGAAGACACGTTCACACTCGTGTCACCGGGCGTGCGCACCACGTGGACGTGGCGCTTCGAGCGGGAGGTGCCGCGGTAACCTACCGCGCCGCGCCGTCACGCTCCGTCGGCCGCCCGCGCATCGAGCGCCGCCGCCCGCGTGCGCGCGTCGTGCAGCAGAGCCGGCGGCGCACCGCACACCGCGAGCAGCGCCATGGCTGTCCGTGTGCGTGCCGGGCCGTCGCGCCGCACGTGGTCGAAGTGCATCCCGTCGGCGTCGATCGTCTCGCGGAAGTGACACGCAGCCAACTGGTCGTGCAGCAGGGCCACCAGTTCGCCGTCGTGCGTGGCGACGAGCACAGTATGGCCGTGTGTGGAACCGGGTGGTGCGGCGAGTGCGCGCACCACCGCCTCACCCGCGGCGATGCGTTCCACCGTGTTGGTGCCGCGCAGCAGCTCATCGAGCAGGTACAACGTGGGTGGTGCGGACGCCGCGTCCTGCAACAGCGCCACCACGCCTTCGGCCTCCACCATGTAGTAACTGCGCCCTGAGGCGAGATCATCGGCCCGCCCGATCAACGAGCGCACGCGCAGGATGCGTCCCGTCCACGCCGTTGCCGGACACGTATCGAGGGACCTCGCCAGCACCGCCGCGACACCCGCCGTTCGCAGGTACGTGCTCTTGCCCGACATGTTCGCCCCGGTGATCACGAGGCCACCGCGTGCATCAAGCGGCACGTCGTTCGCAACCGGCGCGGGGATGAGCGGGTGCCACGCCCCCACGATCGCTCCTTGATCCCGTTCCGACCACTGCGGACGGCACCACGCGCGCGGCTCCGCGCGCAGGCTCGCAACCGCGCGCGCCATGTCCACCTCGCCGATCCACGTCGCCACTCCGGCCAGCGCCGTGGCGTGCGCTCGCAACCGCCGACCCGTGAACAGCAGCGCGTTGGCGTCGAGCAACAGCAGCAGGTTGACGTACTCCCAGGCGCTCGCCACGAGGTCGTTGCTCGCGGTGGCGTCGCGACTCACCCAGCGCCCGATCGTGCGTAGCGGGCGTAGTGGCGCCAGCGTGGCGTGGATCCGCGCCCGATCGGCGGCGGGAAGGGCGTCGATCGCGACGAGGCGTTCGACAGTCGCGAGGACGCCCGTCATCTGACGAATCGGCGTCAGCAGGGACGGCACCTGCCAGGTGGCTGCGGCGCGTACACCCATGTTGAGCACGGCCAGCCCGGCCACCGCGAGCAACGCCCGTGGATCCGAGAACACGGTCCACGCTATCGCGCTCAGCATCGCCATCGTGAGCAGCGGGAAGCTCGTGTACCACCACTGCAGGGCAATCGCGTCGGGCGTCGTGAGCCGCCAGAAGCCGCGTCCCAATCCGCGTCCAGCGCTGGCCAGCACGACACCGAGCTGCTCGCGCGCGAGCGCATCCGTCGCACAGCGCGAGGCCACGGGCTCGAGGGTCGGCGAGTCGGCCCACGCCTCGCCGTCACGGACGCGCCGATACAGCAGCTGCGCACCGAGCAGCGTCTCGGTGTGGTCGATGGAGGCCAGCACACGCGTGAGGTGGAGATCATCCCACGTGCGCGCATCGATCCCCGCGACGGGCGCGTCCGATGGCGTGCCGCGCTCTACCCACGCCTCCGCCGCGCCGTCGTCGAGCTCGGTCGCGATCTCACGCGGCTGCCCCCATCGCGCGCGGAGTTGCGCGGGGAGCTCGGCGTGGGCGCGTGCCGCGCGCGCCAGGCGAGCGCCCACGACCACCGCGACTACGAACAGCACCGGGAGCCAGAATGTCATGGGGGCAAACGTACGCCCGCTTCGGCGGTTTCGGCACGGCACGCGCGAACCGATCATCATCGCTGCAACTCGGCCTCGCTTGAGCCCGTAGGGACGCTGCCGCGCTTCCCTCCCTCGGGCCCTCGTCCATGTCGCTCTCGTCGCACACGTCCCTCTCCGATCTGCACGCCGCGTTCCGCGCCGGCCATCGCGGGCATGATCTGCTGGGCCGCGCTCGGCGTCGCGGCACTACGTCTCTCACCAGCCCTCACGGGCACGCTCGCGCTCTACATCATGGGCGGCATCATGCCGCTCGCGGTGCTGCTCGACCGACTGCAGGGGCGCAATCTTTTCGCGGATGACGGCAATCCGCTCACGCGGCTCTTTCTCACGTCGATCGCCGGCATCGCGGTCACGGTGCCACTCATCCTCTTCGGCGCGCGCGCGGCCGGCGAGCCAACGCTCGTGGTGCTCGGCATGGCCATCCTCGCGGGCGTCATCTGGATTCCGTATGGCTGGGCCGCCGACGATCGAACCGGACTGATTCACGCCATCGTGCGCGCCGTCGGATGCTACGTCGCGTATGCCCAGGTGCCCGACGCGTACCGCGCGACCGCGATCTGCGGGTGGGTGGTGGTGAGCTACGTGTACTCGCTCGTCTTCCGTCCACTGTTCGTGAGCTTGAGCGCGCGCGACTTCGGCATCCGCTCGAACCAGCCGCGCGCCAGCACGAGCTCGAGCAACGCCTCGCCAAGCGCGCCCGCGAGGTGATGACGGCGTTCGCTCCAATCGAGACACAGTCGCGCGAACTGACGACGACGGCGCATCGCCTCGGCGGCGATCGTGTCGGTGTCGACATCGAGT
>JALOPS010000181.1 GCA_025453745.1 Gemmatimonadaceae bacterium
CGGTCTCGTGGGCGGGCTCGTGCTGCGCGCGTTTCGTCGCTCACGTGCGCGTGTGCAGGTTGCGATCGAGGCGCTCCTCGACCGGCTGGAACACGAAGGGCTGCCGGCCCCACCACCGTCACTCCTCGAGCGGCTCGACCGCGCGATGCGCTGACGCGCGCTACGCCCCCGACCAGCCCAGCACGAACGCCTTCGCACGTACGCGCTCGACCAGGCGATGCAACGCGCGATTGCTGCACACGAGCATCGCGCCCGTCACGAGCAACGACTTCACTTCACGGCGCGTGATCTTGACCGACCCGCCGGGACGCAGCATGGCCGTCGACGCCGCGAGGTCGCGCAACGTCGCATAGGCCAAGAGCAGCGGCAGCACGCAGAAGAGACGGATCGTCACCGCACGGCGCGGAATGAGGAGGAGGTACGCCCGCGCCTCGTCGAGATCGTTCCACGCGAGCTGGATGAGTGCGCCCAACGCGCGGCGATTCGCCGAGAGCAGCTCCGGCGCGAGCAACCGTGCCTGCGAGCTGCCTTCGGCGCGCAGCAACTGCTCGGGGACGTAGATCGAGTTTTCCTTCTCCACGTCCACGGCGACGTCCTTGAGGATGTTCACCGTCTGCAGCGCTTCGCCAAAGGCGCGCGAGCGCTCGCGCAGCGTCGCGTACGCCCGCTCGTCGATGGTGGGCGAATGCTCGCGCCAGAGATCGGTGAGCATGTAGCCCACCGTGCCGGCGACGTAGTAGCAGTACTCGCGGTACTCGTCGAGGGTCTGGATGCGGATGCCCTGCGGATAGAGCCGCACGAACTTGCGCATCCCCTCGACCATCTCGGTGACCCAGCGGATCACCACGTCTCGCGTGCGCGGCGGCAACTCGGCGAAATGCGCGAAGACGAGATCGGCGTTGCGCGTGAGCGTCAGATGCGCCGGCTCGCCCGGCAGCGCGGCGACGCCAGCAAGGAAGCGCGCGAGCGCGTCACGGTCGGTGAAGGCCCCGAGCATGTCGTCGAAGTGCGCGCTCTTGACCTCGGGGTCCACATCGGGCGCGTCCTCGACGGTGTCGGCGATGCGGCAGAGCAGATACGCGTCGAGCACGGCGTGGCCCAGTGGGCCAGGCAACGCCTTGATCCCGAGGGCGAAGGTGCGGGAGACCTCGGGGAGGATGGACTCGCAGAAACGGCGGGCGTCCCGACGGTCGATGGCGGCCTGCACGAGGCGGGCCTTGGCGGGGTCGAGGACGGGAGCGGGCATTGGCTCAGGAAGATACGAGCCCGCCGTGCGCAGGGTCACCGCGCACCCCGGGAGGGGCATCGACGGTCAGTGGTTCCCGGGTGCGACTGCTGCGAGACTTGGGAGTCATGACGGGTACGCCAATGCTCGACGCGCCCACCGGCTTTGGTGGCGTCTTCCGCACGGATGCCGTGGCGCGCGCACTCTACGCGGAGGCCGCCGGCATCGCACGTGTCATCCCCGCAGCGGTGGCCGTGCCGGAGACGCGCGACGATCTCGTCGCACTCGTGTCGCACGCGGCGACGGCTGGCGTGACGCTCGTGCCGCGCGGGTCGGGGAGCAGCATGTCCGGCGGTGCGGTGGGTCCGGGCATCGTGGTGGATCTCAGTCGCTGGCGTGCGATGGGATCGGTGGATGTCGAGCGACGGCGCATCGTGGTGGGCCCCGGTGTGCTGCGCCGCGAGGTGGATGAGGCGGCGCGTGCCGTCGGGCTGTGCTTCCCGGTCGACCCGTCGAGCGGCGCGTTCTGCACGATCGGCGGCATGGTGGGCACCAACGCGGCCGGCGCGCGCACGTTGGGGTACGGCGCCACGCGCGCGTGGGTCCATGGGCTCGAGTGTGTCTTTGCCGACGGGAGCTCGGCGTGGATTCATCGCGGCGCACCGATTCCTGCGCTGGCGATACCTCGTGCACTCGGCGCATGCCTCGCCGACGCGCGCGCGCGCGATGCGGCCCCGTTTCATGCCGGCGTGCGCAAGGAATCGTCAGGGTATGCGATTCGCGCAGCGGTCGAATCCGGCGATCTGATCGATCTCCTCGTCGGCAGCGAGGGGACGCTCGCACTCTTCACGGCGATCGAACTCGTGCTGGCGCCCGTGCCGGCAGACACGCCCACCGTGCTCGGCGGATTTCCCGACATCGAGGCCGCAGCGGATGCGGCGATCGCCGCGCGCGCCTCGGGTGCCGTGTCGTGTGAGCTGCTGGAGGAGACCTTTCTCGAGGTCGCACGACGAGGAGAGATGCCGGTGCCCGATGGTGCGCGCGCGGTGTTGCTCGCGGAGTACGATGGCGACAGCAGCCGCGCGGCAGGCGCCGGAGCAGAGGGCCTCGCAGCGGACTTTCGCACGCATGGGGCGACGACCGTCGAAGTGGCGCGCTCACCGGAGCGCGTCGCGGAATTGTGGGCGTTGCGCCACGCGGCGAGTCCGATTCTTTCGCGACTCGATCCATCGCTCCGATCGATGCAGTTCATCGAAGACGGCTGCGTGCCGCCGGAGCAGTTCGCGTCGTACGTCGCGGGCGTGCGTGTGGCCTTGGCCGAGGCGGGCGTCCGTGGCGTGCTCTTTGGCCACGCTGGCGACGCGCATCTGCATGTGAATCCGTTGATCGATGTGCGGACCACCGACTGGCGCGAGCGCGTGCGTGACCTGCTGGACGACGTGACCGGCCTGGTGGCCGAGTTGGGGGGGACGCTTGCCGGAGAACATGGCGACGGGCGCCTGCGCGCCCCGTTGCTCCATCGCGTGTGGAGCGCGGATGCGCGCGCCTGGTTTGCGCGGGTGAAGCAGGCGGCGGATCCGGCGGGCGTGCTCAACGCCGGCGCCAAGGTCGCCGCCCCCCATGCCGAACCGTGGGAGGCGATCAAATACGACGCCGAGCTGCGGCCGCTGCCCAGCGAGGCGCGTGCGGTGCTCACTGCGGTGGAGCGGGAGCGCGCCTGGCATCGCTACCGGCTCGACGGGGTGGACAGCCCTCGAGCCGCCGCGCGGCGATTCTCGCTGCGCCGCTGAACTACTGGAAAACCAGTTGACAAATCGCCCGACGGGCCACACACTGCACTTCGTCTACTGCCTTTCCAGTATCTACCATGAGCCAAGTCCACTTCACCCCTCGCGAGCTCGACGTCATGAGCGTGCTCTGGCGCCGGACGTCCGCCACGGTCGCGGAGGTCCGCGATGCGCTCGATGAGCCGCTCGCGTACACCTCGGTGCTTTCGGCGCTGCAGACGCTGACGGAGAAGGGGTTCGTGCGGCACGTCGCCGAGGGGCGAGCGTATCGGTACTTCCCCACGGTGGGGCCCGAGCGCGCGGGGCAGAGTGCGATCGCCCGCATCAAGGACGCGATCTTCGCGGGGAGCGCGGAGCGGCTGTTCGCGCAGCTCGTCGCCGATGAAGCGACGCCGCGCGAGGAGCTCGAGCGGATGCGGCGGATGCTCGAAGCGCGCTTGCGAGCGGAGGACGACCGATGATCGGCGGCTGGGTGGTCTACACGGTGTTGGTCGTGACCTGCGTGAGTGCGGCCACCGCGCTGCTCGCGTCGCTGCGCCCCAAGACGCAGCGCGGATCACGCTGGGTCTGGTTCGGTGGGCTCGTGGCGGTGCTCGCCCTGGTTGGCAGTGCGCCCTTCCGCTTGCCTCCGCCGACGGCGTCGATCGCGCCTGTCGCTGGCGACGCGGTCGTCGGCGTGCCGGCCCCGACCCGCGCGGCTGACGCGTCGATGTGGGTCCGCGTGCGACACGCGGCCGCGGCCATTCTCGACGCGCCCGCCACGGTCGACGGACGGCTGTCCGAGGGCACGCGCCACGCGGTGGAAGCGGCGTGGTGGATCACGTCGCTCGTGGTCGGTGCGCTGTTCGCACTGGCGTTTGTCGGCATGTATCGCCGCCGGTCACGCTGGCCACACGCGACGGTCGACGGCACCGCGGTGCGAGTCACCGATGGCGTCGGTCCGCTCGTCGTCGGGCTGTCGCGGCCGGAGATCGCACTGCCGCCATGGGCCGTGGCGCTCGATGTCCGCTCGCGTGCCCTCGTGCTGGCCCACGAGATCGAACATCAGCGCGCGCGCGATCCGCTGCTGCTCGCCGTCGGCGCGCTGGCCGTGGTCCTCGTGCCCTGGCACCCCGGCACGTGGTGGATGCTCCGCCGTCTGGGCGGGGCGATCGAAGTGGACTGTGATGCGCGTGTGCTCGGCCGCGGCGTTGCGGCGCGCGACTACGGACTGCTCCTGCTCGACGTCGCGAGCCGCAGCCGTCCGCGATCGCTCTGGACCCCGTGGCCCACGCTCGGGGTGACCTCTCACCTGGAACGGAGGCTGCTGGCCATGACAACGGGACCGGTACGACACTCAGTGGCACGCGTGCTCGGCGGCGGGGGGGCCGCAGCGCTGTTGCTGCTCGCGGCGTGCGAGTCGAAGCTGCCGACGAGCGCGGAGATCGAAGCGATGGACGGCCAAGCCGCGGTGACCGCCGCGCAGCCGCTGTTGGCCGACCCCGCGCGGCCCACGCGGTACGAACTCGATGGCAAAGCAGTGACCGAAGCGGAGATCAAGGAAGTACCCTCGAGCGCCATTGCCTCGGTCGATGTACAGAAGGGCCTTCGTGAGTCCGTCGTGCGAGTCCGGCGTGCACGAGAGGATGGTTCGACGGCCGCATCGAAGGGCGCACTCAAGGAGATCGCCATCGATACGGCGCGTGCGGTGGTCCTGCGAGACACGGCAGTGATCGAGGAGCGGATCGACGCCCCCGTCGGCGACCGCGCCCCGGTGCGCGTGCGTTTGCTGACGCCCGGCGGGCAGCCGAACGAACGGCAACTCGGTCCCGTGGAGATGCGCGCCGAACCGCTGGTGGTCGTCGACGGGGAGATCAAGAACTTCGTCGACATCAAGTCGCTCAATCCCGACCGCATCGACCGAGTCGAAGTCGTCAAGGGGTCTGCGGCCCGTGCGGGCCGCTTCGCCGACGATCCGCGCGCCGCGAACGGCATCATCTTCGTCTACACCAAGGGCGGCGCCGCCAAGCCGTAACGCCGGTTCGCAAGCGCTTCGGCAGCGAGGGGAGGTGGGCTAGCTTGCCGCCTCCCCTTTTCCGTGCGCATGAGCGAACTCCCGACCCCGACCGTCCTCCGCGACCCGATCATCACCGTCCTCTCGCGGCCGGCCTTCACCGAACCGGCGCACCTGGGCGTGCAGTGGATCGGTGAGGGCACCGACGGCGAGCGGCTCGCCGAGTTCGCGGGGCGGCTCTGCTACATGAGCCAGCGCAATCCGGCGGGGCGCAGCACGCGCGAGTATCTCGAGAACATCAAGAAGCAGGGGCATGGCAGTGTGCTCGAGCACGCGAACTACTCGCTGCTGCTCGAAGGGGTGAGCCGCTCGCTCACGCACGAGCTGGTGCGGCATCGCGCGGGCTTCGCGTACTCGCAACTCTCGCAGCGCTACGTGGACGAGTCGGACGCCTGCTTCGTGATGCCGCCGGCCATGCAGGGTGACGCCGCGCTCGAGACAGCGTGGACCGCGCAGATAGCCTCGGCGCTCGGCACGTACACGGCGCTCGTCGAGTCGCTGATGCAGCGCTACCAGTGGGTGGACGACAAGGTCCACCGTCGCAAGATGGCGCGCGAGGCCGCCCGCGGCGTGCTCCCCAACTCCACGGAGACCAAGATCGTGGTCACCGGCAACGCGCGGGCGTGGCGCACGATGCTCGAGTTGCGTTCGAGCGAAGCGGCCGAGCTCGAGATCCGGCGCATGGCGATCGCGGTGTTGCGCGTGCTGCAGACCGAGGCGCCGGCGTTCTTCGGCGATTTCTCGATTTACACCGCGGACGACAAGCGGGAGGCGGCGACGGTGGGGTACCACAAGGTGTGACCCGCCCGGGCACTGCGCGCGGCGGCGGTGCCCGCATACTGCGGCGTGTGCACGATGCGTGTGGTGCCGCGTGAGAGGTTCACACGCCCCACTGCCCCGCCATGTCCCACCCGCGATACGGGAGGACAGTGAGCGGGGCGTGATCGCGCACGATGCGGTGGTCGAGGCCCTGCTTCCCCGTATGCTCGAATGACACGAGCGGCGTCGACAGCCGCTCGGGATTCCGCCACGACGTCTCGAACTTCACGTCCAGCGTGCGGTGATGCGTGTCGGTGCCGCCGGCCTGCCCCCCTTCTGCGAGTTCGAGCTGATGCCGTCCGCCGTCCGGCGGCATGCATGACCCGACGAGCGCGATGTGCCGGAATCGCACGGCTTCCGCAAGTCGTCGCCTGCTGGGAGGAGGTGCGTCACGAGGCCGGAGGCCACGGCGAGGCGCACCGCGCGCGCATCCGCGGGACGGCGGCGTACCGATGGCGCGCCGGCGTCCCCACACGTCGGACGATGTCGGACAGCGCGCGTCGGACGCGCAGCGATGGCGGACGCCACGGGGGTGCAACGTATCGTTGGCCGCAGTCCTTCTCCGGAGTGCAGACCGACATGCCCATCGATCCCAAAGTGGTGGCCAAGTGGAATGCGGCGCAGTGGCAAGCGAACGTGAAGTACGCGCGGCCGAGCGGCGGTGGTGCCGTCGGCGTGCTGTTCTGCTTCACGCGCACGAGCACCAGCTACCCCATCAACCAGGCCGATTTCGTCATCAAACCGCTGCCGGGTAGCGCGGCCAGCACACAGTTCGCCGAGCACACCCTCTCGAAACTCGTCGGCGCGACGTCCATGCAGTCGGAAGGGATCGCGCGGGCATCGCCGCTGGGCAACGCGATCGTGATGTGGGTGGAGCACGTGGTCGACCTACACGATCTCGACCCGATCGATAACGCACATCCCGACATCGACCGTCTGCGCCAATTCGCGCCGCAGCTCCGCGGGGCCGGCAGCTTTGTCGTGCAGCGTGTGGCCCAGGGCATGCAGGAGTTGGACGCGGCCTACAAGACCGTCGACGGACTCGACCGTATTCTCACGAACGAGAAGCTCATGCGCAGCCTCGGCGCCCTGTTTGTGGCGGATGCGCTGCTCGGCAACGGCGACCGCCTCGATCAGTTGAATGCGGGGAACAACGCGTTCGACAGTGAAGGCAAGCTCTTCTCGCTCGACTCCGGCACGGTGCTCACGAGCTTCGACAAGGTGCTCAAGGACAGCACCAAACAGTCGTGGACGCGGACCGACAACACCGGTGCACTCACCTCGTGGCATTGGGCGGCCGACATCCTCGGGAAGGACAACCAAGGCGGCGTGGCCGTGCTGACCCCGGCGCAACGCCAGCTCAAGCAGGGTGGGCATGCCGTTGCCACGCCGCCGTCGGCCCGGATGACGCTGCTCTTCACGCCGAACCGCATCTGGGACTACTTCTGGTCCGACCTCCGCAACAAGGTGCACTTCTACAACCAGGAACGCGCCCGGAACAATCAGCCACTCATCCCGCGACCGTCGAACCTCGCCATCAGCAATGCGAAGACGTGGTTCACGAAGGGGGTGCATGCGGGGTTGGCGAAGGCCGACAGCATGCTCGGTGGCGTCGCCTGGCTGCAGACGAAGTACAAGTTCAAGGAGCTCCGCGCGAAGCACGGCGGTGACCCGAACTACTCGTGGACGAACCTCAAGATCCGTCGTCTGATCGTTCGTGCAGCGAAGGAAGGCAAGTCGGTGGAACAGGCGCACCAGCTCGTCACCGACTACGTGCAGCGCAAATTCAATGACTTCTCGCTCTAGCACACCGACGGCCCGTCTCCGCCTGCGGCGACGGGCCGTCTGACTGCTGCGCTGACGGTCGCGCGTCAGCGCACGCAGGGTTGCCTACGCCTCCACCGCCTCCAGCTCCTTCGCGTGCTCGGCGATCACCTTCTGCGCGGCCTCGCCGGGCATCTCGTGATAGCCGTGGAAGTGCCGCGCAAAGGTGCCGTGCCCGTGCGTGATCGAGTTGAGCTGCGTGGCATACAGGTGCAGCTCGGCCTGCGGGATGATCGCCTTGACCAGCGTGCCGAACGCACCGTTGTCCGTGCCGAGGATCTGCCCGCGACGTGAGGTCACATCGCCCATGACGTCACCGAGCATCGCGTCGGGGATATGGATCTCGAGCAGATCGATGGGCTCGAGGAGGATCGGGCGACACTTCGCGGCGACGGTCCTGAAGGCCAGGATGCCGGCCATCTTGAACGACATTTCGTTCGAGTCCACCGAGTGGTACGAGCCCTCGTAGCACTCCACCTCGAAGTCGACGAGCGGGAAGCCGGCGAGCACGCCGCGCGCGGAGGCTTCCTGGATCCCCTTGTCGACCGCGGGGATGTACTTCGACGGGATCGACCCGCCGACGATCTCATCCTTGAAGAGGTAGCCTTCGCCGCGCGGCAGCGGCTTCATGCGGATCCAGCAATCGCCGAACTGCCCGCGCCCGCCGGTCTGCTTCTTGTGGCGCCCCTGGCCCTCGGCCTTGGCGGTGATCGTCTCGCGATAGGCGATGCGCGGCTTCGCGAGCTCGCCGGAGACGCCGAACTTCCGCTTGAGCCGCGCGAGCGCGACATCGAGATGCCGCT
>JALOPS010000517.1 GCA_025453745.1 Gemmatimonadaceae bacterium
CAGCTCTCGAGTGCGCGATGAAGGGTGAATGTGATGGCAATCGGCTAAGGTATCGAGCGAACGTCAGTGGTCAATCAATGCGATCACATTCGGGGGCGAATCCTTCACTCCGAGGGCCAGCGGTCTCGGTTGCATGCGCCGAGTTCAGAAGTCCGTGGTCGCGGCCTAACGCCGCGTTCAGCCGCGGGCGCCGGCCCCGACGCTAAGCGGCCCCCGCAATCGTTGCCCATCAATGATGCGGGGGCCGCGCCTCGACGACCAGATCCCTGGGGCGCCCGCCGGCTGCAACGCTGACGTTAGACGCGCGACGCCAGCCGCACTTGGTCGCGTCGACTGCGGACAGACAAGATCTAGCCGACTATTTGAGCAGAGACGCTAGCGTCGTAAAGCGGTGCATTGGAAAGTCGTAGAGCACCCACTTGGCGCGGTAGCCATCCTCGCCATGCTCCCGAAGTAAACGCTGAAGCTCCGACAACAGCTGCCCTCCGAAGGTCCGCAGTCGACAGGTGGCATCAAAGATCGGCTCGGCGGGATCGTGCGGGCCGTCCCCCCAGCGCGGCAGGCTCCAGAAAATGCGAAGCCGCAGCCGATCGACCCCGACACGCCAGAGTTCCCAGCGATACTCGCCGGGCTCCTCCGAGAATACCGCGCTCGCGCACTCTTCGCCGCGCAGCACGGCTATCACCGCTCCGGTCAAGTCGTCCAACGCATCCGAGAGATACGACGCCGACAGCCGGAGCGCTTGCCCATCAATGACTATGGTGCAGTCTGCCCATCCGGCACCGGGCAGGTCGTAGGTGAGACGGACGGTCATGGTGACGCGAGTCAGAGTCAAGCGGTCAGTGCAGAGCCAATCGGCGCGGTCGGCCACGGGTGCGGCGATCAGCCTGACTCGCCTCACGGTGCTTGCGTTGATCCCAACTCACCCTAATGTGCCGGCCGGTCTAACGCCGCGCTCTGCGGCGGGCGCCACAGGAGACCAAGCGGCCGCGACATTCCTGCATTCAAGATGATGTCGCGGCCGCGCTGGCGTGAGACGCAAGTCCGCGGCGCCCGTCCGCAGCAGCGCCGACGTTAGACCGCGCTGCGCGCGAAGACTACTCAGCTCCCTTGGGCTTGAAGAACAGGCTCCTCGCCTCAGCCTTCCAGTCCGGGTCACGCACAAAGGAGTTGAAATTGAGGCACCAGCTCGCCGCTTCCTGAAGCGCGCGAGAGCAAAACGTGCCGCGATGCCCGTATCCCTTGTCGTCGGTCCAAGGATCGATGCTGAAGTGTGCGACAAGCGCGTGCTTTCCGAGCGACGTAATTCGGTGCACCAGCGGCACGAAGTCCTCGTCGCCAGTGACTAGAACGGCGACGTCAAATCGATCCGCATGTGCGAAGTCCAACACGTCGATAGCGAACTGCACATCAACGCCCTTCTGCGCGAGCTGATACCTGACATCATCCGAGCCGTTGCCTGCCTTAGGGGTCTCGCGGACCGCAAGGAAGTGAGGCACAATTCCCGCAGAGATAAGGGCCATCTCGAAGTCGCGCTCTCTCTCGAGCTGGGCACTATCGGCCACGGAAGTAGTGGTTCGCCCGTCGTAGTAGTGGGCTGCGACGACCTTCGTTAGGTCGGTTGGCGACTTGGCCTTGGAGGCCGTGTATCGCTCAAGGAGCGAATGAAGCTCCGAAAGGCTGAACCACCCACGCTTCTCCTTGTACCGGAAGAAAACGTTGCCAGCCTTGAAGTACGCGCCGTCATAGAACACCATCACTCGAACCGTCTGCATACGAATTTCTCCTCTGAACTGTGAGACTGCGTAAATTGGGCACTGCGAGAATTGCACTACGTTGTCCTGCCATTTTTCGCCGACAGCGAGAGGTCAAACACCCCTCGGTTTCGGCGACCGGAAGTCTTGGCTGACCATGTTCGGACGTCAAGTCCTTTCGTCCGTCTAACGCTGCGCTCTGCGGCGGGCGCGCATCGATGCGAGCGGCCACGGCAAACGCTGTATCACATCATGCCGTGGCCGCGTGTCCGCCACCAGTGTCCGAAGGATCACCCAGATTTACGCACGTAGGGATCACCCAGACTTACGCACTCTGAGGGGTGGTGGTGGGGTGGGGTGGTCTCCCGTTGGTTGGGGTGAGGGGGCTGCTGCGGCCGGCGGCGGGGGTGCCGCCGGCCGCAGCAGTTGGTCGAGTTCGCGCAGGCGGTAGCTCCGCCCGTCAAGGTGGACGATGTGCACGTGGTGGAGCAGGCGATCGAGGATCGCGGTGGTGAGGATCTCGTCGCCGGCAAACACCTCGGGCCAGTCGCGGACGTGTTTGTTGGTGGTGACGATGATGCTGGCGCGTTCGTAGCGCGCGGAGATCAAGCGAAAGAAGAGATTCGCTTCGACGCGATCGAGCGGCCGAAAGCCGACTTCATCGATGATCAGCAGTGCCGTGCTCAAGTAGCGCTTGCCCTTGAGCCGGCGCGGCGGAATCGCGGCGTCGGCCGTCAGCGCGTGCAACAGATCGTCGAGCACGGTGTGCATCACCGAGAAGCCGTTCTTGATGGCTTTCACGCCCAAACTGCACGACACGTGACTCTTGCCGACGCCCGGTGGACCCAGGAACAGAATGTTCTGGCGCTCGCGCACGAAGCTGCACGTAGCCAGCGCGTCGAGCTGGCGGCGATCCGCCTTTGGCTGAAACGTCCAGTCGAAGTCTTCGAGCGTCTTCCCACTGGGCAGCCCCGAGAGCGTGAGCATCGTGGCGATGCGGCGCTCATCCTTGCGCTCGAGCTGGCGCGTCAACAGTCGCCCGAGAAAGGCCCCCGGATCCAGCCGCTCGCGCGCAGCGGTCTCGAGCAGCTCGGGGAGCGCATCGGCCGCATGCTCGAGCCCCAAGGTGGTGAGCTGCTGCGCGAGCGCGTCGAGCGGCAACGCCGTCGCGGGGGTCATCGCCGCGCCTCCTCGATGAGCGCCGCGTAGGCGTCGACACTCCGCTGCACGTGGTGCGGCGCGGGCAGACCAGCCACCTGGAGCCGACCACGCCGCCCGAGCGGTGGCGGCGCGAGCACGCGCGCGGTGCTCGGGCCGTCGTAGTGCGCGGGATCGAGCACCAAGCGTGCGCTCGTGTGGCGGGGATGCCGGGCGAGCTCGTGGCCATCGCCGCGAATCACCACATGGTGCGCCGTGCCGATCACTTCGCAGTCGCGCCCGATCCACGCGAAGGGCACCGAGTACTGCCGCCCTTCGAAACAGACGAGGCTGTCGCGCTGCACGCGCCGGGCCGCGATGACATCAAACGGCTCACTGAGCAGTGGCAGTGCTTGGAGCGTCGGCTGCTCCGCGGCCCACGCCGCGGTGATCGACGTGCCCGTCGCCGGACACCGCAGCCGCGCATGTAGCTGCGCGAGGCGCGCATCGACCGCCGTCTGGAGAGCGCCCAACGAACACCACGTCTGCTGCGCGAGCGGGGCCAGGTGCGCGTGTAGCGTGCGCACGCGCCGCTCCACTTTGCCTTTGTCGCGCGGCGTCCGCACCCGACACGGATCGATCACGAACCCGCACGTGCGCGCGAACACCGCGAAGGCGGGCGACAGCACGGCCGAGGGCCCAGCGCCGGCGGCGACGCCGGTCTTGAGATTGTCGATGCGCACCACGCGTGGCACGCCGCCATACGCGCGGAAGAGTGCCGCGTGCCCCGTCTGCCACGCGACCTGCGTGAGCCGGCGGCTCAACCACACGGCCGACCCGCGCGAGTGCGAGAGCGTGCCGAGTAGTCCGTGGAGCGTCGTGACGCTCCCCTCGACCTCCACGCGCCAATCAAACCAATCGTGCTGCGCTTGCATGCCGGGCGGGGTCTCCACGCGCCGCACCGCCTGCACGCGCGGCGTCGCGCGCTGGCGCCGGAGATAACGCACCACCGCGGGATAACTCCCGCGATAGCCGTACTGCGTCACCAACGCTTCGTACACGAGGCGGGCACTCACCCCATCGCTGTCCGCGAGCGCGGCCACCAGCGTGTCGACCGCCGCTTCATAGCCGACCAACGCGGTCGGCTGCTGCGTGCGGCCATCCACGGCCCCGCTCGCCAACCGCTTCCGTCGATACCGCAACGCGCCTTCGGTCACGCCCAAG
>JALOPS010000011.1 GCA_025453745.1 Gemmatimonadaceae bacterium
GAGTCGCACAGCGACGCGCGCGCCTTCGCGACGGGCTATCTCGCGAGCCTGCTCGGGCTCGGTACGCCGTCGGACGCGTACGCGCTGCCGTGGCCGCTCGGCCCCGCGCTCGTGGTCGCGGTGTCGTCGTGCCGCCCGCGTGCGGCCGCGGAGGTGGCGTCGTGAGCTCCGACCTTGAGCACCTCGTGAGCCTCGCGGACATGCACGGGGCCCATGTCAGACTGCGCAAGCACAGCCGCAAGCGGGTGTGGACCGCGTCCGTGGTGACCGACGGACGCCACGAGCTACTGGCGACAAGCACGGAGCCCACCATCACCGCCGCCGTGCTCGCGTGCCTCGCGAAGCTGCGAGCGAAGGAGACGACCGATGGCGTGGTGCATGGCCGTGATGAGCCCGGAGGTGGATGATGAGCAGCGATCGACCGGCGCGAGAGGCGATGCGTCCCTGGCAGGTAGTTTTCTGGTTCGTGGCGTTTTGGATTGCCGGCGTTGCATCGGCGGTTGCTGTTGCGGATGTGCACGTCAACGGCTGGAACGTTGCAAACGCCTTGTTCCTCGCATACTTCACATTGCTACCGTGGGTTCGCGCATGGCTTCACATCCGCGAGAGGGCGATGTCCGATGCGAAGTAGGGTCTCGCTGGATTACATGAAGCGCGCAGCGCCTTCGTGGCGCTGGTCAGTTCGGCGCGCGGGACTCGTGTACGTTGGCCGACGTGACGGGGCTCGTGTGGAGGTGCGCCGCGTGGCTTCGATCTTTGATGATGAGGGCCGGGGCGGCCGGTGGCACGTGTACCCTGTCGGCAAGCCGCTTCAATGCTGGATTTTATCGCAGGAGACCAATCATGCCGAGTGACCGACTGCCGCCGCCCGCGCGCGTGCCCGCTGAGGCTCGCGAGGTGGCTGAGACGTGGCGGCCGCCGCGCGACATGTGGCCCGACGACGAGCTTGACCGCATTTTCGGGCCCACGGAGACGGTGGACCCGGGGCCGCTGATGCAGGAGCGGAGCGCGCTGCTGCGCGACCTGGACACGCTCGAGCGCGTGCATGGATGGTACGACGACGAGGAAGGGGAGGTGTGGTGATGACAGATGCCGAGTACGAGGAGTTGCGCGCTCGTGCGATTGCGGCGCAGTCGCCGGACGAGCGTGAGGTCCAGCGGTGGTCGGACGCATTCGACCGCCTCGCCCAGGAATGGCACCAGGCGCGAGCGCTACGCGTGGGCGCCGAGGACCTGCTTGCGGCGTTCGACAAGCGGCTCGCGCACCTCAGCGCCGAGTGCGACATGACGCGGCCGGATGATCTGGCCGCAACGTGCGCCGCACAGCGGTGGTCGGAGCTGCATCACGCCGCCACAGCGCTTCGCAAGCTGCTCGGGGGCGAGTGATGGACCTGCGATCCAAGGTGCGCACGACGTACCAAGCCCCAGTGCCGGGCGCTCGCATCCGTACGCGCAAGGCTGACGCCTACGCGGATTGGGCTCACGCGCTCGTGCGCGACCGACTGGTCGAGCAGTGCGAGTGCAGCGCCGGAGACGGCTATGGCAGCCCCTCGGAGGTCTGCGGCGGTCACGCCGGCAGGCGCGTGCCCGAGGTCGATTTTTGGGGTGAGCCGACCGGCAAGTTGGTGACGATTTACGTCGGCATTTTCAACGAGGACGTCCGACGCGACATGCGCCGCCGGCTCACGAAGATGCTTCGCGCGGGGTGGCGGCCGTGACTCCCGCAGAGTACACGCGGGTCCTGCGCACGCTGGAAAGCGTAGCGCGTGGACAGGCGGTGTCTGCGGCCGACATGGACGCGGCGCGCGTCGAGGTTCGCCGCGTCATGCGCAAGCACGGCGCGAGCACGAGGCTGCGCGCTGGTCGGTTCAATCGCGAGGCTGAGGCATGGTGGCGCCTGCTCGGGGGGCTCACATGATCATCGGTTCGGGTGCACGGCTGGTACGACGACGAGGAAGGGGAGGTGCGGTGATGGAGTGGTTCAGTAACCGCAGGGCCGATTCACCCGATCATGCGCTGCGTTGCGCGATACGAGACCTTCGAGACCGCCTCATGAAAGACTCGGTAACGCATGCGTATCCACGATGCGCCGCCACAATGCAGGACATCGCACGTGACCTCGACGCCATCTTGCGAGGCGCACCGTGATCGTTGGCAGCGGCAGACCCGCCGAAGGCTACGGCCCCGGCTTCCTGAGCGCATCGCAGGTCGCGAGCTTCCTCGGCGACCCCGAGCCGCTCACGCGCTGGGCCGTGCTCATGAGCCGCTCGGGGAAGGACCCATTCCGTCACCGCGACGACGCCGCGGAGGTGGGCACGGCGGTCCACGCGGCCATCGTCGCGTACCTCAGCGGCAAGCCCGACGAGACGCTGCTGTGGGGCGCACGCGACCAGCGCGCCGCGGAGCACGCGTACGCGGCGTGGGTCCGGTGGTGGGAGAAGGAGGATCGCGGCACGCCCACCCATGCGGAATGGCCCATGGCAAGCGAGAGCCTGCGCCTCGGCGGCACGCTAGACCTCGCGGTCGTGCGCGCGGATGGCTCCAGGTGGCTCTACGACTGGAAGGGCTGCGAGAGCCTGAGCGCGCTCACTGGGAAGCCCAAGCCCAGCGTGTGGAAGGCCGGGGCCATCCTACAAGCCGGGCTCTATGCGCAGCTCGCGGCGCGGCACCACGAGCAGCACATCGGGCTCTTCGATGGCGCCAGCATCGTCTACCTGCCGCGAGACACGGGCGAGGCCGTCGAGGTCAGCGTGACCGGCGCGGAGTGGAAGCAAGCCCGCGAGGATGCGCTCGCGCTACTGCCGCTCGTGCGGCGTCACATCGAGCGCGAGTCGTGGGGCGCGATGGCGCGACCGTGCCCCGAGCTGCCGCCCATCGAGCTCGACGACGAGATCACGTTCGGGCCGTAGCCGGGAAACGACACGCGTCATGACAAAAGCGCGTGACGTCCCTTGCGCTTTTGTGAGCGCGGGCCCATCATCGTGACACTCAGCGGGCCCGGCCCGCGCAGGAGACCGACATGACCGACATCGTGAAGACCGAAGCCGGGCTCGTGCCCGCACGTGGCACGCGCGACGAAGCGCGGCTCATCCGCGACCAGCTCGCGCCGAAGGCGAGCGACGCCGAGATCCGGGTGTTCCTGGCGCTGTGTCAGCGCCTCGACCTCGACCCGTTCGCGCGGCAAATCTACCTCGTGGGCCGCTGGGACTCGCGTGCTCGCGCGGAGGTGTACACGCCCCAGGTCAGCATCGACGGCTTCCGCCTCGTGGCGCAGCGCACGGGCGAGTACGCCGGCCAAGCTGGCCCGGAGTGGTGCGATGAGTCCGGCGCGTGGCGCGACGTGTGGCTCTCCCCGACGCCTCCGGCTGCTGCGCGCGTGGGCGTCTACCGCAAGGACTGGGCTGCTCCGCTCTACCGCGTCGCGCTCTGGAGCGAGTTCGTGCAGACGCACAAGGACAAGCAGACCGGGAAGCACGTCACGTCGCCGATGTGGGCGCGGATGCCGTCCGTGATGCTCGCAAAGTGCGCGGAGATGCAGGCGCTCCGCGCGGCGTTCCCTAACGAGCTCTCGGGCGTGTACGGGGTCGAGGAGATGGCGCAGGCGACGCCGGTCGAGGTCGTGCGCGAGGAGCCCGCGGTCGACGTGGTCGCGATGATGGCGGCCGTCACGACGCGCGAGGAGTACGCCGCCGCCGTGGACGCTGCAAAGGCAGCATGGCGCACGCTGGACGGCGAGACGCGGAAGGCCTGGGAGGCCGAGCGCGACGACGCGAAGACGCGACTCACGCAGCCCACGGAGGCCGCGGGCGAGGGGTCGTGTGGAGATGGCTACGAAGGCCACGGCACCGAGGTCGGGCAAGGGGGTCGCGAATGAGTGATGTGGTCTACGTGCTCGAACGCGAGCAGGGCGAGTACGCGGACCGCACGCATGCGCTCGTACTCGCGACGCTCGACAAGCGCGCATGTCATCGCGCGGTCATCTACGGGCCGACGATCGCCCGCATCGACGCCATCTTGCGGGGTGAGTCGTGACCGCGATCTACTTGTCCGCAAGCTCCGCGGAAACGCCACGCGCCCGCGCCATCCGCGACCTGCTGCGCTCGGAGGGCATCACGGTAGTGGGCGGCGGCTGGATCGAGTCCGTCGAGCAGCACGGCTCCCTGGGGCTCCGGCTGCCGCAGATGGTCCGCGAGCGCATCGCCGACGATTGGGTCGCCGACATCCGCCGCGCCCGTGCGCTGCTCGCGCTCGTGCCGGACGTGCCGCCCGAGGCCGAGGAGCTGGAATGGGTCCACCGTCACGGCGCGATGCCGCCGCGTCACAGCCTCGGGCTCGTGGCTGAGGTGAGCATCGCGCGCGCTCTCGGGCTGCCCGTGGTGCTCGCGTCGAAGACGCCGCAGGAGCGGCTCCATCCGGCCTACCTCTTCGCAGGGGGCTTGGTGTACGGCGAGGATGTGGCTGCGGCTTGGGCCGCGATTCAGAAGGCGAGGAGGGCGTGATGGACGAGAAGTCGCTTTTGGAAGACCACCGCGTCGAGCGGCGCAACGCAGCCAAGAACGCGCTACGCGAAGCCACCGAGGCCGTGGCGAAGGCGCGGGATGCGGTGGTCGCGGTGGCGAAGAAGTGGGCAACCGAGTCTTGTGTTGAGGGACTCGATCTGCTGATCGCGACGCAGTCGTTGCGTGAAGCCGAGCGTGTTGAGGGCGAGGCCCGTGCGCGGCTGGAGGCGCTGCGATGAGCGAGAACCCGATTCTGTTCAGCGGCGCAATGGTACGCGCGATCCTCGACGGCGCGAAGACGCAGACGCGGCGGCTCGCCAAGCTCGATGCCGCGCTCGACCTGGACGAGAACCTCGTCGCGCCCGTGCAGCCTGGCGACACGCTGTGGGTGCGCGAGACGTGGCGCGTCTCCTGGGCCTTTGACCATCTGCCGCCGAGTGAGATCCTCGCGCACGAGAAAGACCCAGAGATCCACTACCTTGCCGACACGCACCTCGCGAGCCCTCATTCTGGCCCGCGCGGCAAAACCCGCGTGTCCATCCACATGCCGCGCTGGGCCTCGCGTCTCTCGCTCCGCGTGACCGATGTGCGCGTCGAGCGGCTCGGGGACATCAGCGCCGAGGACTGCATTGCGGAGGGCGCGATGCACTGGCTCGCGTCGGAGCACCCAGGGCGTCCGTATCGCCACATCACGCCGCGGGCAGCCTTCGGGCTGCTGTGGCTGCATGTCCACGGTGACGGCGCGTGGGAGCGCGACCGCGAGCGCTGGGTGTGGGTCTACGGCTTCAAGGTGGTGCGGTGACGCGCTTCTGCGGCACGACGTGGACCCCTCGGCCCGGCACGCGGTGCTGGCATCTGCTCGACCGCATCGCCTCGCGACCCGCGACGCGGCCCGAGCTGGAGCGCGAAATGGGCGTCGGGCTGTCGTGGGCGCTGCGCGAGCTCGCGCGCGCTGGGCTCATCGAAGCACGCGGTGTCGGCGCGGGCTCCTGTGGATGGGTCGTCACAAGCGCGGGCCGTGCGGTGCTCGGCGACACCGTGAGCCCGCCCGCGGTCGAGCCGGCAGCGCTGCCCCAGCGCGAGCCCGTGCGTGCCGGGCGACGGTGGCTCCTCGGGTGCGGCATCCACACGAGCGCCCGAGCCCGCACGCGGTGCTCCGTGTGCGACGCGGCGCATGCGGCGACACTGGCCGCGCTCGACGACGGCGCGGTGAAGCGGCACCTCCAGATGACCAGCCGCACGACGCTGGCGATGAGTCGCCGCATGGAGGCGCACGGCACGACGGCCGGGCCTCGACCCAAGTTCAACGCGGTCACCGTGGCCGCAGGAAGACGACGATGAACAAGCTGTGTGCGATTGGCCGCCTGGGAGCCGACCCGGACTCGAAGACCACGCGCGGAGGGACCACGGTCCTCGAACTCCGCATCGCGATCGACGCGCGGACCAAGCGCGGCGATGAGTGGGTGACCCTGACCACGTGGTGTCGCGCGTCGCTCTTCGGACGCCGCGCGGAGTCGCTCGCCGACAAGGTCCGCAAGGGCGACCGCGTGGGCGTCTCCGGCGCACTGAGCGTGCGCGAGTTCGAGAAGAGCGACGGCACGAAGGGCTACTCGGTCGAAATCCTCGACGCGGACATCACGCTCTTGGGCAGCGGCGGAGAGCGTGCGCCTCGCGAGCGTCGTCGCGAAGAGTCGCGCGACGACGGGTTCCCGGCCGACGACTTTGCGGACGACGACATCCCGTTCTGAGAAATCGACATCCGACTCTGACAAAAGCGCGTGACGGCCCTTGCGCATCCGAAGCGCAGACCCCATTATCTGAGGGTCGGCGGGAGAGACCGCCGCGAAACAGGAGACCGACACCATGACCGACGACCTTCGCGCCATCCTCATCGCCCACCCCGAAGCCGCTGACCTTGTGCTGACTACGATGGAGGCGCGCCAGGCGCTCAGCAACGCCCGCGCGCGCGACAACTACTCGCCGGCCACAAAGGCGCGCATCGCGAAGCTCACGGCCGAGGTGGCCGGGTACGAGACCCGGCTCGCTGCGCTCTGATGACCTCTGGCTGGGAGAAGACGTCATGAACAACCGCAACGCACGCCACCTGCCCTCCGACGCGTACCGCGTCAGCACGTTTCGCCGCGCCGTGATGCCTGGCATTGGCCAGCCGTACTCCATGGCCCACGGCTCCCTGGTGTGGCTGACCAGCCAGCAGTATCCGCGACACCCGTACATCAACGCCGCGCGTTAACCATCCCGCTGACGAGGCCCCGTGGCAGGGGCCGAAACGCCGCAAGGCGTCCGGGAAAGCCATGGCACGAACGAACACCAGCATCCGCCTCTCAGCCGACGAGAAGCGCCGCTTGCTCGAGTGGGGCCCGGACCTTGCGAGCGCCGTTCGGCGGGTACTCCGGCTCGCGGAGATGTGCGCGCTGCCGTCCTACGCGCCCATCGCGCCGACGACGCGCGACCACGTCCGCTCCGGGCTGGCGGCGGGCCACTCGGTGGCGGAGTTAGCGCGCGAGCTTGGGGTGACGAGACAGGCCGTGCAGTGGCACATGAAACGAATCCGCGAAGGCGCCTAGCGCGTCCGCGCAATGTACTCGGTGAGCCACGCCTCGGTGGGCTTGCCGGGACACGTAGGCTTGTCGCGCCCGCCCCAGTGCGAGCCGATGGCGTGCCACCCGAGCCACGACGCGACGTTGCCCCACGGCAGCCCGTGCCGCTCCGAGAGCCACGGAAGAAGCGCCTCGAGCGCCTCGACCTGCGCCTCGCTCGGCCCCGTCTTCGTCAGCTTGCCTTGCAGGCACACGCCGACGCCGCGATCGTTTGCGACGTCGCCCGTGTGCCAAGCGCGGTAGCTGTCCTCGCAGAGCCGGTAGATGACGAGTCGGCCCTCGTCGTCGCGCACAGGCAGGTGCGGCAGCCACAGGTGATAGGGTGGCCCCGGGAACCGCTCGTCAGGCGGCTTCTGCGTCATCACGAAGCGCACGGCTCCAAGAGCCCCGTCGAGCCCCGCGCGCCCGAGCGAGCCGCTGTGGTGGACGAAGACGGCGTCGATGCGCTGGCCCTTCGGCCGCACGCCCTTCGCGCTGCGCTTGCGTGGGTACTCGCGGCGCACGCGCTCGGTGGCGTCGTAGAGCGCAACGCCGTCCGCGATGACGGCTTCGAGCGGAAGGGTCACTTGAGCCCCCGTTCCACCGCGTCGAGCGTTTGCGCCACGGCATCGCGGATGCGCTCGTCACCGTCGCACAGTACGTCGACCGCTGGTGCAATGCGCCGGATGCGGCCACGCATGCGGATGACGCGCTTCGGCGCCGCGGTCGTCGCCTCGGGCCACTCCTCGCACTCGTCGTCGGCCATCACTCGTCCTCCGGTAGCCCGAGACGCCGCTTCTGCGCCCGGTGCCGCTCGACGTTCTCGCGGTACTTCTCGGCGGCGATGTGCGCAGTTCGGACCTCCGACCAAATATCGCGCGCGGGACGGGTGTCGCCCTTCCGACGCCTCTCGCGTACCACCTCGGCCGCCGTGAGCCCGAGCGTCAGCACGACGCGGAGCCATTCGAGTCCCTTCACGGCGTCACCGCCTGCGATGCAACGACGCATGCGGGGCACGTGTCGTGCCGAGCGCCGTCGGCTGCGTGCGTGGTGACCCATCCGCGCAGCGAGTACCGCAGTGCGAGCCACTCAGACTTCGGCAGCCCTCGACGCGTCGTGACGGACGCGTGCTTGCCGCACACGTCGCACACGAGCCTCGCTTCGTCGAACAGATGCATCGCTCCCCTCCCTACGGGCACGTCGGGCTGTGACCGCGCGACGTGGTCTCCAGATAGTGTAGCGCCTCTGAGATTTGCCGCGAGAGTCCACCGTCACGGAGCGTCAGCCGCACCCACTCGCGCATGCCGTAAAGGTCCGCGCAGAGCTGCTCGCGACGCAGACCCGTCGATGCGCCGGCATCGACTACTAGCACCCGAGCGACGTAGCGCGGTGGCGACATGCGCAGGGCTAGTTCCCACGCTGTCACGGCGCCCGGCACTCCCCGCCGAGGAACCCCGACGCGAGCCCCACCGCGACGCGTAGTGGCTCCGTGACCGACTCTGGCAGGCCGAAGGCCTGGAGCACGTCCGCGAGCTCCAGCAACGTGGGCAAAAGACACGCGACCGCATCCTGCCACGCGGACTCCGCCGCCGCGCCAGCCTCGACGGCATCCAGTGCGGAGTCCGCAGCCGTGAGCGCAAGGTGAGTCGTCACGAAGGCGCGCACGACGCGGTCGGCGCGCACGCGCTCGCGCTCGAGCTGCTCCGACGTCTCTGCGGCGTCCATGCGCTCGGCGACGATGCCGGCGGCCACGGTGTCTGCGGCGGCGACGACGCGAGCGGTGCCGGCGACCACGGTGCGCCCCCGGTCGAGCGCGGATGCGCCGCAGCCCCCGGTCGCAATGACGGCGATCACGGCTGCGATGACGAGCGCGGCGCGCCCAGCGGATTCCTGGTCGTGGGTCACTGCATCGTCTCCTGGGCTTCGATGGCCAGCGTCTCCGACTCGAAGACCGCGTGACAGGCCTCGTCCAAGCGCTCCTCAGCGTCCACGAGGTTGCGCTGGCAGTCGCGCACGACGAGGTAGTAGTGCGTGAGCCGCTCCTCGGTGTGCGGCGTCTTCTCGCGGTGCCACGCTTCGAGCCCTTCGAGCAGCTTCTCCTGCGCACGCCGAAAGCGGCGCGCAGACTGGCGAAGTCGCTCGTGCGCTTCGTTGTGGCGCCGGACGATGGAGCTTTCGCTCACCTGGCCCCCAGCCGGAAGGCTCCGGGCGCGAGCAGGCCGACGCCGCCGGTGATGAAGCCCAGCGCGGTCACCTCGGACTCGGGCCGGAAGAAGAGCAGCGCAGAGCCGATGGCGATGCACGCGCATCCGGCGACGAGGATCTTGATCGAATCGAGCTTCATGGAGCCTCCTGCGCGCAGGGTAGCGCACTGGCGCGCGAGCGGCTATGGTGTGCGCGCGCCGTCACCGGTTAAAACCTGGTGGGCGCCGCCGCCCTCGGAGAGCCGCGGTTTAAGCGGACAAACCCGGGGGCGGTCGCTTTCCGTCACCGCCGCGGTAGCCGCGCGCGGATGTCGTCCAGCACCTCACGTACTCCGCGGACCTCCTCGCGCGTCTCGCGCCCGGTGTCGGCGATGGCGTCGAGGCGCGTCTTCAGCACCGCCAGCTCGCGCTCGGTGGTCCCGCGCGCAGCCTCGACGCGGTCGACGCGGACGAGTGCCGCGGACACGTCGCGCTCGACGGTAGACACGCGAGCGATGGTCGCGCCGTAGGTGACCGCTGATGCGAGCCCGCCGGAGATGAGCGCGATGAGTACCGACACCATCCACACGGGGACGCTGGCCTTCTGCACCATGGCTCCGCCCTTCTCCTCGCGGCTCTTCGCGAGCAGCGCCTCGACCCTCGGGTCACTCGGTCCCATCGTCATCCCTCGCGAGCCGCTCCACGGCCCGGTGTAGCGCCTCGCACTCGCGACGCGAGTCGAGCAAGTCAGCCGCGCACACCGCGAGCTCGGCCCGGAGCCGTGCAAGCGCCGCGTCTGCCGACTCCACGCCAGCGTCGTACGCGTGCCCCAGCGCCAGCCGGAGCGCGCCCATGCGCTGCGTCTCGGATGGCCTCACGCCGAGGTCCGACGCCGCTTGTGCGTACAGGTCCGTCATGCGCTGCTGCGACGTCGTCGAGAGCATGCGGCCACGCCGGAGCGCGGCTCGGAGCTGCCCGTGCGGAAGGGTCGCGTCCACGAGCGCGCGCACGTCTTCCACCCAATCGCGCAGGTCTTGGCCCCACGAGCGCGAAGCCGCCAGCACCTCGTCGAGGCGCCGAGCGACCACGAGCGCGGCGTCGACCTGCGCTGCGAGGACGCCGGGCGGGCGACGGGTGCCGGACGGGTCGGTCATGGAGCAATCCCAGGCCATTCCTGCTCGACCCAGTCCCACAGGTCGGCGAGCGTGATCGCAGCGTCAAAGGCCCAAAGACCCTCGATCAGTCCGTCAAGCGGGAACCCAGCGCCCGGCACGTTGCCAATCTTCGGCGTCGTCAGCGCGCGCTGCGTGATCGTCAGGTCCGACCCGATTTGCGTGCGACCACGGTAGATGCGGAGCGTCGTGCCCGAGTTCCAGAACGTCAGAAGTTGCCAGCCGGTGATGTTGGCCACTGCGAGCGAGCGGTAGGCGCCGTCGTACCACGAGGCACGAGGAACTGTGTTTGACCGGATGTGCAATGGACCGTAGAGCGTGGCGAATCCGAGTAGCCACTGCTGGTCGCCCGTAGTCGCGTTCTCGGAGTTGTAGAGCACCGAGATCGTCGAGTCGCCTGCCGACCCGCGAAGGCTCGCGCTCACGTCCATCAGCGTCGCCGTGCCACCGGTCGCGGGAGCGCCGAATCGCAGTACAGGGCCGCCGAGGTAGCCGCTCGTCGCGAGGTAGTCTGGTCGCGCCGTGCCGCTCGCGGTGGCGTCTGCCGTGGTGCCGTGCTGACCCTGCCAGTCGGTGACGCGCCCACCGCTCTCCGTGACGCCTGCGCGTGCCTCGAAAGCAAAGACCGCGTTCGTCGTCGGGAAGGGGAGAGGGTTTGCGACCGCCGTCGACGCGGGGCCGGTGCGCACGTCGCCGCCCGCCGTCTGCTCGACCTTGAGCTGTAGCCCCAGGTCGCCAATGACGGGCGTGTACTGCGTCGCCGTGCCGAGGTCGGCGATCTCGGAGTCGTCGGCCGCGTCGAGGATGCGATACGTGCTCGTCGGCTGCGTGGGGAACGCGTCGACCGCGCCAGGCGTGATGGTCGCAGCCACGCCAACGACGGGGTCCGAGAGTGTCGGGTCAGTGACGATTTCCGCGGCTTGCGGGTAGCTGCTCGGCGCGAGGATTCGACCAATGGCCTCGACCACTTGCGACTGGATAAACGCCGCCATCTTGGCGTAACCCGCATCGCTCAAATGCACATCGTCGTCAAAGTCTGCGGCCACCCACGAAAGCGACTCCGCGTGCAGATCGACCGTCAGCATCGAGCGCTTGCGTGCTTCGAGGATGATGCGCGGCGCATAGTCGGCGAGGTTTGCGCGCAGAGTTTCGTCGGCCGGAAGCACGTCCGCG
Organism: Gemmatimonadaceae bacterium; assembly: GCA_025453745.1. Classification (GTDB taxonomy): domain Bacteria; phylum Gemmatimonadota; class Gemmatimonadetes; order Gemmatimonadales; family Gemmatimonadaceae; genus JALOPS01. The sequence continues at coordinate 11,624 of JALOPS010000011.1, forward strand.
GGGTTCACGGTTGGCGGACTGAGCACGACGATTTGCACGTCTGCGTTGGATGCGATGATCGCATCCATGCACGCGCCCACCGCAGCCTGCGCCGTCGCGCCGTCGTACGCGGGGCCGACGGTGTCGCAGTCGTTTGTGCCGCACATGAGAATCACGATGTCGGGCGGGGTAGCTGGAGTCGCGATCCAGGTCTCGTAGTTGATCTCGACCTCGGAGATGGTCGCGCCGGGGTCGCCGCCATGGTTGTCCGGCGCCACGCCGTACGGGCCCACGAACGTGCTCGTCACCTGCGGCAGCGCCACGCCGAGAGCCACGCGTAGCGTGTCGCGGTAGCCGAGCGAGTCCGTCGAGCCCTGGCCCTGCGTGATGGAGTCGCCGAATGGCGCGATGGTGACCGCGCCGGACAATGGCGCGGACGTCCCACCCGCCTGATACCGCGTGCCCGGTCGGCGGAGTAGGCCAGCGCCCGCGAATCGGCGTGCGGCGGAGCGGCCCACGTCAGGCCCTCCGCACCCACAGCGTTCCGGTCACGCCGGTCGCGCCGATGATGGCGAGCCCCATCGTGGGATTCGGCGCCTCGCAGACGATGCGCTCGCCCGAGAAGATCGGCACATCGTTCGCACTCGGCACGTAAGCCGTGGTCCCGCCGGTGGCCGTCACGACGTCGGAGTCTCCCGCGTCCCATGGACCGATGGCCCAATAGCCAGCGAGTTCGCCCGGCGTGCCCGTGGAGCACACGATCTCGATCAATCCCGGACCGAAGGGTCCGACGTACACTGCCGGGCTGTCGTCGAAGGCGATGTCGCCGCCGATGGGTCGCGAGGTGGAGTCGGTGCTCTGCGGAGCGCGAAGGTAGGTGATGCCGCGAGTGTCGCCCATGATCAGTCTCCTGCGAGCAGCGCGTCGAGCGCGGCTTCGTCGTCTTCGGTGTAGTCCTGTCCCGCCACCGGCGCAGCGGGGGCCGCTGGCGGCTCCGGTGCTGCGATCAGCGCGTCGAGCGCGGCTTCGTCATCGGGGGTGTACTCTGGCTCCGGCGACACCGCCTCCGCCGTCCCGACGCGCGTAGCCGCCGCAGTCACCGGTGCCGTCGCCTGTCCAATGCGAGCCACCGACTCGCGCGCGAGCGCGCCCATGATGGGCAAGCGGTTGCTCTGCGCGACCCTCTTGCCGGCCATGCTCGTAAGCGCGCCGACCGGTCCGCCAGCCGCCGCACCAAGGCCCGCCATGCCCGCCTCGAGGCGCGTAAGGCCCGCACTCGCCTCAGCAACGGCATCCTGCTGCGTCGCGCGGCCCATGCGCCGACCGATGTCGTACTGCCGGCGCGCCGTCTCGTACACGTCTCCCATGCCCGCACGCGCTGCCGCCGCTGACTGCGCGTCCGCGAGCTGACCGTAAAGCGAGCGCTGCGCGTCGAGGATGATCGTCTCCCGCGGCGAGCGCATCGCCGGCCCCGTCACTGCGCCCAGCGTCGAACGCAACTCGTCGAGCTGCCGGTACGTGACCGGACCTGCTGCCTCCATGTCGTCGAGGTCCGCGAGCATGTCGCGCCAGAACTTTCGCACGGGCCGCGCCATGCTGTTCTGTGGCACGTTCGCGAGTTGCCGACCCATCCACGAGCGCAGTCGCGACACGTCGACAGGCGTATCCGCAAGCGTGTCGCGCACGCTGCCGAGCGTGCGTCCAGCGTTTGCCGCCATGTCGTCGATGTTGGAGGCGACCACGTCCGTCGACGCGGGCAGGATGCCGCCGCCCTCGAAGGCGCCCGCGCGCTCAAGGTCGCGCGCCGTGTCGAGAAGGCCCTCGACGCCCTGCCGGCCCGCGACCTGCCGCCGCTGCGGCACACGTGAGACGCCAGCCTGGCGAAGCCGCGCAAGGAGTCGTCCCGTCTTCGCGTCGTCGACGCTGCCGACGAGCGCACCGAGGCCCGCGCCGACCGCGCCCGCGCCTCCGCCGATGGCTCCACCGATGGCCGCATCCTGCGCGACGCCTTCGACCGTGTCGGCTTCGCTCGCGCCAGCGCCGATCGCGGTACCAGCGCCAAGCCCTCGCGCAATGCTCTCCGTAGCTCCAGCCGCGCGCGGTAGAGGCATGACGCGCGCGCCCAAGAGCGAGCCCGCCACCTGGCCCGCAAGCGCATCGCCGGGCGAGCGCTGCATGGCCTCGCGCTGCTGACGGCGCGCCGCGTCGCGCACCTCGGTGTACCCGGTCTGCATGGCCGCCTGGGCGTAGCGGTCCTCTTGGCCCTCGGGCGCGATCAGCCTGCCGAGCGTCGCGCGCGCGTACGGGTTCACCGACTGCGCGAGAGCACCCGCGATCTCGTCCACCCACGAGCCCGTGGCACCCTCGGCGACGCCGCGCATGACCGCCGACGCTCGCTCACCGACAGACGGCGCGTCTTCGGACAGGTCCGGCACCATGCCGAGCATCTGGAGGTAGCGGAGAACCTCAGGGTCCATCAGAGGCCCTCCACCGTAAACCCGCGGGCCGCCGCCGCTGCCGCGATCCCGCGCTCGGTTGTGGTTCGTGTCCGACCGTCGGGCAGTCGGATGGTGTACGTGCTCGCGCCGCCGCCGGGCTCCGGCCGCGGCTGACCAGCCGCTCGCGCCGCGTCCTCTCGCTCGCGCTCCTCGGTGCCTACACGCGCGCGTTGCGCCAGGTCCAGCGCGCGGATACGGCCCTCGGGCGGCACGCCGAGCGCCTCCATCTGAGCGTCAAGGTCAGTGGTGAGCGCCTCGCGCCACTGCGCGAGCTTGGCGGGCTGCTGACCGAGCAGCGTGCGCGCCAGATCCGTCGGGTTCGGCAACGCCGCGTTGATGAGCGGCGCCTCGCCGGGGTTGATGACGCCGGTTCCCTGGACTCGCGCGACCATGGCGCGGAGCGGCACGACCGCAACCGCAACGCGCCCGATGGCTTCGGGACTGACCGCGGCGCGTGCGCCGTATTCGCGCTGCACTTCTTCAAGCACGTTGAAGGCCGCGTAAGCGGACCGGCTCGACGACCACGTGCGGCGGAACTCCTGCACGGCCGTCGGGCTCACGTTCTCTCCGGACCTCACAGCGTCCTCGCCGGTGCCTGCGATGACAGTGCCCGTCGCGCTTGCGGGAGCTGACGCGCGAGCGACGCGCGCGGCCTCGGTGAACACATCGCGAGAGCGCATCGCCGCGACGGCCTCGGGCGAGTAGCCGTTGTCGATGAGGATGTCGCGCGCGGTCTGCACACTGCCGCCGCCACCGCCGCCGGTGCCGGCGCCACCGCGACCACGTCCCGCAGCGGTCGAGCCCGCGTTGAGCCAGCGCTGCGCGTCGCGCCACGAGAGCGAGTCGATCTGCTCGTCGCTCAGCGGCACCGTGCGCGGATTCGCCGCACGAAGGTCGCGAATCTGCGCCTGCGCCGTGCGCGACATCTCCGACTCGGGCGACGTCTCCTGCGTGCGCCGATCGAGTTCCGCACGACGCGATTCCGACAGGCTGCCCACGCTCTCCTGGTACGCCTCAGCACGCGCGGAGCGGTCGGCCGCAAGCGACTCGGTCGCCTGACGCCGCACGTCGAGCCCTTCTTCGAGCGCCTGCACGCGGCGGCCCTCGAGGTCGAGTCGCTGGGCTCCCTGCGAGTCGAGCATCGCCTGTCGGCGCTCCGCGGCCTGCTGCGCGAGCCGGCGGAAGTCCATCTCCTGGCCCTGCTGCACGCGGCGCTCGTCCTGCGCGCGCGCCCGGCTGATGCGGGCCTGCTGCCCGGTCGGGCTCGCGCCGATGAGCGCGTTCCCCACCATGCCGCCTCCGGCCGCGAGCATCTGTGCCGCGGCCGGGCTACCCCCGCGCGCGTCGAGCGCGAGCGCGCCCGCGCCGAGTCCGAGCTTCGCGAGGTACCCGAGCGCCTTCATCGTGCGCTCGATCCGCAGCGCGCGGCGGGCCTCGTCCTCGTCTGAGTCGCCACGGTCCACGCCCTGCGAGGGGAGGCTCGCGGACAGCGGCCCGCTCGCGGCCGACTCGCCGGGCGGCATCGCCGCGGTGCGGACGTCCTGCGGGATTTGGGCGCCCTGGATGGGGATGCGCTCTTGCCGCGCGTCGGCCTGGCGCTGCTGCTCCGGTAGTGGCGCGGGCGGCGGGGGAGCCGCCGAGGGAAGGAGGGAGGGAGCCGGAGCCCCACCCGCCGCCGTTGCCGGGGTTGCAGCCGGGGGAGGGGGTTGCCCCGGAGGCATCTGTGCGGGCGGCTGAGGCGCGCCCTGGGGTGCGGGAGGCTGCGCCAGGGGCGATCCCGCGAGGTTGGCTTGCGCGGCGCCAGCGGACGCGACGTCGGCCTGGTCGGCTTGCGCATCGAGCGCGTCGAAGTCTACGGGACGTCCCCCTGGGGCGGCCCCCTGCTGCATGCGGGCGGACGCGGCAAGCACGCGCGCATACGGGTCCTCCGGTGGTGCCGCGGGGGTGTTCGGCGTGAAGCGGATTTCGTCCTCGGGGATGGTCACGCTGGTGCGGATCTCATCCTCCGGGATCGTCATCGTGTAGGCGGGGATCGTGGGGTCACGGTCCGCCGGCTCTTCGGGCTCATCGGCGAGCGACTGCAGCGCGTCCAGCTCGCGCCCCGTGCTCGTGGAGTCGTCGACAGGCTGACCGGCGCGCTCCGAGCGGCGGAACGTCGACTCGGCGCGCTCGCGCTGTGCGTCGGCCGCTTCCTGCGCCTCGCGCGTCCGCTCTTCGAGCGCAGCGGCCTCCTCGGCGCGACGCTCCTCCGCAGCTTCCTCGGCCTTTCGACGCTCCTCGGCCGCCGCGAGTTCCGCCTCGCGCTTCCGCTTCTTCTCGCCGTCGCCGCCACCGATTCCGAGGATGGCCATCAGATGATGCTCCCGATGATCTTCGAGGTCCGATCGGTCCTCTTGTCATCGCTGCGGTTCTGTTGCTCCTCCACCTCTTTGCGCCGCGCGCCCGCAAGCTCCGCCGTGCGTCCGCTCGCGTCACTCTGTGCGCCCGCAAGACCGAAGCGGTTGGCGTACCGCTGCTGCGCCGCGCTCCCACGACGCTCCGCGTTCCAGCGGTTGAAGTCGTCGACGGCGCCGCGCCGGGTCGTGTCCTCTTGGAAGCTCTGGCCACGCATCCCGGAGGCTGCGTCGGACTGCATCCCAAGCGCCTGAAGCGCGCGCCGCTGGGCCTGCGCCTGCGTCTCCAGGGTCATCTGGTTGCCCCGGTTCGCCCCGCCCTGCTGCGCCGCGAGCTGCTGTGCGAGCTCCGCGCCGCTGCCCGACATCCCGCGCATCGCCATCTGCTGCATGACGGCGTCGCGCTGGCTCTTCTCCTGCTGCGCAGTTTCGGCGCGCATCCGCTGCATGGCGGCGGCCTCTTCGGCCGTGTACCCGCCCTGCGCCATGACGCCGAGTTGCTCAAGCGCTGCGCGCTGCGCTGCAATGGCGCCTGCGTCCGCTTGCGCGCCGCCTACCTCACTCTCGATGTTCTCCTGGCCGCCGAGGAGGTCCAGCTCGCTCGGAAGCTCGCCTTCCAGACCCTCGAAGGCGCCAGATACGCCTCCCATGCCCTCAGCAAACGCGCTGCCGTAGAAGCCCTGCTGGGCTGCCATCTGCGCGTTCTGGCGGTTGCGCTCCTCGCGACGCGCGTCACGCCGGTCGGCGCGCTTGCCGCCTCGACGGAGGAAGCCAGGGCCGCGCTTGCTGTCGGCGCTGTAGTAGACCTGCCCCGTCTCGGGGTCGACGTTGCGGAACTGCGTCTCCGCGCGGTTGGTGCCGGGGTTCGCAGTCTGACGCGCGATCTCGTTGCCGTCTGCGTCGTAGTAGACGTTCTCGCCCGTCGCGGGGTCCTGACGTGAGGTCCCGTAATCGTAGGCGTTCCCGTCTTGGTCGTAGAACTTCGGCATCAGTCGACTCCTGCGACGAATAGCCGGAGGTCGTATCGGGTACCCGAGGACAGTCCGCTTACGGCGGAGAGTACCACCGAGCGCGCGTCCGGGCCAGGCCTCCACGTTACGCCGGTCGTCGCAACCGGCGTCGTGGAGCCCTGGGCTGTCGCGTACGCGCACCACACAGCGCGCGGAGTCATCTCGAGCGCGACCGTGACCTCGCCGTCGGCGGGGTCGTACGCCAGCGCGCGCTCTTGCCACCGAGGCAGCGCGAGAAGCGCGCGCCGCGTCTCGTCCACGTGGCGCCGGAGGCGGTCGCGGATGTCCACCCACTCGACCTTGGCGCCCATGTCGAGTGCGGCGGGGATGAGTGCGCGGACGTAGCGGATCACGCTGCCCTCGCAAGGATCTGTGGCGGCGTGATGCCGTTTGTGATCTGCGACGCCGCGAAGCCCCAAGGGTCAGGCGGCGCGGCGAAGGTGAGCCCGGTGCGGCGCACGACTGAGCCGTAGGTCGCGGTCGTCGCGGTCGCTCCGATGCCGCCGATCTGGACTGCCGCACCGAGCGCCACGCAGCGCACCGCCGCCGTGCTGCTTGAAAGCACGCCGAGCCAGTACAGCACGCCCTTCGTGAAGGTCGGGACGCCCACGGTGCTCTCGCGGTAGGTGGAGCTCGTCGCAGCGTTGAGCGCGCCCGAGTCCCAAAGGCGCGCGGCTGGCCACCCACTCGCGTCGGAGGCGTAGACGAGAATGCGCACCTCCGCAGACGCAACGCCCGTCGTGACCTGAAGCCCAAGCGCCGCCGGCGTGATCGTGCGCGTGCACAGCCACGGCGAGAGATCGCCGCGACCGCTGGCGCCTGCGAGCACCGCTGGGGCGAGCGCGAGCGGAAGGCCCGTGATCGGGTAGTGCCGACCCGTGACCGGTGCGCCGATCCACGGGACCGTGCCGTCCGCGCCAGCGGCTCCGGGGTCGCCCGGCGGACCTTCCGGGCCTTCCGGGCCTTCGGGCCCTTCCGGTCCCGGCGTGCCGCCTCCCGCGAGCGCCGACGCAGGGATGCGCCGCGGGTGACCGTCTGTGCCGATGCCGAGTACGTCCGCGCCCGTCGGGTCCGCGAGCTCGGGGAGGTCAGGCGCGGTGCCAAGCTCCGGCCAACGGCGCCACTCGGTCACCGGGCCCGCCTACCGGCTCGCGAGGAGCCGAGCTCGTAGTCGAGGTGGAGCGCGGAGATGGCCCACCGCGCGCCCGCCTGCGAGATACAGAGCTTCGGGAGCAGGATGGCCGAGCGCGCGTGTGCTCGCGTGGCGAGGAAGGGCACGTCCTCGGGAAGCGCGTCGTCCTGGAGCGTGTGCTCGGTGGTGACCGACGCGGCCGCGTGAATCATGTCGCTGCGGAAGCTCAGCGTCGCCTCGTACATGCGGCGGTCGCTCTCGTACGTCAGGACCCCGCGCTGCCAGTGCTTCGTCACCGTGGGCGTCTGCGCGGTCTTCGCCACCCACCCGATGCACTGCTCGACCGGCTCGTAGACCTCGACGGAGAAGATGACTTCGCCGCCCACGAGCAGCGTGCCCGAAAGCTTCGTGATCGTCATCGATGCGGGCGAGCCGCCCGTGTACGACGTCACGACGCCGCGAAACTCATCGCCGGATGCGCTGCCCTGGTAGACCCACGCGCCGACCGACACCGTGAATGCGCCAGTCACGACGACCTCGTCCGTGGTCTGCGACACGATGGTGAGCGCACCGGGGCTCAGGGTCTGCACGATGTCCGAGTGCGGCGCCTCGTCACTCGCCAGCGTCTCGATCCACACGTCGCCCTGCACGGAGTCGTCCTCGCCTGCGAGGTAGATGCGCCCGCCGATAGATGTCGCCGCGCTCACGGCGTACGTGTCCCACGTCCAGCGCGTCCAGCCCTGCGTGCGCATGTCGTACTGGTACACGCTCTCGACCGCGTCGTCGCCGATAGCCGCGGGCACGCCGAGCAAGAGCCGCTCTTCGCCGTCCTGGTAGCTGAGGAAGCAGCCGTGGGTGGAGCCGAGCGACGGGTCCGCCGTGGACTGGAGCGAGACCTGGATCGCGCGTAGGTCGGGCTCGATGGCGGGCGCGCTGAGGTTGGCCTCGACGCCGCCTTCGCCGATCATGACAACGCCCGCGTCCGTCCACGCGAAGACCTTGTCGCCGCCGACCGCAACCGCCTTCGGATGGAGCAAGCGCGCGGTGCTGTCGATCTGGTCCACCCGCAGCGTCTCCGGTGTGTCGCCGGTGATGATCCAGATGCCATCGGTTTTGAACACGAACAGCGCGCGCCGCGTCGCCTTCATCGCGATGATCGGTTCCGAACTCGCACCGATGTCCACGAAGTTGACGGGCGGGACGTGCTCGGGCTCCTGCTTACGCGAGTAGTAGACGCGGTTCGCGAAGCGCCGCGCAAAAGCCGTGTAGGTCGTGTACGCGGGGTCCGTCCCCTGCGACGCCGTCGCGCCCTCTTCGGCGTCAATGTCGAGGAACCCGCGCTGAGCGGCAGGCACGCGAATCGCGAAGGCATCCGCGAGGTCGATCGACGCGGTGTTCGTGTCGCGTTCGAGGATGATCGTGCGCTCGTCTACCACAAGCGCGGTGAGCCCGACGGTGCGCGATATGGACGCTGCGAGGTCCGCTAGGTCGGCGCCCGGCGTGCTCGACGGCACCAACTCGCCGTTCGCGAGATCCTCCGCCGGACCGCTGGAGGCGCGGTAGAAGTAGTACGGCACCACCGTGCTCGGCGCATCGGTGGCGTTTGGAGCGAGCGCAATCCAGAACACGCCTTGCGTGGCGACGATGGTGCCGTCGGTGGCGTTTGCTGCCGTGCTGATGTCGATGGTGCCGCCGGTGCCTGCGCCGCTTCCAGTGCCCGGAAAGTACGTCAGAGCATCGACGCCGCCGCCGGATGCTTCCACGTAGTGCGCTGGGTTTGCGCGCATGACGTAGAGGTCGGCGTAGCGCGCAAAATACGCGGTGTAGTCGGTCGACGCCGGCAAGCCTGCGAAGTTGATCGACGTGTTCGTGATCGTCGTGGTTGTCTGATTGACGATGCGCGTGATGAGCGACGGGTCCCGCAGGAAGGTCACGGTCATCCGCGCCTTCTCGGTCACGTCGCCGAAGAACATCATCTCCGCGTAGCTTGCGAGCACCTTCGCGCTCGGCGGACGCTGGTTCTCTTGCAGCGCCCCGAGTTGCGTCGCGTTCGTGTAGAGGCTCTCGCCGCGGTCGTTCGCGTCGGTGTTGTCGGTGATGAGCACGAACCCCGCGGTCACGTCCGCGCTGGTGACCGTGTACTCCACCGCAAGCGCAAGCTCGTCGCTCGGCGTGATGCCGGTCGTCACCGTCTCCGAGCGGTAGACCTTCACGAGCCAGCCGGCCTCGACGCTCGGCGCCTCCGCAAAGTCCATGCGGAGCTCGACGGCCGCGGTCGAACCGCTGGTGTTCTCCACGACCAAGCGCCCGCTCGGCGGGCTCACGTAGAGCACGTCGTCGATGCGACGCTCGAAGACCACGCGGTAAGCCACAAGGTCCGTGTCGTCGAGCCACGTCACGCCGTCCTCGACGAAGCCGTTGAGGCGCGGCGTCTGTGGTCGCGGCAGACCCGCCGCACGCGCGCTACCGCTGCTCACCGCTGCGATGACGTCGACCGTCGATGCGGGCACGTAGAGCAGGTCGTCGACGCGCGCGCTCGACGCGCCAGCGTACTCGCCATCCTGCGCGATCTCGCCGGTAACGTCGCCCGTCAGGGGCACGTTGCCGGCGCCCTGGGAGTCCAGGCTGTCTGTCCGCTGGAGGTAGTACTCGCTCGAATCCCCGGTCGGCGCCGGGTAGATGCCCACGTAGGCCGCGCCGCCGCCGAGCGACTCCGCGCGAAATCCCGGTCGCGGCTCCAGTACACCCGCGCGCCGGATGACGACGTTGTCCGCAACACGCAGCGCGCCCTGCGGCGCGTCGGAGTGCGGGTTCGGGTCGGTGTAGAGGCCGGCCGCCCGTAGCGTCAGGTCGGTCGCCACGTCGCAGCCTTCACCAAGCCCCGCGGCGACGAGCGCGACGCAGAGGCGAATAGGGGTCGATGATCGCACGAGATGCTCCCTCCGTCCTCGGCTCCATGAGGACCCGGACAGCCTGCATCTGTGCATCGCGAAGCGCCACCGCCGATTGAAGGTCGCCGGTGTAGCCCAGCGTCTCGTAGACGTGCACCAGCGTCGCCGCGATGAGCGCCTCGTGCGCCTCGACCGGGCACGTCAGCACGCACGTGGTGTCGGTGGGACACGCGTAGTCCCCGGACACCGGCGACTCGATGACGGCGGTCGGGTCGTCGAAGTCCACGTCGACGTCGCCGACTCCCGAAACCGTGTATGTCGTGCTGATGACGCGCGGCCGGAACGGAGGCAAGCGCCCGATGACATCGATCGTCGCAGGCTCGGAGCCGCCCACAAAGACCGAACCCGCCGACACGAGGTAGCCGCTAAGACTCGCGCTCGTAATCTGGTCGCACGAACTCACCGCGATGAACGCGCCCGGCCGAAGCACATAGCGCACGACGAGCGTGAACTGCGACGCCATGGAGGCGTCCGGGATGGGCGCGATCCACAGGTCGTTGCCTTCGACCGTGTACGCCGCCTGCGTGCTCCACCAGGGGTTCCGCATGTCGCGGAACATCGGCCGGTCCTCGGGCGGGATGTAGACGAGCTGCTGGTCGCGCGTGGGCGTGGACGTCGTGCGGATCCAAACGTCCCGCACTGCCCCACCCTCCGCACGGCTCGGGATGGGGTACTGCTGCTGACCGCTCACGAGCGCCTGCGTCTGCGAGACGACGGCGTAGTCCTCACGGACCGAGCGGATGAGGGGCTGGATCTGCGTGCGCTGCGCGATGGTCGCGAGCGAGAGGATGTCGTCGTCCGAGAGCGCGCCGTTCGCGTCCGGGAGCTGCGCGCGTCGCTTGACGGCCGCGAGGAGGTCCGTGGTCGTGTAGGCCACGGCTCACTCCATCGCGTATTCGTCGTCGTCCTCGAGCTCCATCTCACCAGACTCGGCCATGTCGTCGGAGCCCTCGCCGGCCTCCATCGCGTCGGCCTCGTCCATGAGCTGCTGACCGAGCGCGCGGAGTAGCTCCGCCGCGCCCGAGTCGGGCTTGACGCGCGACGGCCCGAGTCGAGCGGTGCTCGCGTCCGCCATGAGCGATTCGAGTGCTGCCTTTTCCGGGTCGCCGCGCATCATGTCAAAGCCCCTTCGCCACGCTCACCGGCGCGGCAATCTCCGCCGCAAGAGTCGCGGCGCTGGTGAAGGACGTGGCCGAAAGAACGAGCGCGTCACCCGTCTCGCTCAGCCCGATGAGCGCAGCCTCGCGGCCAGCGCCCGTGTACGTGATCGTCACGACGCCCGTCCCGGTGACGCCCGTCGCGCGCACGATGCCCTGGAGCTTCGAGTGCGCGTTGATCGCCGCCGTAAGGTTGGTCGTCGCCGCCGCGAGGTCCGCGCCGATGGTGACCTGGTTCTCGTTCGCCGCCGCCACAGCCCACGTGAGCGTGACGTTGCCGATGACGAGCGTCTCGCCCGCTGTGATGTTCGCGAAGGTGATCGTCGCCGTGACGCTGACATTCGCGAGCACGGTGCCCGCGGTGACGTCGTCGAGCGAATAGACGATCTTCGCGCCCTGAACGGCCGCGATGGGATCGAGGTAGTCGGACAGAGCCCGACGCACCTTCCCCCAATCCGTCCCCGCGCGGGCCAGCTCTGCCGCGACCGTAGCCGCGTCCAGAGCCGTGCCGTAGCGGATGGTGAGGATGGCCCCCATGGCTCAGACCGCCAGGCTGTTGACGATGTTGTTGATCTTCGCGTGGCAGCTGCGCTTGCGCACCACGAGCGCTTGGTCCGACCACGCGCGCATTTCGAGGGCTGCGACGTCGTCCAACTCCTTGAAGAAGCGCGGCTGTTGGCCTTCGACGCCCGGCAAGCGGAACGAGATGTCCGCCGAGCCGATGCGCTTGAAGTAGCTGTCCATCGTGAGGAACGCTTCGCCCGCCTTGACCATCGGGTGCGGTCGGATCTCGAGCTCGCCGGTCTGGCTGTAGAACTTGATGCTCTGCGTGCCGAGGTCCGCTCCCGACTTCACCGCCGCCGCGTAGCGTCGAAGCGCTGCCACGTCGTCGTTGAGGTCGCCCCACGTGAGCGGGCTGACGCGGCAGACAAGCTTGCCCATGCCGGCGCGGCTCGCGATGCGCGAGGCCGCCGAGTTGATCTTGGCGAAGGTCAGCGCCGCCGAGCCCGCGCTGATGGTGTTGCCCTGCCACAGGCCGTAGGTCGCCGGGTTGATGCCGTGGACCTGCGTCGAGCTCGACGGCACGAGCACGTCGAAGCCGTTCGCCCAGTTGCCGTCTGCGCCGAACGGGATGATGACGTCGTTTGCCTGGATGGCGTTCAGGTCAGCCGCCGCGCCGGTGATGGCGATCGTGCGGTTGTCGAAGTTCACGGCGCCGATGACGACCGCCTGCGTCGTGTTGCGCTGCGTGCCGCCCGGCGCCGAGTAGACGTCGACCGCCGCGCCTTCCATCTGCGACCACAGGCCCGCGGCCCACGAGGCTTCGGTGATGACGATGTTCGCCGACGTGACCGCGCCGAGGCCGCCCGCCGTGATGGTGCCGATGCTCGACCCACCGTAGAGCAACTGCATCTCGCGGTAGAAGCCGAAGCTGTTGGTGACGTCGCGAACGATCTCGTCGAACGCGTTGCCGAAGGCCTCGACGCTCGACTGCGCGCGGCTGATGACGCCGTACGCGATCTGCTCGCGCATGACCATCTGGTACGCCGCCTGCCGGCCGTCGTCGGTCTGACCACTGCGCACCGCGTTGAGCGCGAACGCCGTGGCGCTGGTGCCGCCGAAGGTGATGCCCTGGCTGCGGCGCACGCGGACGTTGAACACGTACTCGTTGCCGAGCTTCATCGTGCCCGCACGGAACGGGATCGACTGAGCAATCTCCGACGTCTCGGGAACGAGATCGATGCCCGAATCCTCGTACCGGTCTTTGAACCACCCGCTCAGGGTGCTGGAATCGACAGTCATGTGAAAATCTCCGAGGAAAGTGAGCCCTGGGGCTCGGTTTCTTCGGCGCCTTCACGTGTCGATTCGGGTCCGCTCGTCGCGGCCGGGGCTTGCGCTTGCCGGTCGGTCGGAGGGCCACGCCCTCGAGGCTACGGAGCCAGGATGTGGTGGTATCGTACCGGGGGCTTCGGCCCCCGTCAAGTCAGCGGCCGCGCCTCGCGTTGAGGCGCTCGGTCAGCTCCTCGGGCGACAGCATGCCGAGTGGAATGCGCTCACGCTGCGGCGCCTTCTGACCGCCCCCGCTGCCGCCCGGCCGGGGGCGCGTCGCGTCCCGGCCCTGCGTGGCCCGTGCGACCTCTTGCTTGCGGATGGCGTCGAGTTTGTCCCCGAGCAGCCCTCGGAGCGTGTCCGGGTCCGCATCGCGCAAGAGCGACCCGACCTCGCCCGACAGCTCCTCGCGCACGGTAAGCGCGGCGTCCTCGGCGGTGATGGGCGAGCCCGCGTCGAGGGCAGCGGCCATCAAGCGAGCCATGCGGCCGACGACCGCAGGAGACTCCGGCAGGCCCACGCCCTTGGCAGCGCCCACGATCTCGGCGCGGTACCGCTCGCGGTGCTGACGCGTCTCCGCGTCGAGCTTCGCCTGCTCACGCGCGCGCTTCTCCGCCTCGTCGCGCTCCTGTAGCGCCTTCTCGCGGCGTGCAAGCTCGCGCTCACGCTTCACGTCGGCAGGGATGGCGGCCTCGCGCTCGATGTGCTCGCGGAGCGCCTGCGTAGTGACGCCCAACTCCTGCGCGAGCGAGAGCAGCCCGGCGGGGTCGCGCATCAGCTCCACGAGCTGCCGCATCTGCGCGCGCTCGGCCTCGATTTCCTTGCGCGTCTTCGCCGCTTCCTCGAGCCGCTTGTGACTCGCGATGCGGAGCGAGTAGTCGCTCAGCGCCTGCCGCATCTTGATGCGCTGCTTCTGGCCGTCGACGGTGACGGTGACGAAGCGGTCGAGATCCGCCTCGGTCAACTCGCCGGAGTCGAGGCCCTCTTGGATGCGCTCCGCCGCCTGCTGCCCGCTGGGTGCCGGCGTTGGCGTCGCACCCGGCTTGCCGGCTGGCGTCGGTGCGCCCTTCGGCGTCGCGGTCGTCGTCGGCTCGGCTCCCGTCGGCGCGCTCGGCGCCGCTCCCTGTCCCTCGCTCATGCTCCCTCCACGATCATCCACAGCGACGGATGCCCGTCTACAAACATGAACGCGTGCAACTCGCCACGCATGCGCTCAAACGCGAAATCGACGCGGTCGTCGCTGATGCCAACGCGGTCGATGAACTCATCCGCAGCCTTGCTGAACTCCTTCGTCTTCGACTGCTCCATCATGCTCCCTCCATGCTCTGCCCCGTCGCGGGGTCGTACTGTCCCTGCTGCCCTGGCAGCGTCGGCATCCTCGCCGCCTGCACGTCGGGCGCACCCGGTGGCAGGCCAGCAGCCACGGGCTCCGGCGCGGCCATCGGCGCCTGGACGTCACCGCCCGGGTTCATCGGCGGGCCACCCTGGGGCGCCATGCCCTCGCCAGGCGCACCGGGGAAGGGCGGGATTCCCAGGATGGTCATCAGGCCGGGGTTCACCATCGACGCCTGCTGATACAACTCCATGTGGGTCTGCACGTGGTCGAGGATGACGGCCGCGATCTCGTCGTCGTCGCGCACACTCGGCTCGTCGAGCAGCGACATGTGCGCCTCGATGTGCGCCACGTGGTCGTCCGTGATGAGGACGCGAGCCTCCTCGCCGAGCACGAGCCGGTCGTTCTCCGCTTGGATGCCGCGGAGCTTCGTGTCCGGCCGGTCGGTGAGCGGCTCGAAGCGCCCGGTCGAGATCATCTGCAGGTACTGCTGCGCGCCCTGCGGGTCCTGCGGGATGATGCCGTTCGCGAGGAACTGAGTCGCGATTTCCTGCCGGCCCGCCGACGTGCGCGTGATGGCGTTGCCCGTGTCGACCGCGATGCGGCGCACGCCGTCAATGTCGCTGCCGCGGAAGTCCTTGACCCACGCGCTGCCGCGCGGGCCGCTGATGGCCACGAGGCGCGGCGTCGTCATGTAGCGCCTGGCCACGTCGAGGAAGTGTGTTCCGACACGCTCGAAGAGCTGCGCGTAGCTCGCCTGCAAGCCGCTGTTGTACTGCACGGCCATGCTGTGGATGAGCGCCGCCATCGCGCCCGACTTCACGTTCGGGTCGG
This sequence comes from Gemmatimonadaceae bacterium, assembly GCA_025453745.1. Classification (GTDB taxonomy): domain Bacteria; phylum Gemmatimonadota; class Gemmatimonadetes; order Gemmatimonadales; family Gemmatimonadaceae; genus JALOPS01. Next base: position 26,741 of record JALOPS010000011.1, read on the forward strand.
GCTGACCGCGCGCGACGTTGTTGATGCCCGAGATCGACGACATGTGCTCCATGATCGTCTTCGAGAAGTTCACGCTGCTCGTCAGGTCCGGCATCAGGTCGACGCGCTGCGGCATCTCGCGCGACTCCAACAGCTTCAGGCCGCCGCGGAGCGAGGAGACGCTCAAGCCCGAGCCGAGCGGTAGCCAGATGTTGCGGAGCGCGTAGGCGTCGTGGTTGCTCGCCACCGTCGACACGATGGAGTCGAGCACCTCTTGCAGGCCCATGAGGTCCCACGAGGTCGTGTAGCCGAAGGCAGTCTTCGTCTCGGTGTCCGGCCGCATCGCGACCACGGGAATCGTGTCGTACGGCAGCGCACCCGAGAAGAGCATCAGGTCGCCCACCGTCATCGCGTACCGGCCCTGCGGCAGCGCGGGCGTACGCGCGTGGTAGAGCTCCAAGCAGCTCACGAGGTCGCGGCTTTCCTTGTCGCGGTCGCTCCACAGGTCGGCCGGAAGCTGCGGGCACGACGGGGCGTTGAGCAGTTCCTCTTTCAGCTCCGGGTAGAGCGCGATGAGGTCCCACCGCGACCGGCGCGTGTGCACGATGACCCACGGCTCTTCGCCCGCGGACACGTCCCACGCGGGGTCGCGGATGACGTCGATGGGCATCAGGGCGCGCGTGCGGATCTCGCCCTGGTACACCACGCGGTCGACCGTCTCGCCGCCGGGACCCTCTTGCCGCTCGACGTCGTACGCCTCGCCCGCGTCCGGGTCCCAATAGCTGTAGACCCAGCCCTCGCCGTAGCGCAGCGCAAAGCGCGACGCCTGCTGCATGGCCTGCTCGAGCTTCTGCTCTTCGAGGTAGTACTCGAAGACGCCCTCCGCGAGGCGTGCGGCCGTCTGGCTCTTCGCGGACGCGTTCATCCCGCGTGCGATGAGCGTGGGCCGCGTGCCCGTGATGAGCGTGTGCGTGTGCTCCAGGAGCGAGCGGAACTCGTTGACGCGGAGCTGGACGTACTCGCCCTGCTCGCCGCCGTACGCGACCGCCGAGGACCGGGACCACCCGCCGTCAGCGTCCAGGCCGTAGTAGAGGTTGTGGGCTCGTCGCCACAGTTCCAGCCGGCCCGAGCGCAGGAGGTGGGTGAGGTAGAGGCGCCACCACTCCATCATGAGCGGCCCAAGCTCCTCGTCGGGGCTCGCGCTCCAGTAGTACGCGAGTCCTGAACCGGGCTGGCTCGATGCGCTGCGGACATAGGGGAACGGGCCCGCCATCACTCCGCCTCATCGTCGGGCAGAATCTCCGCGCCGAGACACAGCTCCAGCGCGATTCGTACCGCCGCGTCTGGCGAGCGACCCTCTGCGCGTAGCTTGTCGAACACTTCGGGAAAGTCGCGCTTGTCGCACAGCGGCTCGGCGCGCTCCGGAAGTCGGATCTTGAACTCGATCGCCATGCGTCAGCCTCCGAGGAGCACCCCGACCGCAGCAGCGGCTGCGAGGGCTCCCGCGGAAAGGTACGCGATTCGCCGCTGTCTCGCACGCAGGTCGTGGTCGATTGGTGTCCGGCGCCTCGCGCACCCACACGCTCGCGTGCACGTGGACCACGTCGGACAGGTCACCCGCGTCGTCGAGCGGCCGCCGGAGCTGCACGAGGTCCCAGCCGATACGGTCTGTGCGCGGGCTTGCCTTCCACCAGATGCGGTTTCCCAACCACGGCGCACGGCGTAGCAGGTCCGCGCGCAGTGCGTCGCGCGCCTCTGCGCACGCGCCCATCGCTTCGAGCCTTACGCGCTCCGCCTCGGTCTCGCCGAAGATGCTGACTCGCTCGGTCATCGCGCCACCACCGTCGTCGCGTGCCGCACCCACAGCTCCACGCGGCCCGGCGGCAGCGCATCGCTCACCTCCACTCGGGTGGGGCCCCACGGAGTGTGAAGCCCGATCGTGCTCGGGCCCATCGCGGAAGACCGAGGCGCCGCCGCAACCAAACTTGCGGAAACCTCCTCCAGCAGACGAGTCCACGCGTCACGCGACACCATGAAGGCAATCCCCCATCGGTCACGCCCCTCCTGCACCGCACGCGTACCGAGCGCGATGATGTGGGTCATCACGTGGCGCACGTCATCCTTGACTTCGATCGTCTCATTCATCGTCGCCTCCCTCCGCCCATCCACGCCTCGACGGCGCCATGGTTTGCTTCCCTCAGCCGGTCGTGCCGGATGAACGCGTCCGGTCGCCCGTGCATCTCGTGCGCCGGATACGGGTTCCGGCTCCGGTCGATCTCGCGCTCACTGTAGACGCTCATCGCCACCGCGTCGAAGTGCCCGTGCTCCCCGCTGCGCTCGAATGACGTGCGGTGCGCGTTCCATACGCCACCCGCCAAGTGCGCGATCGTCGTCGTGCAGCGCGGGTGCCACGCGCGACGCCCGCCCGCGATGGCCACGCGCAGCGCGTTGACGCCTGCCGTGAGCTTGTCGCGCCTCACCGGCGCCCACACCTGCCCGTGAAGCTCTGCTAGGTCGCCCAAGGTGATCTCCGATTCCTCGCCGTGGCTCTTGCTCGCGTTCGGGTCGCCGAAGCGCGCATCCGGCGCTCGACCCCACAGCGCAGCCTCGCGCTCCGCGACGGCCGGCGCAATCACGTGCGAGCCCTGGTTCCGGAACACGAGCTCATCGCGCTGGTAGAGCACGTCCTCGGTGAAGTGGTGCTCGAAGAAGCCGACGACGGTCAAGTCGTTGTAGCCGAAGTCCGCGACCGTGTAGCGGTAGCAGTAGCGTGGCGCCTCGATGTCCACGACCACGTCGCTGCGGTGGCGGAAGAACTCGGGCACGATGGCGCGCGTCTCGTCGACGATGGCGCGGGCCAGGTACTCACGCTGCCACGTCGTCGACTCCTCGCCCCCGCACTCGGCGCAGTACTCCGCGATTGTCTCCGCGCTGATGTGCGGCGCGTCGTGAATGGTCGCGTGGTAGAGCGAGCCGTCCGCCTCCGCGTCGAGCATGTAGCGCGACACGAACGCGTGCTCCGGCGAGCGGCTTGGCGTGCTGCTCAGCAGCCCGCGGCCGTTCGTGGTGAGCGTCTGCGGCAAGAGGATGTCCTGCACGACGTATTCGAGGTCATCCACGAAGCCCGCCTCGTCCACGATGAAGAGGTCGCAGGCCGCGCCTCGGAGCCTCTCCGCGTTGCCGTTGTCGCAGCCGGCCAGGCGTATCTCGCTCCCGTTCGGGAAGCGCCACACGCCCTCTTGCCTGCTGTACGACGGGCGCATCGAAAGCGGCGCGTCGGCGAGAATCTGTCGCAGGTGAGGCTCCACGATGGTCCGCGCCATCTTCTGCGTCGGCGTCGCGTAGAGCACGATGGCGTCAGGCTTGCGCAGTGCGCCGCGCACGCCGACCGCGCCGTTCTTCCACGACTTGCCCCAGCGGCGCGACATGCTCTCGACGAACACGCGCCGCTTGGAAGCGTCGAAGGCGCGCATTGCGCGGACCTGCCCGTCGTGCAGCAGGTAGGACAGGTCCGCAGCGCGCCACACGCCGTCGAGCAGCGCGCGGGTGTCGATATCAGCGAGCGACATGGCGCCGCACCAGCGTGGGCATCGTCGCCACGACGTCGCGGCTCACTGGCCCGTCCACGTAGGCGAGCCGAGCGACCTGATGCGGGTCAATCCGGCCGTTGACCACCAGCATCTCCCGGCCCGTGTTCAGCGCGCGCAGGACGCCGCGCGTCTCCGTGCCGCGCTGGTACTTCGCGCGCGTGACGTACGGCGCCCACTCGCGGTCGTACTCCACGAGCTCCCAGCCGTCGACGCCATGGCGAGGAAACATCATCGCCTCCCCATCGCCATGGCGCTCTGAAGCGCGTTGACCCGCTCCCCGAGCTCGCGCAGCTGCGCCTCGACCAACGTCGCCGCCGCCGCTTGGTCCGCCGTCTCGCGCACGGCTGCGATGTCGCGCTCAAGCTTCGCGCGGTCGTCGATCGCACGCGCCACGAGCCACCGGCGCCACGCATCCCACGCGAGCAGCCCGAGGATGCCCACCGTGATTGCCCACGTCATCGCAGCCCCCACGCCCACGCCCGCAGCCACTCCTTCGCAAGCCACAGTGCCACCGACAGCCCGAGGATGGCACACGCGATCCCCACGGCGATCACGGTGTCGAGCACCTCGCGGCGGCGCTTCACGTCCATGCGTCCGTCTCCACACGCTCGACCAGCGCCCCAAGCGCCATGGCCTTGCGCTCCGGCCGCGTGAGCGTCTCCTCGGCGCCGTCCACCACGCGCACGACCACCCACAGCCCTTCCCCCATGTGCCGCAGGCCGTACGCGTGCTCGGGCCCGATGGGCCGCGTGTTCTCAGGCGCACCCTCGGCGCGCGACGTCGCTTCCTGTCGCATCCGCATGCGTTCTCTCCGGCTCATGCCGCCCCCAGCTCAGCCAGCGCCACGCCCAGTTCCGCTTTGATGTCTGCGGCAGCCCGCTCGGACCCGGCCATGACGTCGTCGATGGCCGCCATGGCAGCCTCGGGCGTCGAGTAGCGACGCCCCGTGCGGTCGTACCCACGCAGTGCCGCGCTCACGGCCTCGCTGATACTTCGCGCATCCTCCATTGCCTCCGACGCCACCTTGGCGCACTCGTCGATCGCCGTTCGCGACGCCTTCGCAACGTCGTGCGCACGCCTCATCTCGCGCTCGACCTCGCCCACCCGCGCCATCACCTCGACCCACGTGGTCGCCTTCGCCTCGCCCTGACTCACGACACCACCTCCAGCGCAACCACGGGCACCACCTGCGTTACCGGGCCGCCGTGGCCGTCGCGCACGAGCATCGCGCGAAGCAGCTGCGCGTGTCGCGGCGGCACCTCACCCACCGTGTCCCGTGTGTCCTGCTCAGCAACCGGCTCGCCCACGCTCCACCGGAACGCCCACACCACGTAGTGCTTCGCCGGCTCCAGGTCGCGCGCCCTCAACCTCACCACATCTCCAACCTTGATCGTCATTCGCCTTGCTCCCTTCGGCGCCGTAACTCGGTCGCCGCTTCCTCTGCTCGCACCTGCACGACCACGGCAGCCTCAGCCGCGCCGGTCGTGCCCGCCTTCACCGCGCCGTCGATGCGGTTCAGCACCTCGGTCGCAGCCTTGAGCCGGATGCCCTCGTCCTCGGCTCGCTCCGCCAGCGTCGCTAGTGTGGCCAGCGCCTTCGAGCCCGCCGTGACAAGCCCGTGCACCACCTCCTCGCGCATCGCCTCGCGTGTCTCGTCCAGCGCCGTCGCAAACGCGGGGTTCTCGTGACGCCAGCGCCAGAGGCACGAGCGGTCCACCCCCGCGAGCTTCGCCGCCTCCGAGTACGACGCACCGCCGGTCAGCGCCGCAATCGCTGTCACCTGCTGCGGCGTGAGTGGTGCGGCTTGGTGCGGCCTCTGGCCCCCAGGCCCGGGGTTCGGCGTGGGCTTGTCTCGGTCGTCGGGGTGTCGCTTCACGGCGAGCCCTCCTCGCCCTCATCGTAGAGGCCGATCGCCTCGCGCGCAATGCCGCGGGAGGCCTCGACGGTCCACGGCAGGTGCTGCTCAAGCCAGCACTCGTGCGAGTCGATCAGGAGCTGAGGCGCGTTGGTCCGCCGAAGCATCTGGAGATGCCGGTTATCATCAACGCCCTCGACGCGTCCACGTACGTGACCCACCTGCTTCGGGCCCTCGAAAAGGATCCACGTGCGACGCGGGCCATCGGGCTCGACGCACTCCACGCGGCGCAGCCCCTGGCACACGTCGCAGACTTGGCGCTCGTGAGTGTGGCAGTCACACCACGTTGCCCACTCTCGCAACCGCTCCCCGACCTCGTCCGGCGTCATCGGCTCCACCATCGCCCAACACGCGCGACATCCGCCGTCGACGCCCAGGAGCATTCGTCGGCAATGACCTCGCGCTCGTCTACGTCGATGCGAGCGCGCACCGCCTGCCGCACCATGTCCTTCGACCCGCGAGAGCCGGTGTGAATGACCAGCGCGTGCGTCGCTTCCTGCGCCATCCGAGCGTTCCGACGTGGACCGGCGCCCTTGCCATCCTTGCGCCAGTCGGCGGGAAACGCTCGGCACGGGATGCCGTAGGCCTCAGCGAACGCCGCGGCGTGCTGGTCGACGCCTCGGCACGCGCCATGAATGATCTCGTCCGGACGACCGTTGACCTCCATCCAGTCCTTGATTTCGGCCGCAACCTTCGCAGCGGACACGCCTTCTCGCGAACCAGCCACGACCAGAACCTTCCTCGTCATCGTCTCCCTCGCTTCCCCTTCGTCGCCTCAGCTCCACCTGGCCGACACGCCGGGCACAAGTACACCATCCGGCCCGTCACGTACGTGGGCGACCCCGCCTCCCACTCGTGCCCCCACGCTGCCGTGAGCTCGCGCCGGTCCGCGTCCACGGTCGCGCGGCACTCGCGGCAATGCCACGTCTTCGCCGGCTCGGTCACGGCAGCCCCCATTCCTGGCGCAGCGTGAGCGTGTGCTCACCGTCGAGTTCCCACCACTGGCGATGGATCGTGCGCCACGCGTCGCCGTCGAGCCAGTCCAGCGTCCACACGAGCGTCTGCCCCGGAAAGCCATCGCGACCCTCGGGGTAGCTCGTGCGCCGCAGCCGGCGCGCGGCGTCGTCCAGCGTGAGCCCCAGGCACTCGACCGCCATGAACGCTGCCGTCTCCCAAGCCGCGATGCTCGCGCGCATCATGTCGCGCGTCGACTCCCACATCGCCGTCATCACGTCGTCCGCCGTCATCGCTCCTCCCATCCGAGCCGTCGCAGCTCCCTCACGCCAATCGCGGCCGCCACCGCTGGCGACCGCAGCCCCGCCAGCCCGATGCACAGCGCGTCGGCCGCGTCGGGTCCGGGGTCGTGCCCGAGCACCGCATGGGCGCGCGCGCGGCTGGCGGCCTTCCACGCCTCCGTGGACCTGCACCGCACCCCACCTAGCACCACCCTCCGCCAGTCGCCCGTGGTAAGGCGTACGACGCGACGAGCGGGCACGTCGAGGCGCTCCAGCTCCGCGAGCCACCGGCCCCACTGAGCACCGAGGCCGGCGATGGTGGCCACCGGGAAGGGCCTGCCGCCGCTCTTCGTCCACTGCTCAGCGACGACCACGAGCGGGCGGCCCTGGCCCTCGAGCTGCCATGCGTCCGCCACGACCGCGTACCGCTCGCGCCACGAGCTCGCGGTGCCCACGGTCCACGCCCCGGCGCCGTTGTGCGCCCACCCTGACGCTGCGCCTGGGTCGATGCTCAGGATCGTGCACGGGAGGTCTCGCGCGAAAATGCCCTTCGTCGCCATCACGCCACCTCGGCCTTCCGCGCACTGCGCGCCATCGCCAAAAGCACATCCCGGAACGCCACCGGTGTCGCCCATCGCTCCCGAGCGGTCAGCCGCGCTACCGGAGGCACCCCGGCCGCTCGAGCCGCACGCCGCTCGGCCGTCGTGTGGTAGCCGTCCTCGAGCCGCTCGCGACCGTGCGCCTTGCCCCACCGGAGCGACGGGAGCTCGACGCCGCACGCGTAGAGCCACGTGGCTTTGCGCGCTCGGTGCCCATAATGCCCCTGCTCCACGCAGCACGTCCAGCCGCCGTGATCGTCGGCGACCACCCATCCGCCAGCGCGATGCGGCCGTGCGAGTCCGAAGACGCGCCATGCGTGCGACGCCTCAGGGTGCTCGAGCACGCCGCTCCAGCGCCGGACGCTCTCGAGCGCATGCGCAAAGCACCCGCCGTCGTCACCGAGCTCGCGCTTGACGCGCGCCGACGGGCCGCCGCCCCAGTACCGGCCCCACCGCTCGCACGGGGGGTGAGCCACGACCGGGTCAGGTCCGGCGTAGCGCCGAGCGTCGCGGGTCACGCCCCACACGTCCACGCCCTCGAGGCCGACATACGGGTCGCCAGGCTGGTCTCCCACGTACAGCGCCGCGATCATGAGTGACCCCCTCGCATCTTGCGCGCCATCATGCGCTCCGTCTCGTCCGCGTCGAGGATGCCCGTCACTGGGCGCGCCTCCCGCTCGCGCTCCCGGCTCAGAGCCGCCATGCGCTCGCCCTTCGTCGTCCACGCCCCGGCCTCGTCGAGGTACCGCCTCCACGGCTGCGAGGGCCGCTGCGGGCGGCCTGCGTGGTACTCCGCAAAGGCGGCGAGGTCTGCGGCCACCGCGTCCGCGCCGTGGCGCTCGATGAGCCGCTCGAGGTCCATGCGCTGCGTCGGCGTGAAGAGCCCCGGCATGCGCTCGCCCGTGGCCGCGTGCCACGCGTCGTCGAGCATCGCCCAAAGGCGGGCGGGGGTCAGAGCGTGGCGTACCGGCGGCTCCGATGGCACGTCGTTCGCTACGCGTGCGCGCGCGACCCCCTTCTCCGTAGGAGAAGGATCGGGACGGGTCGGGACGGGTCGGGACGGGGTAGCGTGACTCACGGTGTACGTACCGCGTGAGTCACGCTGTACGTCACGCGTGACATCCGGCGTGACAGGGTCGGAATGGCTCTTTGCGCGTCGTCGACGCTGCCGGTCGGCCGCCTGCGCACGCTGCGCTTGGACCTCCTCGCGGCTGGGGTTGTAGTCGAGGTAGTCGTGCACCTGCCATCCGCCCTCGACCTCGTCCCACAACCCCGCGGCCACGAGACGGGCGCACGCGGCATCAGCGTCGAAGGTCTCGCCCACGGGTCGCCAGATGTCGTGGAGCATGTCGGCGGGGATGAAGCCGTCGGTGAGGTGGCGCGAGCACCACACGATCGAAGCCGTCCACAGCGCGAGGCCGGCGGTGCCAGCGCGACGCAGCTTCAGGTGGTCGGTGCACGCGTCGTCGAGTCGGGCCCAACTCATCCGAAACCCACTCGCTTCCGCGGCGCCGACTCGAAGGGCCTGGGCGGCTTCCTGGCCTCCCTCCACTCACGCGGCAGGATGTCGAGCCGCAGGGTCGCGAGCCGACACAGTCGACGCAGCGCCGCGAGCTCGTGCGGCATGCGACCCTCGTGGTGCGCCTGGATGAGCTCACGGAAACGCGGGTAGGCCCTGGCCGCGAAGACCGCGATTTCGCGCGCGGCCTCCTCGTCGCCGCCGGCCTCACGCAGCGCCCGCACGGCGAGCGCCAGCGCCTCAAGTCTGCCTGCGTTGTCGGCCTCCGCGCTCGACACCTGGAGGCGCCACAGCGCGAGCGCGGCCCACTGCGCGTCCGACCACGTGTCGATGTCGCCCCGGATGGTCGCCATGCCCGCCGGCTGACTTGGAATGGGCAGCGGCAGGGTGTGTCGCAGGTGCTCCGCGACCACGGTCGCGACGTGGCCCGCGGCGTCGAGCGGCAGCATGCCGCCGATGCGCGCGAGGCCCTGCGCGGGTTCGTTCGTCTGGTTCATCGTCTCTCCTTGCACGCGGTGGCCGCGGCAGGTACGATGCCCGTCGCGACGTGTAGCAGCTCGCATCCTACGCGAAGGGCCAGGCAGCCGCAAGCTCCTGGCCCTTCGTGTGTCCCTTGCGCGCACGGGTCGCGCGTCAGTAGCACGACCCGCAGACGTACCCAGCCGTAGGCTCCGACCGATACAGCGCCCCAAGCGTCGTCCAGTTGTCCGCATTTTCATCGTGAACGCGCACGCTATCCGCGTCCGACTCGGTCAACTCCCGCACATTATCCGGCGGCTCTTCGGCTCCGGTGCTGAGGTAGTACTCTGCGTCCGCAGCCTCGCGCGTCTCCGCGAAGATGAAGTGAATGTCGCAGTCTTCGAATCGCCAAATCTTCATGCTCGGTCCTCCTTGCGCGCACAGGTCGCGCGCTCCATGATCACGGCGTCGGTCCTGATGAGGGCCCGCCTGGCTCACGCTCGGCGGGCCTTCGGCTTTCCGTCAGCCGGCCAGCGGACCCGCCAGCTTGTCGCGCGCGGCCTCCAGCTTCGCCAGCTTCGTCTGAGCAGCCGCAAGCCGCTTCGCGGCCGCCGCGACTCGCGTGACGCCGACTGCATGGCCCTTCGCTTCGCGCGCCTTCCACCAGACAACCGCGGCATCCGCCGCCGCGCGCTCCAGCCTACGGACTCGGCTTGCAGCCTCGCGCGCCTTGACGTGCGCTTCGTAGTGCTCCGGACTCGCGTACAAGTCCGTGAAGACCCACCCCCGCTTTTCGCGCCATCGGCCGTCCGTCTTGCCCTTGAACGCAAGCACGTAGTGCCGCCCGCTAAGCTCGCGACGCACGATGCGAGCCTCTTCCAGCGTCACGGCGCCCGTGGCTTCGTTTCGCCATGCGGGTCGGTAGACGATCATTCCCTTGACGCTGTCGGTCATCACTCCGCCTCCCCTGCGCACGAGCGGCACGTGTAGCACCCCTCCTCGTCCGCGTAGACGCCCTCGTTGTCGCATCCCTCGCAGAGTTGTGGCGCGTCGTAGTCGTCAGCGATGGCGTCGAGCAGCGCTCGCGCACCAGCCGAGTTGACGACCTTGCGCATCGGCCCATGCAGCACACGTGACGCACGGCGCAGGGTCAACAGATCTTCCTTCGTCGGTTCTTTCGGCATCTCACCCTCCAATCAATCGGTCTATCTCGTCCGCCGTGAGCCGGTACACGCCCGCGGCTGAGTCGATGCACTCGACACCGAGGCCCTCCGCGCGCATGGCACGCAGGGTCCGGCAGGCCGAGCCAGGCGCGCACGGATGCGCACGCCGCAACGCCGCGTCCAGCTCGCGCGCCAGGAAGCGACCTCGCGGCGCACCGAGGCCCGGCGGCACACGCCGTGCGATGCGCCGGAGCTCCGCGAGGATGACGGCGCGGGCGTCAGGCACGGTGCCTCCGCATCGGCCTTCGGCTTTCCGTCAAGTCGTTGATCTCGTCCACCCACGCGGCGACTTCGGCCGCGTGCCTGTCGTCGCACGACACGATCGACGCGCGGCCGTCCTCGACGCGGATGGTCACACCGACACCGCCCAGCGTCTCGTACCAAGGCCCGCACACCCGCTCAATGTCTGCCGCGAACGCCCGTGCGAGCTCCACCTCAATGGCTCGGAGTTCGTCCGGGCTCTCGTGGTACGCCGTCTCCAGCGTGCCATCGCCCATGCGCTCGATCGCGCGCTCCGCAGCGACAGCAGCGGCAGCCGCGAGGTTCACGCGATAGGCCGGGTACACGTCGAAGTCGCCGATGCCGTCCCACTCTTCGACGGCCTGCGAGTACGCCGCATCGAGCGCCTCACGCAGCGTCTCCGCGTGCATCCAGCACTCGTCGTCGTCGGACCACAACCACCCGTCTTGACTCTTCGTCATGCTCCCTCCAATCGGTCAATCTCGTCCGCCGTGAGCCGCCTTCGACTCGGCTTCCACGAACTCCGAGCGGAAGTCCCGAGCCTCCAACGCCGCAATCTGCTTGCGCAGCGACGCAAGCTTTCGCGCACGCAGTCGCTCCATTGCGGCCACGGCATCGTCCATCGAGCGGTGCCACTGCCTCGGCGCAGCCCAGCCATCGAGCCACGACGCGCTGCCCTTCGCGCCCCACCGCAGATAGCCGCTATCGGCGATCGAATGGTCGTGCCTCGGACCGACCACCACCGCGCCGCTCAACCACTTCGTCACGTAGAGCATCAGGGTCCCTCCAATCGCTTCAGCTCGTCCACCGTGAGCCGGTACACGCCCGCGGCAGGGTCCACACACTCGACGCCGAGGCCCTCCGCGCGCAGGGCTCGCAGGGTCCGGCAAGCGGTCGCAGGCGCGCACGGACGCGCACGCCGGAGCGCCGCCGCCAGCTCCGAGGCCATGAAGTGACCTCGAGGCGCACCGAGGCCCTGCGGCACACGCCGCGCAATCCGCCGGAGCTCGGCGAGGATGACGGCGCGGGCGTCAGTCACGGCGCCGCTCACGCAGGAGCTTCACCCCGCGCGCCGTCAGGCACGGGAGCCCGTCCACGTAGGCCACGAGGCCCGCACGCGTCAGCTCGCGCAGCGGCTCGCGGGGAGTCGATGGGACCACGTCAGGTTGCTCGTGGAGCGCCCGGAGAAGGGCGCGCGCTGCCGGGGATAGCGGTTTGCTCATGGCGCCATCGTAGCGCCGGCAGACGCGTTTGTTTGTTCCACGTCAGCACAAGTGTGTTGCCGAAACAGGCATAGACTCGGCCGATGGGGTCGCTAGGATTCTCCCATGACCTCGACCGACATCCTCGACACGCTCCACCCCCTCACCCAAGCCCAGCGCCGCGTGTGGTTCGAGTCGCACCGCGGCGACTCCGACGCGCTCGCAAGCGTGGTCCGCCACGCCGTCGTGACCGCGTGGGAGTCCGGCCGCTGCGAGTCGCACAGCGACGCGCGCGCCTTCGCGACGGGCTATCTCG
>JALOPS010000182.1 GCA_025453745.1 Gemmatimonadaceae bacterium
CGCGCGCCGGCGCCCATCACTGGGCGCCGGCGCGTGGTGCATTGCGCAGCCCCAGCCGTTGCCACGTGGCCACCCCGACGCCCCACCCCAGCACCAGCGCGACCACGATGTCGCTCAGGTAGTGCGCCCGCGCGGCAACGCGCGTGAGACCACACCCCACGGCGAGCGCGTACCAGAGCCACCGCCCGCGCGGAAAACGCTGCGCGAGCACCGTCGCTGCCGCCATCGCCACGAGCACATGACTGCTCGGCAGACCGAGTCCGCGCGTGGACCAGGTCTCCACCGTGAACGGGCGAAAGACGTACTCGCCAAACACCTCCACCGACGGGCGCTCCCGTCGGACCAGGAGCTTGACGAGTTCCGCGGCGAGACCGCCGATGACCGGCGCGCCCGCCAACGTGGCCCCGTGCCAGCGTGACGCCACGTCGTGGCGGGCCAGCACCAGCCCCAACGCGAGCCAGAGCGGCAAGTAGCCCATCACGCGGAGCAGGCGCCCCCAGTCGCGCTCGTAGACGCGTGCGTCCACCAGGTACGTCCACGCCGCCCGATCGAGCCAGAGCGACAGCGCGACCGCCGCCGCCGCGATCGCGAGCCCCAGCCAGACGCCACGCAGCCCGGTCGAAGGCGCAGACGGAACCTCGGCAACGGTCACTGGCATGCCCCGAAATCTGTCGCGATGACCGGCAGCCACCAGCACGCACCGGGTGCCTCCCTCGCGCGCGCACCGCATATTTGCGGGCATGGAGCGAAACACGCGGCAACGAGACGCCATCCGTCGCGTCTTCGAGGACATCGGTCGTCCGCTCGGGCCGCAGGAAGTGCTCGAGGCGGCGCGCGATCACGTCAGCGGTATCGGGATCGCCACGGTCTACCGCACCATCAATGCGCTCGTCGAGTCCGAGTGGTTGCAGACCGTCGAACTCCCCGGTGAACCCCCGCGCTACGAACGCGCCACCGACCATCACCACCACCACTTCCGCTGTCGCAACTGCCACCGGGTCTTCGAAATCGAAGGGTGCCCGGGCAACCTGAGCGCGCTGATTCCCGCCGGCTTCCAGCTCGAGGCGCACGACGTCGTGCTCTATGGCAAGTGTGCCACCTGCGCCGGGCAGGACGCGGTCGCCGCCTGAGTTCCCTGGCGGTGGCGGGCACGCTGCGGAAGTGGCTGGTGAGCGTTGCACTGACAGGCGGCGCGGCAAGTGCATGCACGGAGCCCGCGCTGCGCGGCATTGCGATCGACCCGCCGCGGGCGGCACCGGCGCTGGCCGTCACGCGCGATGACGGTACCGCATTCGACCTCGCGCGCGAGCGCGGCAAGGTGGTGTTGCTCTTCTTCGGCTACACACACTGCCCGGATGTCTGTCCCACCACGCTCGCCGACTGGTCGAAGGTGCGACGCGCACTCGGTGCCGACAGCGCACGCGTGCGCTTCGTCTTCGTGAGCGTGGACCCCGCGCGCGACACGCCGCAACTCGCGCAGCAGTACGCCGCGCAGTTTCATGCGAGCTTCATCGGTCTGTCGCCCGACACTCTCGATCTGCCGGCGATCCAGTACGCCTTTGGCGTGACCTCGGCGCGCGAGACGGGCACCAGTGCGACGGGGTATCTCGTGTCGCACGCGTCGCAGTCGTTTCTCGTCGCGCCGGACGGTGCACTGCGCGTGATGTACAGCTTCGGCGCACGGGTGGACGACATCGTCGCCGATGTACGGCAGGTGCTGCGATGACCATGCCACCCGATCACGCACGGGTGCGGCGTCGCACGCTCGCACTCCTGCTGATGGCCGTCTCCACGAGCGCGAGCGCACAGCGGCCCGCCACCGCACCGAGCGTCACTGTGCGCGAGGCGTGGGCGCGTCCGTGCCTCCTCGGCACGCCCTGCGGTGTGTACGTCACGCTCGCAAACGGGGCGGCCACCGCCGTCGACGTCATCGCCGTCACGTCGCCACAGGCCACGACGGTCGAGATGCACGAGACGATGCTGCACGGTGGGCAGGCGCACATGATGGCGCACCCCACCGCGACGATCCCGCCGCGCGGGGTGCTCGAAGGGCGGCCGGGAAAGTGGCACCTGATGCTCGGCGGGGTGCGGCGTGCGCTCGTCGTCGGCGACAGCATCGCACTGACGTTCACGGTCCAGCATCAGGACCGCGCGCGCCGGCGCGAGCGGATCGCTGCCGTGGCGATCGTCCGCGCACCGTGACCGCATGACCACGGCAGTGCGACGCAGCGCACTCGCGATCGCCCTGCTCCTCTGCGCCGGTGCATCCGTGCGATGGGCGATGCGCCCGGCTGTCGAGATCGCGATCGATGCGGCGGGACGCGCCGGGGTGGTCGACGCGTTCGGGCGCAGGCGCGCGCTGCCGGACACGCTGGTGATCGCGCGCGGTGGGCGACCGCGCATTCGGATCACGAACGCGGCGCCGCGCGCGCACATCGTCGGGCTCTTCCGCGCGCCGGCAGACTCGACGGTCGAGTTCGCGCTCCCCGGCCCTGGGCGTTACTCCGGGCAGTGCACGGTGCACCCGCGCGCGCAACTTACCCTGCTGGTCGAGTAGTGAGCGTCCGGCCCGAATGCGAAGCGGGCCGCCACGCGTGTGCGTGGCGGCCCGCTCGGCAGGAGGCCCCGAAGGGGCAGCCCGCTTACTTCTTGTTGCGGCGCGCGCGGGCGATCAGGCCGAGCGCCACCGCGCCCGTGCCGAGGAGCACGTACGTCGACGGCTCCGGCGTCACGACGACCGGGACCGCGCCCTGCGCGAGCACCGTGCTGGCGAGCGCAGCCGACGCCGCGACCGCTCCCGTCACAACCTTGGCGAACTGCTTCATGTGACTACCCTCCGGGGGAGATGAGACCTGTCGCGGCACCGTGCCGCTTCGCATGACCTACTGTGCAAGCCGTGGGCCAGCACTGCATACTGGGAAAAGCCCCGCCGATAGCCGAAAACGTTCCATGCCTGAAACGGTATCGCGTGCGGACGTGAGGAGTATACACCACTGCGTGATGTTGCGCACCATCAACGGTGTGGCGCGGTATCCCGCTTGCGTAACGACCAGGCGGGTCGGCGGCGGCCTCGACCATACCTTCGGCCGCGCGCCGATCGTCACGGCCGCGGCACGCGCCGCGGTGTAGGTCAACTGACTCTTGTCGGTCGCCGGGCACCCGGCCACGTTGGCCAAACGGCCGATGTCCCGCCGTCCGACGCATCGCCCCACTTCCCCGCGGAGCACCCCGCATGCCCCGGTTCACTCGCCTGGCCCCCGCCGCTGCCGTCCTGGTCGCCGGCGCACTGGCGCTTGCCACCCCCCGTCCCGCATCCGCCCAACTCCTCAAGGGGATCAAGAAGGCGGCCGCCGACGCGGCCAGGAAGAAGGCGGAGGAGAAGATCGACGGAAAGCCGGCGGAGGCGCCCGCCGCCACGTCCGCGCCGTCGGCGTCCTCGACCTCCAGCGCGGCGACTGCGGCGCGTCAACCCGACAGCCGCGATCGCGACGTTGCGATCACCGCCGAGCGGCTCGACCTGATCCTCGCCAGCTACCGCGACGTGCTTCCTGCCATCGAGAAGCGCGCGAAGTTCTTCGCGCAGGCCGACTCCGCGGAGCGCTCGCGTGAGCGCTTCGATGCGTGCGTCGAGAAGGCCAAGGAGGCGCTCAACAGCATGTCGCAAGCGCAGCAGCAACAGACGCTCATGGGCGTGTACGAGAACAAGACCGCCATGGCGGACATGGAGCGGTGGCAGAAGCTCTCGGTGGGGCTGATGCAACGGAGTGCGGCGATCACCGATCGATCAACCCCGCAGGCCGTCGCACTCGCGGATTCGACGGAGGGCGTGACAATTTCGGCGTCGCTGCCTATGCTCCCCGGTACCGCCAAATGCGGCAAGTACCCGTTCATGTCACCCGGTGCGGCGCAGGCGCTCTCCGCACGACTGCGCAACGTCGACGAGACGGGCAATCCGACGCAGCCTATTCGCGCTACGCCCACCGATGCCGCCAAGGCGGCGATGGGCGCCAACCAGTACGGTCGCATCCATGAGCGCGTGGCGTTCTGGGTGCTGCAGCAGGCGGGCTTCTATACCAATGGCGAGGTGGCGCCGCCGTTTGCGCCGTTCACGGATGCGGAGAACGCCGCGATGTCCGCCCGCAAGCGCGACCTGCAGACGCTGAGCAGTGCGCTGAGCCAGGGGCTCGTGCCGTGGACGCGCTGGAGCGCGACCGCGTGGTAAGGCACGTGCGCGCATGATGCGCCTGTGTATTCGAACGGCGGTCGCGAGCGCGGCCGCCGTTTGTGTGTCATCCCGCGCCGGCGCGCAGTCACGCATGACATTGAGCCCCGCGCCATGTGGTGTGTCCTTCGCCGCACCGGCCGCTCGGGTGACGTGGCGTGATTCATCGGCGGGGCTGGCGTGGGGTGAGTGGTCCGTCCGCCCGGCGGCGTATCGTTTGCCGGTGCGACTCATCGTCGTGCGAATCGCGCCGCGCGCCTTTCGCTGGGCGCTCGACGTGCAGCGCGTCGAGGGGGTGTTGCAACCGTGGCGCCTGGGAGCGGTGGGGGATTCCGTCACCGTCGCGCTCAACGTAGGGCAGTTCACCGACGAGGGGCCGTGGGGCTGGCTCGTGCATGAGGCACGCGAGCGGCAGGTACCCGGCGTCGGCCCGCTCGCGGGGGCGGTGACGATGCATCGCGACGGAACGGTGCGTGTACACGACGCGCGCGAGCTGACCGCGCTGCGCGGCGACACGACCGTCGTGGAAGCATTTCAGAGCTTCCCCACCCTGCTCGATGCGCGCTCGCAGGTGCCCGCCGCGCTGTGCCGCGCACGCGACGGCGTGGATCCGGAGCACCGCGATATCCGCTTTGCGATCGGCACGCGCGCCGACGGACAGGTGTTGCTGGTGCTCTCGCGGCTGGACACCGATGTGCCGCTTGCCGATCGCACGCCGCTCGGACCGACCACGCGCGAGATGGCGATGGCGCTCCGCGCACTGGGTGCAACGCGCGCGCTGCTGCTCGATGGCGGACTGAGTGCGCAACTGCTCGTGCGCACCAATGCGGGAGCACGAAAGTGGCCCGGGTTGCGCGTAGTGCCGTTGGGGTTGGTGCTGGTGCCGCGGGAGCCCGCCGCGCGGCGTTGACAGTGTCGCAGTGCAGTCCGCGTTCGCGGGTCGTGTTCGTGTGTGCCGTTCGCGTGCGTATGTGCCGTTTGCGTTCGTGATCGCTCGACACGTGCCACGTGCGCACCACCGCGCTACGCGGCGGGCGTCTCCGCGAGTTGCGCGATGGCATTCAGAAAGACGGTTGGCGGTTGTGCGCCCGAGACGCCGAGCCGCCCGTCGAGCACGAAGAACGGGACACCGGTGATGCCAAGGCGCGCGGCCTCGCGCTGACTGTCGCGCACGTCGTCGGCGAGCTCGTGACCGGCCAGCAGCGCGTCGACGTCTGCGGGCGGCAACGCGATGGCGCTGGCCACGTCACGCAGCGTCGCGTGATCGGCGACGTCGCGCCCGTCGGTGAAGTGCGCGCGAAAGAGCGCTTCGGCGGCCGCCCAGCTCTGGCCATGCTCCTCGGCCAAGAGGATGAGGCGGTGCGCGTCGGCGGTGTTGGGGGCGACCTGCATGCGGTCGAAGCGGAACGGGACGCCGACCTCGTCGCCGAGCCGAGTGAGGCGGTCGAACATCGGCTGCGCGGCGGCGAGTCCGCCGAACTTGGACTCGGCGAACTCCGCCCACGGGATGGATGGCCGCGGGAGGGTGGGCTGGAGCTGGAACGGGCGCCACCGGAGCGCGGGCGGGGTGCGCGGGAGGGTGTCGAGCGCGGCACGGAGCCGACGCTCGCCGATCCAACACCACGGGCAGGCGATGTCGGAGAAGACGTCAATTGCGACTGGCATTATTATCGTTTGGGACTTTATTCGCTATTAACGGGTGCACAGGAAATCCCGAAGTGGGGAAAGTGCGAAGAAAGGATGTGCCCAAAACGTGGCGGATGAAAAAAAAGCTCTGCTCGCCGCTCACATTAATAACGATAATTTCGATAATCGTTATCAACGCAGCACAACGCTAACGAATCGTGCCACGCCCGCTCTCCACACCCCGATCCACCGGTCGCTTCGTCCTGACGACCGCCGTGGGCAACGAAGCCGTTCGGGCGTTCGTGCCCAACCCTCTCCCGCCGACACCCCCCGTCGACATCGACGGCGCGCTCAGGCACCGACTCGACCGGGCGCACGTGATGCTCGGCCGGCTCGACGCGTTGACGAGTCTGCTGGTAGACCCGCGGCTCTTCCTCGACAGCTATGTCCGTCGGGAAGCGGTGCTCTCCTCCCAGATCGAGGGCACCCAGTCGAGCCTCTCGGACCTGCTCGTCTTCGAAGCCGACGGGGCGGATGACCCCTCTGATGATGTGCTCGAGGTCTCGAACTATGTCGCGGCGACGGCGCACGGCATGGCGCGACTGCGCGAGGGGTTCCCGCTCTCGCTGCGATTGATTCGCGAGATGCACGCACTCGTGCTCGCGAGCGGGCGTGGCGCGAGCAAGCAGCCCGGTGAGTTCCGACGAACGCAGAACTGGATCGGGGGCGCGCGTCCTGGCACGGCGCGCTTTGTCCCGCCTCCGCCGGCGGAGCTTTCCCCGTGTCTTGACGCGCTCGAACGGTGGCTGCACGAGCCGGCCGACCGTGTACCGCCGCTCATCAAGGCGGCGCTCGCACATGTGCAGTTCGAGACGATCCACCCGTTTCTCGACGGCAACGGTCGCGTGGGGCGGCTGCTGATCGTGGTGTCGCTCTGTGCGGACGGGCTGCTCCGCGAGCCGTTGCTGTACTTGAGCCTCTATTTCAAGCGCCACCGGAGTTTGTACTACGAGCTGCTGACCGCAGTCCGCGAGGAGGGCGACTGGGAGCGGTGGCTCCGCTTCTTCGTCGACGGTGTCGAGGAGACCGCCACCGACGCGGTGCAACGCGCCGAACGCATTCTCGAACGGTTCGCGATCGACCGGGTGCGTGTCGCGCAGATTCCGCGCGGCGGCGAGTCGACCGTACAGGCCTATCGTGCGCTGCAGGGACGTCCGGTGCACTCGGTCGCGAGCATGGCCCGCGCGCTCGACATGAGCATTCCCGCGGCCACACGCGCGCTCGACAAGCTGGGCAATGCAGGGCTGGTCGCCGAGATTACCGGACGGCGTCGCGACCGCCTCTTCGCGTACACGTCGTATCTCGAGCTGCTGCGTACCGACACGGACGATCCTTTCCCGACCTGACGCATGACCATCGCCGATCTTCGCAAGGAATACCGCCTCGCCGCGCTCGACGAGCACGACGTGGATCCCGACCCGTTCGTGCAGTTCCGGCGCTGGTTCGACGAGGCGCGTGCGGCCGACGTGCTCGAGCCCAACGCAATGACGCTGGCGACGGCGGACGCCGAGAGGCGTCCGTCGGCGCGCATCGTGCTGCTCAAGGAGGTGGATGCGACCGGCTTCGTGTTCTATACGAACTACGAGAGTCGGAAGGGGCGCGAGCTCGCGGCCAATGCGCGTGCGGCGCTGTGCTTCTGGTGGGGGGAGCTCGAGCGGCAGGTACGGATTGCAGGGCGTGTGGAGATGGTCGATCGCGAGACGTCGCGCGCGTATTGGGATTCGCGCCCGCTCAGGAGTCGGCTGGGTGCGGTGGCAAGTGCGCAGAGTCGAGAGATCGCGTCACGCGCGGAGCTGGAGCGAATCTTTGCGCAGGTGGAGGCGCAGTATCCGCACGAGGGACCGCCGTTGCCGGCGGTGTGGGGTGGGTATCGCGTGGTGCCGGAGGAGATCGAGTTCTGGCAGGGGCGGGAGAGTCGGTTGCATGATCGGGTGAGGTACGCCAACGACACGTCACGTTGGACAATCGCGCGCCTCTCACCCTGAACGCGTACGCCTACAGCCGATACAGATAGCTCGCCTTGACGAAAAATCCATCACTCGCCCGCCGCACATCTCGCAGCCGAAACGCCTCCTCATCCACCAGGCTCGCCCCGTAGCCGAGAAACACCACCGTCCCCGGATTGGGCTGATAGCTGAACAGGAGATCATTGCGGAAGTCGTTGCTCCGCCGGCGCGCCACGGGCACGAACCGCCCGCCGGCAGTACGCGTCAACAACGGCGCATCTGTCCGCGGATCCCGCAGCGCATCGCGCTGCCGCGCGTCGTACTGCCCGATGTAGCGGAAGAACACCCAGCGATTGGCCTGGTACTCGAGCTTGAGCCGCGGAATGGTGCCGCCGTTGACGATTGTCCCGTCGCGGTAGCGATAGAACCGGTTGAACGTCACCCGCGGCTCGATGCGCAACTGCGCGCGCGGACGCCAATCGATCGTCATGTTGAGATCGCGCCGATACGCCGTGGCCGTCTCGAAGAAGTCCGGGTCGAGCCCGTAGTACCCACCCACTCCGATCTGCAACCCCGGCCACTGCGGCGTCTGCAGATCGAAGATCACGCCACCCGTGCGCTGACGC
>JALOPS010000183.1 GCA_025453745.1 Gemmatimonadaceae bacterium
AACCTAACGGTGCGCAAAGCGGCGACAAGGCGAAGGTCCGGCGTACATCACGTCGGCGACACACCCAATCCGTGCACCGCGAACCACGCGCAGTACGCGAGCAACCCGGCCAGTGCCGCATCGGCGCCATCGCCGATCGCACGCCCCTCGGCGTCGACCGCGCCTGCGGCGACCCCCTGATCGAGCGGCCACCGGCGCATCTGATCGAGCAGCGGCGCCGCATCCGGGCCGACGAGCCCGCCGCACCACCGCGCGAGCGCGCCGTCGAACGGCGGGAGCGCGCGCACGGTGCGACGGTAGCGCGAATCCGAGCGGTCGAGCGCCTCGAAGAATGGCAGCCAGAGGACGGATCCCACGGCATCATCGTCGCGCATCATCCGTCCGGCCAGATCGACGGCAGCGACCAGCTCCCCCTTGCCGCCGGCGTTGTCGCTGAAGTGCTTCTGCATCGCCGCACGCACCGCCGCGGGATCTTCCACGCCCTTCGCGGTCTCCTCGTCCAGCGTGCGTCGCATGGCGTCGAGCGCCAGCGCGACGACGGCATTGCCGTGCAGGGTGAACGGCAACGTGGCGCGGACACCGGAGGCGAGGAGCTCGGTGCCGTAGAGTGCGACGCGTTCGTCGCGCCGCGCCTTGAGATCATCCGCCGCCATGTAGAGCGTGTCGGCGAGAATGGGATCTTCGACGATCTGTTCGTCGCCGGTGTCGCGGATGTAGCGATCGGTGGCGATCGCATAGGCGGCCGCGCCTTCGACGCTGAAGCCGGCTGCGAAGAGCGTGCCGTCGAAATAGCGTGTCCCCTGCCCCGGCGCGTACCCGTGCAGCTCGCAGGCGCGGAGCAACAGCTCGCGCGCGAGCCCGGCATCGGCCAGTTGCACCGCCGGCAGGATCCACATGAGCGCCTGCCAGTCGCGGATCGTCACGCCCTCGGGGTGCCACGGCGCGCGCGTGCGAACCATGTAGTACTGCGCGTCGTCGATCGCACGACCGACGGCAAAGAAGTACGCGAAGAGGAGATTGCGGTTCACCACACGATCGACCGACTCGTGCCCGGTGACCTGCTCCAGCGACTGCAAGGCGTCGCGCGTGAAGCCGAGCAGTTCACGCCACCCGCGTCGCCGCATGACTCCAAGTGTTGCACGCGCGCCGTCGCGCTCGGGACCGGCCGCGAGAAAGAACGCCACCTGCACGCTGCGTCCCGCCGCGACCTCGAGCTCGCGACTCACACGATACCGCCCCTCGCGTGCGTCGGCCCACAGCGTCGCGCCCTCGTCGGCCCCGATGGCCAACGCCACGAGCCCCGGAAGCGCGGATCCTTCCATGATGACACTGGCATCATCGCCCTCGCCGACGATCGCCACGCGGTGCACGTCGTCGAACGGACGTGCCGAGCGCACGCGAAGCTGTCGCGCACCGAGCATCCCTTCCAGCGCGATGCCGACGGCACGCCGCGTGGTGGACCGGTTCTCGATCGACAGCGCATAGACGGCACCCGCCAGGTCGGCATCGCGTCCGAAGGGCGCAAAGATGGTGCCGCGCACCGTGATCCCCTGCACGGTGGCGGTGAACGTCGGCAGCCATCCGACGGCGCGCTCCCAGGCCAGACCGTCCTCGGCGAGTGGTGCGGCGACCCCGTCGATCGTGAGCATCGGACGCGCCAGCGGGCTTCCCCCGCCGTCGACGAAGTCCGTCGACCCGGCAAACTCGATGGCCGCGCGTGCGCCGCGATGCAGCATGCCGATGGCATGCACGGAGGCGTCCGCCGGATGGATGCACGGCAGGGCGATCCAGTGATTCCCCGTCCACTGCCATGGCACTCGTGGGAGCGGAGCGTGTACGGGGTGCGTGTGCATGCGTGCGGGTTGTCGATTCGTTGACCGGGTGTACCAGCCGGACTAATGTAGCATGGCTTGCTGCTGATCGACTCACGTCTCCCGCTCCCGGCGCCGTCGCCGCACCCCGCCGCGCGTCGCCGTCGCCTGAGCGGCCTGCGACGCAGCGTGTGGCTGCTCGCCTGTGCGGCCGGGCCGGCGTATGCACAGCGCATCGCGGGCCACGGTGACGACGCGATCCAGCTCCCCAAGGGGAGCTGGCGGGTGCGGATCGGCGGACGATGGGACCAGGCCGCCGAGCGCATCGATGACGTCACCGCCAACGGGCGCGTACCACTGGGTGCCCTGCTCGCGCGGGATTCGCTCGGCGCGAGGGCGCTCCCCTCCCTGGCTGCGGCGGAAGCGGCGGCGCGGCGTCTGACAGGTCTCAACGACCTCTCGCTCTCGGTGGGGCAGCTCTCCGCGTCATTGACCGAGCGCGCGGTACGACTTCCCCTGGCACTCGAGATTGGCCTCACGCGTCGGCTCGCGATCGGCGTGTTCGTGCCGTACGTCGAAACGCGCGCACTCCCCGACCTGGTGCTCAATCCCACCGGCGCGACGGGTGCGTTCGGCCCCAATCCGGCGCGCATCACCGGGTTCTCGGCCGCAGCCACGGCCAATACACGCGCCCTCACACGGAACCTGGGCACCGCGCGCAGCGCATTGCGCGATCGGCTGACGGCTTGTCTCGACAATGCCGCGGCGTTCGACGCGTGCAGCGTGATTCTCGCCGAACGCGCGCAGGTCGAGGCAATCCTGGCTGCCACCGCAACGATGGGCGCCGACCTGCGTGCGCTCTATGGCGAAGCGGCGGGCACTGGGGGTGCGGTCGTGCCCATCGCCGGGAGCACCGCCGATCGGCTCATTGGGGCACGGCTGCGCGGACTGGGCAAGGACTTCGGACGCTACGGTGTGTCGGCCGATA
Source organism: Gemmatimonadaceae bacterium (assembly GCA_025453745.1). GTDB lineage: Bacteria > Gemmatimonadota > Gemmatimonadetes > Gemmatimonadales > Gemmatimonadaceae > JALOPS01. The sequence continues at coordinate 2,800 of JALOPS010000183.1, forward strand.
CGTTGACGGCGGCGTCGGTCAGCTTCGCACGCACGCGCTACGGTACCGGCGCCGTGCAGCGCCTGTGGCAGGACACCGCGTTTGGTGTCGTCGCCGACTCGTTGCGTCCCGTGCGTCGTTACGGGATGGGCGATGTCGATGTCACGGCGAGTTGGCTCGTCATCGACCGCATCACGCAGGGCAACAAGGCACCGCTCGCCCGATTCGACGGTCCGCGACGCTTCGCGATCCGTTCGTTGCTCGAAGGCGGCTGGCGCTTCGGCAGCGCCGCCGCCGATCGGCCGAGCGATCCCTTCGATGTCCCGATCGGCGCGGGCGCGAGTGCGCTGCTGCTGCGCTCCTCCACCGACATCATTTTCTCCTCGCGCACCTGGCTCAGTGCCACGGCGCGCGCCATGCTGCCGCAAGAAGACATCGTCCTGACCCGACTGCCGACGAGTCTCGATCCGTTCTTCGCACCCGTGGCCAGCACGGTGGCCGCGCAGCGCACACTCGGCCGCTCCATCGACGTGGAGATTGCCCCGCGCGCGGCGCTGACCAATGCGCTCGGCCTCTCGGCGGTGTGGACCTGGCGGACCCGTGCGGCGGATCGCTACGCGGTGCTGCCCACCACGCCATCGCCAAACGTGTCGCTTCCGTCGGGTCCGCGCTCCACCGACGGCCTGGTCGCCGGCACGGCGCAACAGGAGCAGCGGCTGAGCATCGGCATCACGTATTCCACGCTTGCGCCGTTCGCGCGCGGCCGCAGCAAGCACGCCGTGGAATTGCTGTACGAACACAGCGAACCACTGACCGGCAGCGGGCGCTTCTCGGCGTTTGCGTTCGACCGCTTCGAGGTGCGCTGGTATCCGGGGTACGCGCGGCGGTAGCGGGCAGCCGACTGCGCAGGCACACGAGGCGCGTAGCGCGGCAGTGCGACAGCCCCAACGCGACCGAGCAACGAGGCATGGCAGAAAGGGCGGAACGGTCGAGGGGCGTACAGGACGCCTCTCCGACAAACCGGTCGCGCGAATGGTTTGCGGTCAGCCCCGGGTGCGGCGCGGGGCTCCCTTGGGGGACCGCGCCGCGGCGTGCGCCGGGGTTGCCACGTCGGGCTCACGCGTTGTCGCGTTGGCGAGCAACAGCGCCGCGTGCTCGCGCGCAACGGTGCGTGTGGCGTCGCCGCCGAGCATGCGCGCCAGTTCACCGATGCGATCGTCGGCGATGACCACGTGCAGCGCCGCCGTGGTACGCTGTCCATCGGAAGACTTCGTCACGACGCCGTGTGTGTCCGCGCACGCGGCGATCTGCGCCAGATGCGTAACGGCCAGCACCTGCCGATGCGCGGCCAATCTCTGCATGGCCGCGCCCACGTGCACCGCGATCGCCCCCCCGATGCCAGCGTCGATCTCGTCGAACACGATCGTCGGCACGGCGTTCACTTGTGCCAGCACCGTCGCGACGGCGAGCATCACGCGCGCAAGTTCCCCACCCGACGCGACGCGCCCCAGCGGGCGTGGCACGTCGCCGGCGTTGAGCTGCACGCGCCATTCAATGCGCTCGGCCCCGTCGGCACTCTGCGCATCGAGTGGTACGAGGTGCACCTGCAACACGCCATCGGGAATGCCAAGCTCCGGCAGCAGCGCCGTGACGTCTCGCGCGAGCCGCTCTCCGGCGCGTGATCGCGCCGCAGTGAGCAGCGCACTCTGTGTGCGCAGGCGATCGTGTGCGACGTGCGCGGCATCGGCGGCTGCCCGTCGTGCCGTATCGCCCTCGTCCACGAGTGCGAGCGTCGATCGCGCCTCATCGCGCACACGCAGCGCCTCTGCCACGCTCGGACCATGCTTGCGCAACACGCCCTGCACGACGTCGCGTCGCGCTTCCACCGCGTGCAAGCGCTCGGGATCGAGGTCGATCGCCTCTGCGTAGGCGCTCAGTTCGCGTTCGAGCTCGGCGAGCGGTGTCTCGGCCTGATCGAGCAGCCCCTCGAAGCGCGCGGCCGTCGCATCGATGCGCGTGAGCTGATGCAAGCCGCGTCGAACGAGGGCGAGCATGTGATGCACGCTGCCGTCATCGTCGCCGTCCAGCCGCGCCATCGCCTCCGACGCCAGCGATCGCAACTCCTCGGCGTGCGAGAGACGGCGCAGCTCTTCCTCGAGCCGCTCCGGCTCCCCTTCGACGAGTCGGGCCTCGTCGATCTCGCGCGCGACGAAGCGCAGATAGTCGGCGCGACGGGCCGCATCGGCCTGCGCTCGTTCGAGCGCCTGCATGTGCTCCACCGCGTCGCGCCACACGTGATACGCAGTCCGGACCTCGGCCGCCAACGTACGCGCATCGCCGAAGGCGTCCAGCGCATCGCGCTGTCTCCGTTCGTCTGCCAAGGCCTGTGCCTCGTGCTGGCCATACACGGTCACCAGCCGTTGCCCGGCCTCGCCGAGCACCGCCGTGGTGACGGCACTCCCGTTGATCCACGCGCGAGACCGCCCTCCCACCGCCACCTCACGCCGCAGAATCAGCGTGCGATCGTGCGGCAGCTCATGCGCGATTCCCCGCGCATCGAGCCATTCGCTCCACTCCGCGGCGTCGTGCATGTCGAACCTCCCCTCGACGCTCGCGCGCTCGGCGCCCGACCGCACACGATCGCTCCCGCCGCGTTCACCGAGCAGCAGCAACACGGCGCCGACCACGAGCGACTTCCCTGCCCCCGTCTCGCCGGTGAGCACCGTCATGCCCGTCGCCGGCGCGAGCGCGGCGTCTTCGAACACGGCGAGGTTTCGAATGCGGAGCTCGACGAGCACGAGCGCCCTCAGCTCCGCGTCGGTTCGTCGCGCTCGGAGAGGCCGCCCCAGCCGAGCTTCCGGCGCAGACGCGTGAAGAAAGTCGTCCCGGGAAATTGCACGATGCGCACCGCACTTGGCGCGCGCCGCACGACGAGCGCCTCACTGCCGGAGAGCCGGGCACCGACCTGTCCATCGATCGTCACGAGCAGTTGCTCCGGCCCATCGTCGGCCGATACGCGCACGACGGCCGTCGGCGGCAACACCAGTGGCCGCATGGCGAGCGTGTGCGGCGAGACGGGGGTGATCACGATCGACTCGACGGTGGGCACCACCACGGGCCCGCCAGCACTCAGGCTGTACCCCGTGGACCCGGTCGGCGTCGAGACGATCACGCCGTCGGCCGCGTATGGTCCGATCGGCTCATCATCGACCATGACGTGGAAGCGCACCACGCGGGCAAAGCCACCCTTCGAGAGCACGACGTCGTTGAGCGCGAGCCATCGCGGTCCCATCGGTGTGGCATCGTGCATGGCCACCGACGACAATCCCATGCGCGCCTCGGCGATGTACTCACCCCGTGCGAAGCGATGCAGCGCCCCTTCGAACTCATCGACGCCGCAGCTCGTCAGGAAGCCGAGGCGACCGAGGTTGACACCCAGGATCGGCACATCGCGTCCATCGAGAAATCGGGCGCCGCGCAAGAGTGTCCCGTCGCCGCCCAAGGTGAGCATGGCGTCCACATCGGCGGCGTGCTCGAGACGATCGCCCTCTTCGGCGATCTCGTAGAGCTCCTCCTCGAAGGCGAGCGAGAAGCCCAACGTCGGGGCGACGTCGAGGAGCGTGCCAAGGATGCCGGGCAGGCCGATGTACCCGCGATGCCCGACAACGCCGATGCGCATCAAGCGTGGGTCAGCCGGCCATCGCTTCGGATGCGTGCAGCGCACGCACCCGCGCTGCAATCCCCGCTGCATCGAGTCCGCACGCGGCGAGCTGCTTGGCGCGCGGCGCCGCGTACACGATACGATCCGGCACACCCAGCACCGACACGCGGACCTGCGGCGCGAGGTGCTGGATCGTCGCACTCATGAACGCGCCGAACCCGTTGACGACGGTGCCCTCCTCGATCGTGAGCACCTGGCTGTGGCGCGCGAGAATCGCTTCGAGCGTCACGGCATCGTACGGCTTGAGATATCGGCAGTTGACCACCGTCACGTCGATGCCCTCGGCGTGCAGCTGCTCCGCGGCCGTCGTCGCCTGGCCAACCATCGTGCCCACGGCCAGCAGCGCCACCGATTCGCCCTGTCGCAACACCTCCCAGGTGGCGTGCGGAACGGCGGCGATCTCCTTCATCGCCGGCGCCATGTCGGGCGATGCGTCGCGCGGATAGCGGAAGCAGAACGGTCCGGCGGTGTACTCCACGCCCGTACGCAGGAGCGCGAGCATCTCCGTGGAGTCCTTGGGTGCGGTGACGACCATGTTGGGAATCGCGAGCATGTACGCGATGTCGTAGAGCCCCATGTGCGTCTCGCCGTCTTCACCCACCAGCCCCGCACGATCCATTGCAAAGACGACCGGCAGCGACTGGATCGCGACGTCGTGCACGATGTTGTCGAAGCCGCGCTGCAGGAACGTCGAGTAGATGGTGGCCACGGGACGGATGCCGCGCGTCGCCATGCCGGCGGCGAACGTCACCGCGTGCCCCTCGGCGATCCCCACGTCGAAGTAGCGATCGGGATAGGCCTTGCCGAATGCGCCGGTGCCCGTGCCGCTCGGCATCGCCGCGGTGATGACCGCGAGATCCGCGCGCTCTTCGCCGAGCTCGACGAGGCCGCGACCGATCACCGCCGTGTACGCCGCGTTGGCCGTCGAACTCTTGAGCTGCTTGCCGGTCGACGGGTCGTGCCCGGCGGGCAGCGCGTGCCACTTCTCCACGTGCTCGCCGGCGGGAAAGCCCTTCCCCTTCTGCGTGATGATGTGCACGAGTCGCGGCGTCTTGAGCTCGCGCACGGTCGTGAGCGTGTCGAGCAGCGCATCGATGTCGTGCCCGTCGATGGGCCCGAAGTAGCGGAACCCCATCTCCTCGAAGAGCACGCCCGGGGTGAGGAAGGTCTTCATGCTCTCCTCCCACTTGCGCACGAGCGTACTCATGCCCGCGAGTGGCCCCGACTGCTGCTGATCGATGAACTCGCCGATGCGCGAGCGGACGCGATTGTAGAGCGGATTGCGCTGCACGCTGAGCAGATACTTGTGCATCGCACCGACGTTCGGCGCGATCGACATCTCGTTGTCGTTGAGGATGACGATGATGTCGCGATCGGAGTGTCCGGCGTTGTTGAGCCCCTCGTAGGCCAGTCCGGAGCCCAGCGAGCCGTCGCCGAGAATGGCGGCGACCTTGTAGTCGTCACCCTTGAGGTCGCGCCCCGCCGCCATGCCGATCGCCGCGGAGATCGACGTGGCCGCATGGCCCGCGCCGAACGTGTCGTACTCGCTCTCCGTGCGCTTGAGGAATCCGCTGAGTCCTCCTTCCTGCCGCAGCGTTTCCATGCGGCCATTGCGCCCGGTGAGCAGCTTGTGCGGATACCCCTGATGCCCCACGTCCCAGACGAGCAGGTCGCGCGGCGTCTCGAGCGCGTAGTGCAACGCGATCGTCAGCTCGACGACGCCGAGCCCCGCGCCGATGTGCCCACCGGTGCGCGCGCACACGTCGATGAGCCGCGCGCGCATTTCGTCGGCGAGCGTGCGCAGCTCGGCCCGCGTCAGCGTGCGCAGGTCGGCCGGGGACTGGATGCGTTCGAGAAGTGCCATGGTCGGAGCGACGAAGTGAATGGGACGACTGCGTCGGGTCAGGACTGCCGTTCGACGATGTAACGGGCGATCTGCTCGAGCGCCGGCGAGACC
>JALOPS010000012.1 GCA_025453745.1 Gemmatimonadaceae bacterium
GCGCCGCCGTCGGGCGGCCCTTCGACTCGCCGCTCCGCGGCTCGCTCAGGGAACGACAGGTAGCTCCGCGGCTCGCTCAGGGAACGACAGTCAGCTCCGCGGCTCGCTCAGGGTACGACAGTCAGCTCCGCGGCTCGCTCAGGGAACGACAACCTTACGGCACGATGTTCTGCACGCGACTGTTCCGTGCGTACCGCGCCCCATCCTGCAACGGCGCCCACAGTGTCGCTGCACTCGTCGTGTACGCATCCTCGAACGTGCTCGCCGCCACACCGCGTCGCAGTGCCCACACCGGATCCCATCCCGGAATCCCGCGCAGATCGGGAAACTCGACCTCGAACCCCGCGCGCGTCATCCACGCGCGCGAGACCGTGAGATCGAAGATGATTGCACTCAGCGTCGTCACCGGCTGACGAATCGCAGCCCCCACTGCACCCTGCTCCACCCCGGGCAACTGTCCCGTCGCACGCGGCCGGAGCGCGTCGGCATCACCCACCAACGACCACGCAAAGGGCGGCGCAACCGCCGCAAACGTCACCGTGCGATCGCCCGGCTCGCGGAAGATGATCGAGGAGTGACGGAACAGCTGCGCTCCCGGTCCGGCGTAGGCCGTTGCCGTGACGTCCTGCAACTCATCGTCCGGCATCGCTGCACTGCCGATCGCGAAGTGTCGCGTATCCCGTGACGCACGCCCCGGACCGACGTAGTACAACCCCGCAAACGTACCGGGCAGAAAGCGCGTCACGCCCGGCGCATGCAATCCGCTCGTCCAGTACACCGAGTCCGTCGCCAGATTCGTCGCCGTTGCCACCATGGCCTGCGCGGCGATCGCCTCTGCCGATCCGAAGGCCACCGGCGCCATGGGATTCGTCTGCAACTCGCTCAATCCGCGCCGAACAATGACATCACGCAGCAACCGACCGCTCGCGTCCTCGCCGAAGCGTGACAGCCGCACCGTCAACGGTCCGGGTGGCGCAAATGCCGTGCTGTAGAACGTCCGCGTCTCGTCGAAGCCCGGCGCGAAGCTGATGAGCCCTCCCTCGAGCGCCGAGATCCCCGAGATCGACACCGTGAGCCGACGGTTGCCACTGAAGAGCGTCTCGCACTCGACGTTCGCGAGATCGGCGAGCTCCGCACGCGTGACGAACCGCGCACGCACGAAGGTGTTCGTCGAGGTGGCCGACGCACGCCGCACCAGCACCACCCCCACGCGATCGCTCGTCACATCGAACACGTAGCTGCCTCCCGTCCGCTGTATCGGGCGCCACGGTGCGCCGCTGTCCTGCACGGCAAAGAACGACGGGAAGTTCTGCGGATCGCAAAAGCGGATCTCCGCGCTGCGCCCAGTGCGCGGCAGCACCACGATCGGTACGCTGGGCTGCGCGTCCACGAACCCGCCGACATTCACGCGAAACGCGGCAGCGTACGTCGCCGGCGTGGTCGCCGCGGGCACGCTGATCTCGGCGGTGGTCGAATCGCCCGTGATCACCGACGGTACGAAGCGGATGACGATCCCGCTCCCGGCGTTGATCAGAGCCGACAGCGTCAGCGGTCCGGATCCGTTTTGCAACGGACGTTGAAACACCACCGGCACGCGGATCGCTGTACCCGCCGCCACACGAACCGGCTCGAGATTGTTGAAGATCGGGAGTATGCCCGACTCGGCCGCAATGACGGTGAGCGAGAGCGGCGCACTGCCCGGCGCTGCACCCACACCGAGCGCGCGAAGTGTGCGCGTGGCCGCACCGAGCAGCGCATCCGTGGCAACACGGACCTCGACCGTCGCCGTCGAGTCGCCTGGAGCGATCACGGCCGGCGTGAACTGCACGCGACGATCGGTGGAATCATCCACCGCGATCGTCACCGGTCCCGCAAAGGGCGCCGCGCGCTGCACCGCGAGCCGCACGACGGCGCTCCGCCCGCGCTGCACGATGAGCGACGTGGGTGTCACCCGGAGCGTGAGAGCTCCCGCGAGCGGAGGCACGATCAGCGGTATGCTCAGCGTCTTGTCATCCACACCGGCCCCACGCGCCACGAGCTGCACGGTGTAGGTGCCAGGTGCAATCGTGGATGCGGTCGAGACGGTCAGCGTCGTCGTGGCCACCGCGTCGCGCAGCGTGTCGGCCGACAGTCGCACCGTCACGCCCGGCGGCGCCACTGCGCTGAGCGCCACCGGCGCCGCGAATCCGTTCTGCCGCGTCACGCGAAGCACCGACTGCGCACTGGCGAACACCGGCACCGTCAACCGCGCCGAGTCGGCCGACAACGCAAAGTCCGCACGTGCGGTGACGGTCAGCGGCAACGTGGCGGCAACCGTCAGCCGATTCGATGTGCCAATGACGGTCAGCGTCGTATTGCCGGGTATCGCTGTCGGCAACGCCGTGATCGTCAACTGTGCCTGATCGATCGCCCCTTCGAGCGTGCGCGGCGTGATGACCGCCGTCACGCCGGGCGGGATGGCGCTGACGGTGAGCTCGACGGGTGCCGTGCCGGAGCCTCGTGCCACCGACACCTGCACGGTCAGGGGCGGCCCCCCGGCTGCGACCGACACGGTCGGCGAGTCGAAGGACAGCTGCAGCCCGCCGTTTACTCCTGTGGAGGGGTCACCGCACGAGCTGACGAGGACTACCATGCTCGACGTCATCGGCCCGAGCAGGCGGCGGATCCACCGAGTCGATCGCGTGGCAGTCGGCATACACGGAAAGATGCACCACGCGGGCCGCGCCTGCGCGGCTCAGCGCACGGTGACCAACAGCAGCGCCGTGAGCTGCCCCTGCGCGTCCGTGCGCTCGGCGGCGAGGGGCGCCTGCCCGGCGCGGACGCCTTCGATCGTCGCGACAGAGTCGCGCGTCGCGACCACGCGAAAGATGGTCGTATCTCGAGACGTGAACCGCCATCCGGTGGCAGTCCGTATGCCGCACGTCTGCATCGTCACCGGCACGTCGAGGCGCTGCCCAGGCGCAATGGATACCTGTGCCGGGGAGAACACCAGCAGAAGTACACACGGGGCGGCGAGCACGCGCACCTGCGCGACGGACGTATCAGTGCGTGAAGCCGCCATAACCTGCGTCACACCTGGTGCCACGGCGCGCACCCGACCATCCGCGCTGACTGTCGCGATCGACGGGTCGGCACTGCGCCACAAGATCGGAAACGTTGACGCCGCGCCGGGCATCGTTGATAGCGCACGCAGCGCGGAGTCCTGCCCCACGAACAAGTCGAGCGCCGCCGGGTCGAGGCGAAAGCGAGTCCGCGTCTCAACGGTTGCCGGGCTCTCGCCAGCGCACGCCGCCAGCAAAGCGACCGACGCGATCACACCACACACCGTCCACCGCATGGGCAACTCCTGCAAGGCACAATCCCTGCGCTGCCGCCCACATCGGCGAGCAGGCGCCGCACCATGGCACTTGGCTGAAACTGCCCGGTAGAGCGACTCGGCGTCACACCCGACGCCCGCCCAACGATTTGCGCACCCGTGGGCGGCGCTGCAGCTTCGCCACAGTCTCCTTCCACCCGTTCCGATGCATGACCTCGCGCTGTCCCGCCGCGACTGGCTGGCATCCGCCGCTACCGTCGCCGGCGCATCGATGCTGGCGCCCGCGGCGGCCATGAGTGCCCCGAGCGCCCCCGGCCGACTCCGCCAGTCCGTCTGCCGCTGGCCCTTCTCACGCGTGCCGTTCCCCGAGTTCGCACGCTCGGTGCGCGCGATGGGGCTCGAGGCCGTTGATCTCGTCACGGAAGAGGAGTGGCCGATCGTGCGTGACGCCGGGCTCGTGGTCTCGATGGTGACGCCGACGACACGCAGTGATTTCCTCACCAACGGGCTCAACGACCGCGCGCATCATGCCGTGGTGCTGCGCGAACTCGAGCGGGCAATCGAGGGTGCGGCCCGGTTTGGCTGGCCGAATGTCATCGCGATGCCCGGCAATCGACGCGGCAAGACGGATGCGGAGATCGTGGACACCACCGTCGAAGCACTGCGGCGCATCACGCCACTCGCCGAGGAGCGGCGGGTCACGATTCACCTCGAGATGCTCAACAGCCGCGTGGATCATCGCGACTTTTCGGTGGACACCACGGCGCTGGGTGTCGCGATCGCGCAGGGAACGGGGTCACCGCGCGTGAAGCTGCTCTACGACGTGTACCACATGCAGATCATGGAGGGCGACGTGATCCGCACGATGGAGACGCATGCGTCGTACATCGGGCATGTGCACACGGCGGGTGTGCCCGGGCGCCACGAGATCGGCGAGCAGCAGGAGCTGCAGTATCCGGCGATCATGCGTGCGTTGGCATCGCGTGGGTTCTCGGGCTTCGTGGCACACGAGTTCGTGCCGACGGGTCCGTGGGAGGCGGCGTTGCGCGACGCGGTGACGCGCTGCACGGTGTGAGCGGACCCGCCGCCGTGTGCTGAGCGGCGTACCCGCCGTGTGCTGAGCGACGCCTCCGCCGTGTGTTGAGTAACGCCTCCGCCGTGTGTTGAGCGACGCCTCCGCCGTGTGTTGAGCGAAGCGCTCGCGTAGCGAGCGCGAAGTCGAAACACCGCCGGACGCGCACGTAGTGCGCGTTCCGGGCAGTGGTCGCAGTGTACGACCGGCGGCGAATGGCGCGGAGGTCCTTCGACTCGGGTGCTCCGCACCCTCGCTCAGGACACGACGGAAGTGCAAGCAGCCGTCGTGTGTTGAGCGAAGCGCTCGCGTAGCGAGCGCGAAGTCGAAACACCGCCGGACGCGCACGTAGTGCGCGTTCCGGGCAGTGGTCGCAGTGTACAACCCGCGGCGAATGGCGCGGAGGTCCTTCGACTCGGGCGCTCCGCACCCTCGCTCAGGACACGACGGAAGTGCAAGCAGCCGTCGTGTGTTGAACGAAGCGCGCGCGTAGCGAGCGCGAAGTCGAAACACCGCCGGACGCGCACGTAGTGCGCGTTCCGGGCAGTGCTCGCAGTGTACAACCCGCGGCGAACGGCGCGGAGGTCCTTCGACTCGGGTGCTCCGCACCCTCGCTCAGGATGACAGCGCCCGCACGGAGGTCCTTCGACTCGGGCGCGCCGCACCCTCGCTCAGGACACGACGGCCCCGCTACAACGAGTACTGCATCCGCGCATACAAGTACCGCCCGTTGAACCCGAACGGCGACAACCCCGGGAACCGGAAGATCCCGAACGTCCCCTGTCCGCCGTACCCGGTCGCGACATCACCACGATCGTTCCACGTATCGGGATAGATGTCGAACAGGTTGTCCGCCCCGATCGAGATCTGCGCACGATTGAAGAACTTGTAGCCCGCGCTCACGTCGGTGATCCACTTGGGCGAAAACGTCTGATCCGGCACCTGCCGCGCCCCCGCGGCCGCACGCGCGGCAATGAACGTCACCTGCCCAAAGCGCTGCGCGCGCGCGTTCAGGAACAGGCGCTTCCAGTCGTACATCGCCGAGAGAATCAGGTTGTTCCGCGGCTGCCCGACCTCGATGCGCCCACGCTCGGCGGTGCCAAAGAGCACTTCGCTGAAGGCGGCCAACTGCGGTGGCGTGTTGATCACCACGCGCGCAACGCGCGTCTTGTTCTGGTTGTAGCCGGCGGTGAAGCGCAGGAAGCCCCGCGAACGCAGGTCGATGCCGTAGTTGCCGACCACGTCGATCCCCCACGTGCGCGTGTCGATCGCATTCGTGAAGTAGCGACCGCCGTTGACCTGCGGGAATCCGTTCTGCTGGAAGAACGTGGCGATCGCCGCACCCTGGAAGTTCTCCGAGAGCACGATGCGGTCGTTGATCGCGATGTTGTAGTAGTCGGCCGTCAGACTCATCGTCGACGTGGGCGCGAGCGTGATGCCAGCGCTCAGATTGAGCGACTCTTCCGGCCGCAACTCGCGCGCGCCGAGCAGGCGCGCTTCGTTGCTGGCCACCGGCAACGTGCGCAGGTCCACCGGAATCCCGTTGGAGAACGTCGTCGCCGTCGACGTGAAGAAGTTCTGCTGCAACGATGGCGCACGGAACCCGGTCGCCACGCCACCGCGAAACGCAAACCGCTCCGATGGTGCAAAGCGCGCGGTCAGCTTGCCGGTCGCCTGCGAACCGAAGTCGCTGAAGTTCTCGAAGCGTGCCGCGGCGCCGAGCAGGAACTTCGGCGACAGATCCGTCTCCACATCGACGTACGCTGCGCCCGCCGTGCGCGACTGGTTCGTCGCATCTTTCGGCGAGAAGCCGGGGAACACCTGCGACCCCGGCAGCGCCAGCGCCGTGGTGAGGTTGCCATTGATGTCCGTGGCGCGCGCGCCGCCGGCGATCCATGACGCACTGTCCCCCTGCTCGATGCGATAGTTCTCCCACCGCACCTCCGCACCCATCGCCAGACGCGTCGGCTTGCCACCCGGTGTGAACGCGCGGAACACGTCTGCATTGGTCACCGCCTGGCGGAAGCCAAGCGTCCCCGCATCGAACGCCGTCGGACTCCGGTCGCCCATCGACGCGTTGTTGGAGTTCGTGACGTTGAACGTGAACGCATTGCTGCCAAAGATCTGGCTCACGTCATAGCGCCACTTGCCGGCCTCGCCCTTGATGCCCGCGGCGGCCGAGATGTCGTCGATGTCGCTCTCGATGTTCGGCAGGAAGCCGTTGGGGAAGAGCGAACGCACCACCTGCGCCGTCTGCGTGGGGCGCCGGAAGAAGCCGGTGGACCGGCCGTCCCGACGTCCGAACGAGCCGAAGGAGTAGAGCTGCGCGCCGCTCGCGAGGTTCACGCCCGCATTGTACATGCCCACGAGATCGATCGTCGCCGCGTCGCCCGACCAGTGCGTGAAGCGGCGCGCGTTCGACTCGCGCGGATCGTTGGCGGCAAACTGCACGCGCGGATCGTTGAAGCTGCGATTGGTCATCGCCCGATTGCGATACTCGATGCCGCCGTGCAGGAAGCTGTTGTTGCCGAAGCTGACCGCCTGATCGGCGGCGAGCGTCGAGTTCGTACCGTCGTTGCGCGGACCGAGCTCGGGGACCTCGGTGTTGAACTGCCCCGTCTGCGCCGAGGCGCTGCCGTTACCGGCGCCCTTGAGGATGATGTTGATGACGCCCGCGATCGCGTCGGAGCCGTACTGCGCGGCGGCGCCATCACGCAGGATCTCGATGCGTTCGATCATCGAGGCGGGGATCGCGTTGATGTCCACCGCGGCGGTCCCGCGGCCGATCGTTCCATTGTTGTTCACCAGCGCGGACGTATAGCGCCGCTTTCCGTTGACGAGCACCAGCGTCTGGTCGGGGCCCAGGCCGCGCAACGTCGCCGGGCGTACGTGATCGGTGCCGTCGGCCACCGCCGGCCGCGGGAAGTTGAACGACGGCGCCTGTGCCTGAATCATCTGCGCCGTCTCCACGCGTCCCGTCGAGCGCAGCTCGGCGGCGTTGAGCACGTCCACCGGTACCGGACTCGTCACCACCGTGCGCTCGCCCGCGCGAGACCCGGTGACCGCCACCTGCTCGAGCTGTGCGGCCGACTTGGAAAGCACGAAGTTCTTCGTCACCGCTCTGCCGGCCACCACGATGACCGTATCACGCTTGCTCGCGTACCCGAGCAGTCGCACGCGCATCTCGTAGGTGCCGGGGCGCAGTGTCACGCGGTAGGACCCGTCGGCGCGTGTGATGGCGCCGGCCTGCGTCCCCGCGAAGCTGACGCTCGCACCGGGAAGCGCCGCGGTGCTTCCACCGACCGTCACCTTCCCCTCGACGGTGCCGGTGGCCGGCTGTGCACGCAGCACACCAGTCACCGTGAGCAGCATGAGTCCGACTCCGCGCATGCACGCGCGCCCTCCGCGATCTCCGATCGGCATGACGTTCCCCCTGGTCCCTCAGGATGACCGGTCTGCCCGAACGACACCGGGCGGACCAACACCGGTCGTACCGCACGACTGCGGCGCGACCAACTCCTATGGCCAACGCGCAGCGCACCTGATGCGCGCGCGGGATGCTCAGACAGGAAGCGTGATGTACATCACACCAGCGAGCGCCGGTGTGAGCCGCCTATGCGTCGTCGAACGGCGCCGCGGCGGGAGGGGTGGGATCGAACTGATCTTTCGGAATCATGAAGCCCTCCGCGAGCGTCTCATCGACCGACTTCCCCAAGACACGTCGTGCGACGTATTCCCCGATGACCGGCCCGCTCTTGAAGGCTTCGGCGTTACCGCCACCGGCGATCCAGACGTTCTCCGTGCCGGGATGCCGATCAATGATGAAGTTGCGCGAGGGAGTTCCCTCGTAGTGGCACGCGTGTGTGCGCAGAATGGGCATGTCGCGCAGCGCGGGAAAGCGTTGCGCCAGCAGTTGTCGCGCCCGCTCGTTTTGCTGCGGCGTCGAGAGCCGTTCGCTCGTGTCCGGGTCGCCAACCGGACCGCCCCCGATACGCAACCGAAACCCGGTGCTGTCCTCATCGAGCGCCGGCCAGCCGGTCGACGGACCGATGTTCCAGCTCGGCAGATTCGGATGCGTGAAGCGTGCATCGCCCGGGGGTGTTCCGATGTAGTGCGCCACGCCGACCGGGGTGCGAATGCGATTCGCCAGCACATCCGGCAGCGTCTTGTACAGCCACGGGCCGGTCGCGACCACGAACATCCCGCCGCGCACGACGGTGCCGTCCGTCGTGCGGACCGCCTCGATGCGCCCGGACGCATTCACGAGGGGCTCGATGCGGGCCGTCGCGTAGCGGCCACCCGCATTGCGATAGGCACTCATGACGCTGTGGATCGCCGCGCGCGCGCGCACGACGCCCGCATCACGTTCGTAGAGAATCGCGTTGAGCCCCTCGAAGTTGATCGCGGGCCAGCGCCGCTGCGCGTCGGCCGTCGAGACCGACTCGTGTGCAATGCCGTTCTTCTGGAAGAGCGTGCGCGTGGTGGTCGTGAAGTTCTCCCAATCGGGGCGCGCAATCACGTCGCCGGTCGTGAAGAAGAGCCGCGTCCCCTGCTCACGCCCAACGGTGTCATCCCACTCCTGCCAGCGACGGATCGCCTGCTGCGCCCACCGCATCCACTGTTCGCCATGCGGACGGTCACCGTAGCTCGTGCGCACGCCACGCGTTTCGTCCGCCGAGGTGGCCCGCGCGTTGGCCGGGCCATAGGCGTCGAGCACGAGCACCGAGGCACCCAGTTGTCGGAGGTGCCACGCGGTCCAGGCGCCAAATGATCCGGCCCCGACGACCACCACATCCGGCGACCCGGCACCGATCGCGAAGCTCCCCTCCGCCGGCCAGTTGGTGCGCATCCCGCCCGAGGCGCACCCGCCGAGTGCGAGGAGCCCTGCTCCCGCACTCGCCTGCTTGAGGAAGTCGCGTCGATCGATCGCCATGTCGAGCCACGGTGGGAGAGGTCCGAACCCGCGCAAACACCAACCGGCCGAACGTCGCGTCTTCAGCGCCGCTGGCGCAACCCCTTCCCTGCAGACGACGAGGTCGCCGCACCGCTCGCGTCGATGCGCACACGACGCAGCGCCGCGTCATCCGGCTCGAGCTCCGCGCTGCCCGCCGGAAATCCGTTGAGCCAGAGCACGTAGGCCGTGATGTCCGCGTACTCCTCGCGCGCGAGCACACCGGGCTCGTTCTGCGGCATCGTGGTGCTGATCAACTGGAAGAAATCGAAGAGCGACCGACCGCTCCACTTCTGCGCAAAGGCCGCGCCCTTGTACGCCACCTGATTGTGGCAACTGATGCAGTTGGCCTGATGGGTGGCCTTGCCGCGCGCGAGCTGCGTCTCGGAGTACACCCCGGCGCTGGCTGATCGACCGGCGGGCTGTGCCGCAAGCGGCGCCGCGAGCGCGACGCCAGCCAGGCCAACGACCGCTCGAAGGAGAGAGGAGGGAGTCACGGCAGGAGAGGAAGGACGCGGCGGGCAATCTATGGGGTCGGGTGCCCGCGGCGAACCACCACCCCCGGCTCGCCTGTCGCCTTTCGCGTGACGAATCCGATCTCAGGAGTGACGGCACACGCCGTGGAACCGCCACCCGAACCGGAGTTCCGCCATGCCCCTCATGAGCCGCCCGCTGTGGGACGCCCTGCGCCCCCTGCTCGATCGCGCCCTCGATCTCGACGGCACGGAGCGCGCCGTCTTTCTCGCCGAGCTCCGCCGCGACAGTCCGACGATTGTCGCGACCCTGGAGCAGATGCTCTCGTACGAAGGCAGCGGCCTCTCACCCCGTCTTGCGCATGTCGACGATCTCGAGGGCTTCCGCGAGTACCAGCGACTGCAGGTCCGCGCGCACGCGAGTGTGGCGACGTCGCGGCGCCTCCGCGTGTGGACCACACGCGCGGCCGCGACCGCAGCGGTGATGGTCATCGTGCTCACCATCGGCCTGCGCGTCGTCCAGTAGTCGCACGGCGATCTCGTGCATCCACGTTTCTTCGGTTCCACCATGCTTTCGCTCGCCCTCTGGACCGCCGCCGGCGTGGCGGTGCCCGCCGCCGCCTGTTCCGCGATCGCCACCGCGATCGGCCACCGCTTCACGACGCCGCGGCGCGTCGCTGCCGTGCGGACGTCTGCCGGCCTGCCAGCGCGCGACGTCCGCATCCCCTCGCGCGGTGAGGTCCCGCTCGATCTTGCCGCGACCCTTACCCCCGCTCCGCGCGCCGCCGGCGCCGTGGTGCTCGTGCACGGACGCGATGCGGCGCGCGGTGCGGAGCTGCGCGGACCGACGACGCATCTCGTCGACGCACTCGTCACCGCCGGGCTGCACGTGCTGCAACTCGACCTGCGAGGCCACGGCGACAGTGCGCACGCACGCATGACGTACGGCCTCCGCGAGCGAGCCGATGTGCTGGGTGCGGTCGACTATCTCGTGTCGCTCGGCGTCGAGCGGCGCAGCATCGGTGTGCTCGGCGCGTCGATGGGCGCGGTGGCGGCACTCGAAGCGGCCGCGTGCGACCCCGCGATCGGGGCGCTCGTGTCCGACAGCGCCTTCGCGGACTTCGATGTGCTGCTCGAACGGCACTTCACGCGCCTGACGCGCATGCCCCGATGGCTCTACCCCGCCGCGCAGGTCGCCGCGCGTGCGTTCACCGGGGAACGGCTGCGCCAGCACTGCCCCCTGCGCACCGCGCGCGCGATGCAGGATCGACCGGTCCTGGTCATTCATGCGCGTCATGATCCGTTCGTCGATGTCGCGCATGGCGTCGCGCTCGCCGACGCCGCGCGCGCAGAGCTCTGGATCACGGAGGCGCGTGGGCACCTTGGGTCCTACCAGCTCGACGTGCCACGCTATGTGGCGCGGGTGACCGACTTCTTCTGCACCCACCTCGTGCGGAACGCGACGCCGTCCGCACGCCGCCCCGACCTCAACCCGACGTCTTCGGCCGCATCGCCTCCTTTGGCCTGAGCCACCGATCGTACCAGCCGAGCAGTCGCGTGTGCCAGTCGGCGAACTCGGAGGCCGTGGTCATGGGGATGCCGTGCCCACCGTTGGTGTAGTTGACCCATTCCACCGTGCGGCCCAGGCGGCGCAAGGCGTAGTACATCTCGCGCGTGTTGATGGCGGGCACGTTGTGGTCTTCGCCGCCGGTCATGAGCAACAGCGGCGTGCGAATGCGATCGGCAAACATCACCGCGCTGTGCGCGACGTACTTCTGCGGCTGCTCCCACAGCGTCGCGCCAATGCGATCCTGCGTGCGCTCGGCGGCGTTCACGTTGCGCACCCCCAGTCGCGGCGAGTCGGTGTAGAACGAGATGATGTCGACCTTGCCCGAGATGTTGATCGCGGCCTTGAAGCGTGCGGTCTGCGTGATGAGCAGATTGGTGGCGTACCCGCCGTAGCTCGTGCCGTGGACGCCCAGGTGCGCGCTGTCGGCGATCCCGCGCTCGATGAGCGCGTTGGCCGCAGCGGTCACACCCTTGAGCCACGCTTCGCCGGGAAAGCCGGTTTCGAATGTCACCGACGGTTTGAGCACCGCGTAGCCATGGCTGGCGAGGTACATCGCGGTGGCGTCGTACGTGTCGTCGAAGAACTCTTCGTACACGGCAAACACGGTCGGGAGCGGACCGGTCGCACCGGCGGGGCGCATGAGCACGCCGAATTGCGGCCGTCCATCCGCGTCGAGATAGCGCACGAGTTCGGTGGTCGGGAGCGCGCGACCGGTCCACTGCGGATTCGACAGCAGCGCCGGCGCCGAGCGTGTGAGCCGTCCGTCGGTGACGTGCAGATCGGCGGGGCGCCCCGCGCTGCTTGCGAGCAACGCGATGCGCGACGCGTCTGGCGATGCGCGCACCGCGCCGTAGAGGCGTCCATCGCGCACCAGCGTGTCGGCGCCCATGCCGTCGGCATCCCATCGGATCACCGCACGATCCCACGTCGTCCGCGACGACGCCGTCAACAGCAGCGTGTTGCCGTTGGTGGACCAATCCGCGACGGCAACGCGCGGACCGCTCACCGTGTCGCGCGCGACATGCAGCGGCACGGTGCGCGCGCGCGCCACATCGACCAACGTCAACGAGCCGCGTGCGGCCACGATGACCATCGTACCCGTGGGCGAGAGACGCGACAATGCATAGCGCGTGGTCGTATCGCGGCCACCCGCCGCCGCGCTGTCGCCGCGCGCACGTGGCGCCGGCCCGATGACGCGCCGCGGTGCGGAGTCCGCCACGCTCCCCACGTACACTGCGCCGTCGCGCGCAAAGGCATAGTGCCGACCATCGTCGCTCGCCGCAAAGCCCGACGCCCCCTTGAGCGAGGCGAGCAGCACGCGCGGGGCGTCGCGGCCGCTCCGACTCCACAGGCGCGACTCGATCGGCTGGAAGCTCTCGTACGTCGTGTGACTCGTGCGGTCTTCCCGCCAGGTGACCGTGTTGCCGTCGGCCGTCATGTTCCAGCCAATGAGCTGCGTGGGCAGCACGAGCGTGTCGAGCCCCGGTCGACCGGGCGTCACACGCACCACCATCGCGCGCGCACCAAGTCGACGGAGGGCATCCCACGAGAGAAAGGAATCGGTGGCGACCTGCACCGACACGGGGCCTCGCACCAGCGAATCGAAGCGCGCGCGCACGTCCGGAAGCCATCCGCCCTCGCGCACCGCGACCGCGAGCCGCCCGTCGTCGGTCCACTGGACATCGCTCGTCTCCGCCAGACGCGCGCCACCCAGCGACACGCGCGTGAGCCGCCGCGCCGTGGCATCGAACGTATGCAGCTCGGGCACGGAGTCGCGCGTCGCGATCGCGAGGACGGCACCGCGGCGCGCCCAGGTCATGGTGCCGAGCGTGCGGGTGCCGCGGAACGGGCGGAGCGTGTCGCCCTTGGCCACGTCGACGATGAGCAGCTCGGACGGTGCTGGCCGGGTGTAGCTCGGATCGCCATCGCGCGCGGCAACGAAACCCAGGCCATCGCGCCGCGTGGAGACGCGCAGCGAGAGGTAGCGGCCATCGGCGGACCAATCACCAATGGTGATGGTGCGGACATCGAGGAGCGCGTCGGGCGTCAGTGCCGTGGGTGCTTGTGCACGCACCCGCCCGGCGACCAGCGGGAGCGCCGCGATCCCCACGAAGAACAGCCGCTTGGTGTACCTCATCGCCGATTGACCCCCACTGCGCGATATAGCGCTTCGACATCGTGCACTCGCCCCGCCCGCACCACGGTATGCGTACGGCGCAGATCGGTGATCCGTTGCCAGGGCGCGCCATCGACGAGCACCATGTCGGCCACCTTCCCCACCGCGATGCTACCGTAGTCGCGCTCCTGCTTCATCACTCGCGCCGGTACGATGGTCGCGATCTTGAGCACCTCTGCCGGGGGAATGCCGGCGCGCGCATAGATCTCGAGCTCGCCGTGGTAGGAGAGCCCGGGATAGTTGTCCGTGCCCGGGACGAGTGTGACGCCACCGTCGTAGAGCCGTTTGAGTGCGCGGCGATACTTGGCCTGGAGTCGCTGCGCCCCGCTGGTGCTGTCGCACTTCGTGCGCGCCGCGCTCCGCTGTTCGGCGGGCGGCAGCCACTGGGCCGCTGCGCCCAGCACGGGGTGCGTGCCGTCGGGGAGCAGACAGCTCGCGTCTTCATACACGTTGAAGGTGCCGTCGTACACGGTACCGCGTGCCCTGAGGAAGGCGATCAGATCGGTGAAGCGCTGCGCCTCGAGATCGAAGCCGGGTGCGACCTGCGCGGCCAGGTTGGAGTACGCGCGCATCTGCGGCACGTACAGCGAGTCCTGGAAGAATGTGGAGAAGAGAAATGCGCCGTGCTGTACCTCGTCGAAGCCGAGCGTGATCGCAGCCGGCACCGACAGCCCGCGCGGAATGTGGCCTGAGAGCCGCATGCCGCGTGCCTTTGCCTCTGCGGAGATGGGCGGCACGAGATCGGGGTGCACGAGGTTGTAGAGCTTGATCTGCACGTAGCCGAGCGAGTCGTAGCGTGCGACGGTCGCGCGGGCCTCGGGTTCGGTGCGCACCAGCACGTCGCTGGGTCCGGCCCAGAAGCCGGGGCCTTCGATGAATCCGGCGAGCAGCACGCGGGGCGAGAGCAGCGTGCCGTTGGCCGCCCGGGCACGCACCGAGAGGGCGTTGTCCATGTCGGCCGCCATGTCGCGAATCGTCGTGATGCCGGCGGCGAGCTGCAACACGCCATCCGATTCGACCGCCATGTCCACGTGTGCGTGCATGTCCCACATCCCGGGGAGCAGCGCTTTGCCTTGCGCGTCGATGACGCGCGCGTTGCTCGGCATCGCGACCTGTCCGTCCGGGCCCACCGCTGTGATGCGATCGCCGGTCACCACGACGGTCGTGTTCGCACGCGTCTGTCCCGTTTCGCTGTCGAAGAGCGTGGCGCGACGGATGACGAGTGCGGGGCGTGCCGGCAGTGTCAGCCGTGCGGCGAGATCGGCCGATCGTGCCGCGTGGAACGCGTACTCGGTGGCGCGCAACGCGGGGAGTACGTGCTCCCAACCCCGGCGCACGGGCGCAAACCAGCCGATGCCGGTCGTGAAGAGCCGCTGCGCATCGTCGAGCCAGATCGTTTGTGGTGCGGTGCCGAGCGAGTCGATGACCACGAGCCGCACGCGCATCGACTGTGTGCCGCGCGTGACGGTGGTGTCGCGTGCGACAAACGCGTGCGCGCGGCCGGCCGGTGCGACGTGTGCCGAGCGACCCGGTTGCGCCAGCAGCCAGCGGGCGAGGCGTGCCTGGTCCCACGGTGTGGCGTTCGCGGGGATATAGAAGCCCGCTGGCGACGCAGTACGCGAGCCGTCTGCGGTGCCGGTGACCAAAGATCCCGCCAGCGCGCTCCCTTGATCGCGTCCGCTGCGCCAGGTCCATTTGCTGTCACGGATCGCGGCGTCTTCCACGACAGTGCCTGGGACGTTGTCGAGCATGCCGAGCATTCGCGTCTCGAAACCGTCGACCTCACCGTTCGCGGAGAGTCGATAACGGGTCTCCTGCCGCGGGCCACGCTGGCGATCCTGATAACGGAAGCGCACGGCGACCGAGTCTCCGGTGCGCACCTCCGTCATTGCCCCGGCCTGGCGTCCGTGATTCCAGACCGTCCAATGCGTGGTATCGGGCGGTTGGAGCAGTGCAGCGAGCAGCAGAAGCGACATTCGGGGGCGAGTGGAGGAGCCTCGAACGTCCGGCGGCGCGGGTGGATCGTCAAGGCGCCGTCATCCTGAGCGAGGACGCGCAGCGTCCGAGTCGAAGGCCCCCCGCGCAGGCACCGTCATCCTGAGCGAGGACGCGCAGCGTCCGAGTCGAAGGACCCCCGCGCAGGCACCGTCATCCTGAGCGAGGACGCGCAGCGTCCGAGTCGAAGGATCCCCGCGCTCGCGCACCACACCATTCGCGGCCCTTCGTGCGCGGCCACCGGTGCCCCGAACAGGCGCTCCCCCCGCGACTCGCGGCTGCGCCGCTCGCTCGGGGCGACGCGCCCGTCGGGCGGTGTTTCGACTCCGCGTTCGCTCCGCGAACGCTCCGCTCAACACACGGCAATACCAAGCCCTCACGCAACAAGCCACGCACGCCGGCCACACAGCATCACCCCCACCCCTTCTGCGCGTACCCGCCACGCCGCACCGTTCCCCGATGTCTCCACTCCTCGCGCGCCTCCTCGCCCTCGGCGGGTGCCTCGTCACCGCCACCCATCTCCCCGCACAGCCCGCCATCATCCTCGGCGAGCTCCCCTGGCCCGAGGCCCGCGCACGCCTGACGCCCGACGCCATCGTCGTCATCCCGCTCGGTGCGGAGTCCAAGGAGCACGGGCCGCACCTCAAACTCGACAACGACCGCCGACTCGCCGACTGGTTCACCGCGCGCGTGCGCGCATCGAGCGACGTCATCATCGCGCCGACGATCAACTATCACTTCTACCCGGCCTTCGTCGATTACGCCGGCTCCACGACGCTCCGCTTCGAGACCGCGCGCGACATGGTCGTCGACATCGTGCGCGCCATCGCCCGCCACGGTCCGCGGCGCTTCTACGTGCTCAATACCGGCGTGTCGACCATGCGACCGCTCGCGGCCTCGGCCGCGATCCTCGCCGAAGAAGGTGTGCTGCTCGCCTACACCAACATTCTCACTGCAGGCGGCGATGCCGAGACGCGCATCCGCCAGCAGCGCGAAGGAACGCACGCCGACGAACTCGAGACGTCGATGATGCTTTACATGGACTCGAGCGCCGTCGACATGCAGAAGGCGGTTCGTGAATACGCCCCCATCACCGGCGGCACCGAGAGCTCGTCACGACTGTCCCCCGTGCCCGTCACCGGCACGCGGCTTTCACCCAGTGGCGTGTACGGCGACGCCACCCTCGCGACGCGCGAGAAAGGACGCATCATCAGCGAAGCAACCGTGGCGAGCATGCTGCGCGAGATCGCCACACTCCGCACCGCGTCGCTTCCGCCGGCGGTACGACCGCTCGCGAGCGCTGCGTTCGGCCGAACGGAGCCGCCGCCCGCCGATTCGCTCAAGGTCGTGATGCTCGGCACGGGCACTCCCAATGCCGATCCCGAACGCTCTGGCCCCGCCGTGGCGCTCGTGCGCGGCGGACGTTCGTACCTCGTGGATGCCGGCGCCGGTGTGGTACGCCGTGCCGCGCTCGCGGCGCAATCGGTGGGCGACGCGCTCGCCCCGCCCGCAATGCGCACCGTGTTCCTGACGCATCTGCACTCCGACCACACCGCAGGGCTGCCGGACCTCATGCTCATGCCGTGGGTGCTCGAACGCACCACACCGCTGCTCGTCGTCGGGCCGCCGGGTACGCGTCGCATGGTCGATCATCTGCTGGCCGCATACGCGGAAGATCGCGCGATTCGCCTCGACGGCGGTGAACCGTCGAATCCCACCGGATGGCGTGTGACCGTTCGCGAGGTGACCGATGGCGAGGTCTATCGCGACGACCAGGTGACGGTGCGCGCGCTGCGCGTACCCCATGGACGCTGGACCACCGCACTGGCATACCGCTTCGAGGCCCGCGATCGGCGCGTCGTCATCTCCGGTGACACGGGACCGTCGACGTCACTCGCCGACTTCTGCGATGGGTGCGATCTGCTCGTGCACGAGACGTACTCGACGGAGCGCTTCGCCACACGTCCGCCCGCATGGCAGCGTTATCACGCCGCGTACCACACAAGCACCACCGAGCTGGCCGCGCTCGCCACGCGGGCCCGCACGCCGATGCTGCTCCTCTATCATCAACTCTACTGGGGCGCGACCGATGCGGAGCTTGTGCGCGAGGTGACGCGCGCGGGATTCACGGGGCGCGTGTACTCCGCGCGCGATGCGATGGTGTACTGAGGCGCGCCCACGCGCGGTGTGTGTCGCGCGTGGGCGCTACCGCGACACCAGAAGCGCCCGGTCGATCCGATCCAGTGCGCGCGCGGAGTGGAACGTCGTGCTGTTGACGATGATCACCGTCCCGACTCCATGCGCGGGGTACAGCCGCATCTCGCTGTGAAACCCACCGCCGCCACCCTCCTTGAATAGCCAGGTGAGCCCGTCGCTCGCGCGACCGATGTGCCAGCCGAGGGTCATCGGAATGGGGGTGTGCGCGCGCGTGAACTGCGGCGCGTCCAGCAGTTGCTTCGTCGATGCGGAGAGCAGCACCGACTCCGGTCGAAGCTGATCCTGCAGCAAGGCCGCGATGCCGTGCGCGGTACCCACCAGCCCGCCGAAGGCGGGGCCGTTGAGATGGTGCGGCTCGAGTCGGAGCCAGCGTCCTTCGTACCCGCCCCACAGCGCGCGATCGGTCACGAACCCCTTGAGCAGGTTGATCACGGAGTACTTGGCCAGGTAGCCATTGGCATGACGTGACGGGTCGGGAATGGTGAAGTCCAGCGCAGTCGCCGGGACGCCCAGCCGGTCGAGCAGCGCGGACCGCACGTACTCCGCGTAGGACATGCCGCTGACGCGTTCGACGATCGCGCCGAGCAGCCAGTGACCGATGTTCGTGTACGCGAAGCGCTCCCCGGGGGCGCGGACGAGCCGCGGATGAGCGCGGAGCACCTCCCGTCGTGCCGTCGCTTCATCGAACCCCGTGTGCGACTCGACGAGATGCACCCACCGGAGCGGGATGGGATTCGGCAGTCCCGCCGTGTGCGTCAGCAGGTGCCGGATGGTGATGCCCGTGTTCGCGTACGGCGTGTCCGGCACGTACTGGTCCATGGCGTCATCGAGCCCGAGCCGTCCCGCTTCGACGAGCTGCAGCACGGCGATGGCGGTGAACGTCTTCGTCATGGAGTACGCCATCATCGTGTGCGACATCGTCATCGCCTGCCGCTCGGCGATGCGCGCGAGCCCCATGGCGTGCGCAGCGAGCGTCGTCGTCGCGTCGACGGCGACGTACTGGAGCCCGGGTGTCTGGCGGCCGACGAGAGACGCAAGCGTGGGTGCGACGCGATCGCTCATCGCGCGGTCGCTCGGCGTGCGGCACCACGGACGCGGCCGGTGACGGGCATGCTACACACGCAGGCTCCCGCGAAAGCCGCGCGCAGCATAGTACGACTGCGCGCCGTTGTGATACACGAAGACCGTGTCGTAGCGGCGGTCGCAGAAGAGCGCCCCGCCGAGCGCACGGATCGCCGGCGGCGTCGCGATCCAGCTCGACGTCTTGAGGTCGAACGCGCCGAGGATCTGCAGCGCGCGGTACTCCGCTTCCGTCAGCAGAGTGATCCCCATCGCCTCGGCCGTCTCGACGGCGGCGCCTGTCGGCTTCGCTTCCTTGCGCGCGTCGAGTGCCGCGCGATCGAAGCACAGACTGCGCCGGCCGGCCGGGCTTTCGGTTGCGCAGTCCACGAAGGTGATGACGCCGGTGGCCCGATCGTGTGCGATGACGTCGGGTTCGCCACCAGTGCGCTCCATCTCGTGGAGCGAGGCGAGGGCTGCGGGGTTGGCCTCGAGGCGCGCCGCAACCGTGGCCCACGAGACGTCGGCGTGACGACGCGGATTGGCGCCGAAGCGGGCCTCGAGCGTGCGCAACAGTGCGTCGCGGTCTTTCGGCTTCATGGGCATGGTGGGTGTGGGGAGCAGGTGTGGGAAGCAGCCGTGTGTTGAGCGGAGCGTTCGCGGAGCGAACGCGCAGTCGCAACACCGCCCGACGCTCGCGTCACCCCGAGCGAGCAGCGCGGCTGCGAGTCGACGGGAGCGAGCGTTCGGGGTCGTTCACGCGGTGCAGGTTCGGCTGCGGTGAAGGCACGCTCGCGAACGGCGCCGTTCCTCGACTCGCAGCTTCGCTGCTCGCTCGGAATGACGGCGCCGTCGCGGGGTTCTTCGACTCGGGGGGCTTCGCCCCCCTCGCTCAGAACACGGAGGGCACCGAGCCCCCTCGCGTGGCACGTCGAGGCTACGCCGCCCGTCGCGCCACACCCCACACCCTCACGGCTGCACCGTCGCCGCGTTCGTCGTCCCGATCGTCCGCTTCGCGATGAACTCGTACTCGCGCTGCATCCGATCGACCTGGTGATACCACTCCGAAAGCCCATGCCCCTCGCGCGGATAGAACACCAGCTCGACATCCTTCCCGCGATCCTTGAGCGCCCGATAGAACTCCATCGGCTGCCCGATCGGCACACGTTCGTCGTTTGCCCCATGCAGGATCAGCAACGGCGTCGTCACGCGATCAGCGTAGCTGATCGCCGAGCGCTCGAGGTAGAAGCGGATCGACGGATTCACCAGTGAGCCGTCGTACTGCGGCTTACCGTTGAAGAACGTGTTGATGTATCCCGGGATGTCCGTCGTTCCTGCCATCGAGAGGAGCGACGGGAGCCCTGCCCCCATCATCGCCGCCTTGAAGCGGCCCGTCTGTGAGACCACCCACGACGTCATGTAGCCGCCGTAGCTCCACCCCTCGAACGCCATGCGCGACGAATCGGCAATGCCGCGACGCACCACCTCGTCCACACCCGTCATGATGTCGCGATAGTCGCCGCCGCCCCAGTCACGCATGTTCGCGCGCATCCACCACTCGCCGTAGCCGGTCGAGCCGCGCGGATTCGGATAGAGCAGCGCCCATCCACGCGCCGCCCACTGCTGTCCCGGGCTCTGCCCCAGCTTGAAGCCGTTGGTGAACGCGCCGGTGGGACCGCCATGGGCGGAAACGAGCAGCGGCACCTTCGTCCCCTCCCGGTAGCCCACCGGCAGCATCAGCAGCCCTTCCACCTCGCGTCCATCGCGCCCTCTCCACTGGATCACACGCGTCTCCGCCACGGCGCGCTCGCTCAACCACGCGTTCGTGGTCGTGATGCGGCGCGGTGCGGCCGTCGCCGCATCCATCACGTGCACTTCCCCAGGCATGGTCGACGACTCGATCACGAACGCCATGCGGGCCCCATCGCGACTGGGGGACGCGCCCTGCACGAGCAGCTCCTTCGTCATCTTCGTGTATCGCTTGGCCGCGATGTCGTAATCGTACACCGACTGCCACACGCGATCGGCCGCACTGAACCAGAGGTGCCTGCCGTCTGCAGACCACTTGACCGGCCCGACACTCACGTCGAACTCGCGCTGCGCGTGATCGGTGCGCTGGCGCGACGCGAGATCGAACGTCACCAGTCGCGCGTTGCGCAACGTTCGCGCCATGATCCCGTCCTTCTCCGGCGCGAACTCGCCCGGCGTGATCGTGAACGCCAGCGACCGTCCGTCCGGCGAGAACTGCGGGGTGCTTTCCACTTCGCCGTCCGTCGTGATGCGATCGATGCGCTGCGACGCGATCTCCACCACATACGCGTCACGCCGCTCATCGCGGATCATCGGCGTCGGCGACGCGTCGAACGCGAGTCGCGCGCCGTCGCTCGACCAGCTCGGCGCACCGCGCACCGTGAACGCGCCGCTCGTCACCTTGGTCGCCTTCCCCGACGCGACCTCGACCACCCACAGGTGGTTCAACCGGAAGTCACTCTCGAACACCTTGGGATCGTCGCGACGTCGCACCTTCGCTTCCTGTTCACGCGATACCGTGTCGGGCGAGAGCACCGCGATGCGCGCACCATCCGGGGACCACGCATACGCCACCACCCCGTCGCGCAGCGTCGTCAGCGCCCGCGCTTCGCCGCCATCGGCCGGCAACAGCCAGAGCTGCGGCTTGGGCGCGTCGTCACCCGTGCCGCTCCCACGCGCCGCGATGAACGAAATCGTCGCGCCATCCGGCGACCATTGCGGCTGCGATTCGCCGCGCTCGCCAAAGGTGAGCTGCCGCGCGGTCCCGCCGGCAAACGGCACCATCCAGACATGCGAGCGACGCTCATGCCGATCACCCAGCGCCGTGTCGCCCTTGGCGTTCGGATGCTCCCATTGGCTGACCGTGTAGAGCACGCGTTCACCAGTGGGCGCCAGCGCCACGCCACCGACCGTGCGCAGTCGCATCGCGTCGGCATCGGTGAGCGGTCGCGCCTGCGCAGATGCGAGACGCGACACGGCGATCGCCAGCACGCCGAGCGTGCGGAAAAGGGATACAGGTCG
This sequence comes from Gemmatimonadaceae bacterium, assembly GCA_025453745.1. Lineage (GTDB taxonomy): Bacteria > Gemmatimonadota > Gemmatimonadetes > Gemmatimonadales > Gemmatimonadaceae > JALOPS01. The sequence goes on from JALOPS010000012.1 coordinate 21,881, forward strand.
CATGGCTGTTGCAGTTGAGGGAGGAATCGATCAGGTGCGCAGCGGGCGCCACGTGGGATCCACGCGCCAACGCCCGGCGCGAACGGTCAGTCGCGCGAGACACACGCCATGCGCGTGACCGCACGGTATCACGCGCCGTCGATCACGGCGATGTCCACGCGCAGGATTGGTCGCGACGATGGCGAGCGCCACATCTTCTTCGATGAAGCTTGCCACCGGATCGCCACCCCACGGCGCAGGCATGTGCCCACCGGGACGCTCGATCGGCGTCAGCAGCACCCAGCGCGGCGCCGTATCGATCGGCGGCAACGCCAGCGTCGCGCCGGGCGCAGGGACTTCGTGCACATCGCCCAGACAGTCGATCGCCACACCGGGCGAGACGACGACATCGCTCCGCCGACATCGCACGTCGAGCCCGTCGACCACGCCGGGGCCGGCAGTAGCGAGCACCGCGCGTCGCACACGCTCTAGATGGTAGCGCTGCTCGGCGGCCAGCAGCTCGGCCGACAGCACCTGACCGGTGAAGAAGACGGGACGACGGAGCGACATCTCCTCACGTAACGCGCGGGGGCGGGGGTTCGCTACCCGCGATGCCCCCGCCCCCGATCCCGGGGCAGCGCGCTCACCCGCACGGCGCGCGCCACCGCCCCGCGCACCCCACCACGCGCGTGCCCCTTACGGGAAGATCCCCATGTCCAGGTACGACTGCGCCACCTTGTCGATCGCGCTCACCATCGCCGCCGTGCGCAGCGAGAGCTTGTCCACCCCGTGCCGGTTGCGTACCTCGCGGAGTTGATGGTACGAGACCACCATCGACTCCTCGAGCCCCGAATAGACGAGGTCCTCCTCCGTCGCCCCCTCGGTGATGGTCTGCACTTCGCTCGCGGAAAATCGCTTCGTGGTCGCCCCCTCGATCGCGCCGAGCAATCGACGCAGCGACTCCTCTTCGTGGCGCTTCTGCATGCGCCCGAAGCGCACGTGCGAAAGGTTCTTCACCCATTCGAAGTACGACACGATCACGCCGCCGGCGTTGAGCCACACGTCGGGAAGGATCAGCGTCCCCTTCTGCGCGAACACCACGTCCGCCTCCGGCGTGGTCGGCCCGTTGGCCGCCTCGGCGATGATCTTCGCCTGAATGCGTGGCGCGTTCTCGCCGGTGATCTGGTGCTCGAGCGCGGCGGGCACGAGGATGTCGCATGGCAGCTCGAGTGCATCGATGCCGCGCGCGATATCCGTCGCGCCGGGAAAGCCGAGCAGCGTCCCCTTCTCCTTCTTGTAGGCGACGGCCGCGTCGACATCGATGCCGCGCGGATCGTGGATCGCGCCGTTGTACTCGGCGATCGCCACAACGAGCGCGCCCGCGTCAGCGAGGAACTTGGCCGCATACGTGCCCACGTTGCCGAGTCCCTGCACGATGACGCGCTTCCCCTCGAGCCCCGGCGCGAGCCCCAGCCGCTGCATCTCCTCGGCGTTGTCGCACGTCTCACGCAGCCCGTAGTACACGCCGCGGCCGGTCGCTTCGGTGCGCCCGCGAATGCCGCCTTGCGCCAACGGCTTGGCCGTCACGCACGCAAGCGCGTCGAGCTCGCCGTTCTGGATCGTCGCGTACGTGTCGGCGATCCATGCCATCTCCTTCGCCGACGTGCCGTAGTCGGGGGCGGGGACATCGATGCCGGGGCCGATGAACCGCTTGCGCACGAGCTCGAACGTGTAGCGTCGCGTGATGCGTTCGAGTTCCCCTTCGCTGTACTGGCGCCGGTCGATCTTCACGCCACCCTTGGCGCCACCAAAGGGGACATCGACGATTGCACACTTGTACGTCATCAGTGCGGCGAGCGCCTGCACTTCATCGTCGCTCACATCCGGCGCGTACCGGATGCCGCCCTTCGTCGGCAGCTTGTGCTGGCTGTGCTCAGCGCGCCAGGCATGAATGACCTCGATCGTTCCGTTGTCACGGCGGATCGGGAAGCTGACGTAGTAGACGGCGTTGCAGCTCTTGATCTGTTCGAGCAGTGTCGGGTCATGTCGCGTGAACCGCGCAGCGGTATCGAACGCGTCGTTGACCTGCGAAAGAAAGCCACCGGACATGGCGAAGGGGCCTGAGTGAAGAGGCCCGGCCACGCCGAGCTGCTCGTGGCCGGCGCGAGACGAACTACAGATGGTCGTGCGCGGCGCAAGCTAGCCCCGCCGGCAATTGCTACGGCAGCGGTGATGTGCTCGGATCATCGCCGAGCGGGCATCCTCACTTGGCCGGACGACGGGGCGCGGGCGCCTGTCCTGTCCAATGATAAGACAGCCAGAGGGTGTGGTTGATCTCATTGGCACGGCGCGCGGCGAACATGTTGCTCAGATTCATATAGCCCACCTCGATGCGCTGCCGAGCGTCGACCGGCAGGCCGAAGCCGACCGTCGCACGATTCTGCCCGATCGACAGCGCCGCCTGATTCCCACCGATGGGCATGAGGAGCTCGTCCCAGACGAAGGCGGTGATCGGGCGCCCGCGCAGCGTCAAGCGCGGCACATTCACCGTCCCGCGCCCCTGGTAGCGCATCCGATTCTGATACATCGCCGGCCCACGCGTGCGCACGTCATCGGTGCCGGTGCGCAACAGCGGGCTGATCCAGCGCTGCTCCAGGCGATAGCGATGCGCAAAGGTGACCGGGCCCGCCTTGTGCGAGAGCCGGATGTCCTGCCACGAGCGATGCTCACGCGTCGGATTGGCGATCGGCAGCAGCCCGTACGGTGCGGTCGCGATGTACGCGTAGCCGCCACCCACGCGAAGACCGGGCGCGACGGTGAAGAGCACACCAGGACGCAGCAGGAGCTGCTGCGGATCGGCGCCAAAGTTCATGCGACGCCACGATCCGTCGAACCAGAACTGCGTGCGTTCGCTCAGATGCTCTTCCACCGTGACGCCGACCCACATCGCGTCCTGGTGGCGCGCCACCCAGTTGCCGTTGGCGGCGCCCGCTTGTGCCTGCACGGCGACCGGTGCGACGACCAGCAGGGTGAGGAGTCCGCGTCGAAACATGGCGAAGAAGGGGAGAAGAACCGTGCGCATCATGGCGACGCGCGCCACGACGACTCCGGGGAGTATCGACCCGCATTGCCCTGGGCTTTACGGCAGCTGGTGGGCCCATTCACGGGTCGACGAGACGCTTGCGGTACTGCATGAACCCCGACGCGGTCGCGACCTGATCGTAGAGCACGCGCGCGGCCGTGTTGTGCTCCTGCGTGAGCCAGTGCACGCGGTCGGCACCGGCGGCGGCGGCCGCATCGTACACCCCGAGGATCAGGGCGCGTCCCACACCCTGCCCGCGCGCCTCCGGCGCAGTGAACAGATCCTGCAGGTAGCAGTACGGACCGCGCGTCCACGCACTGGCGTGATAGAGGAAGTGGACGATGCCGAGCATCCGTTCATCGCGGACGGCGGCCAGCCCGTGGAGTGGCACGAGCGGGTCATGCAAGCGTCGCCACGTCAGCTCGATCTGCTCATCGGGAAGCGTGGTCTCGTAGAACGCGAGATAGCCGCGCCAGAGCGACTCCCAGGCAGCGCGATCGGTCGCGGCGAGTGGACGGATCGTCGTCAAGTCGGTCACCAGATGCCGCGCGAGTTCGGGCGGAAGCGAAGGCGTGCAGAACGGCGCGTCGAATTTGCGGGCGCCCGCGGACAACCGTGAGGGGGACCACGCGTGGAATGGTGCGCCAGCCCTCTGCTCTCCGCGTGTGCAGCAGACGAGTTTGTGGCCGCCACGTTCCCCGACCGTTCACCACCCCGTCATGCATCGTCATTCCTGCGCCGTGCCGCGCGCGGCCGCATCGCTTGCCGTCGTCGCCCTTCCGTTGCTCGCGGCGTGTGGCAGCGGTGACACCACCGCCGGCAGGGGCACCACGCCCAACGGGGCATCCCGCGACTCGGCGCCCACCAGTCCACCGGTCGCCACGCGGCCGGCGCGCACGCCGCGCCCCGACTCCGTCCGCGCGCTATACGTCAACGGATGGGCCGCCGGCTCGTACTCACGCATGGCGGAGATCCTGCGCATCGCCGATGCCACCGAGATCAACGCGATCATCGTCGACATCAAGGAATCCGACAGCTACCTCACCTACAGCGGCACGGCGATTCCCGAGGCGAAGTCGCTCGGGACCGATCAGCGGCCCGCGACCAAATGGATGCCCGCGCTCGTCGACTCGCTGCGCGCGCACAACCTGTACGCGATCGCGCGCATCGTGGTCTTCAAGGACCGCATGGTCGCCGAGAAAAAGCCCGAGTGGGCGATTCAACATGTGAACGGCGGACTCTGGCGCGACCGCAAGGGACTCGCGTGGGTCAATCCGTACCATCGCAGTGTCTGGGACTACAACATGGCGATCGCCAAGGAGGCGATCGCGATGGGCTTCGGCGAAGTGCAGTGGGACTACGTGCGCTTTCCCGATGTCACCGACAACATGCGCAAGACGATGGCGTTTCCGGGCAGTGAAGGGCGCTCCCGAGCGGAGAACATCGGCGCGTTCCTGCGCTGGTCAAAGGAGCAGCTCGCCCCGCTCGGTGTGCGGGTGGCTGCGGATGTCTTCGGCCTCGTCACGCATCTCGAGGGCGACGTGGAGATCGGGCAACACTGGGAGACGGTGATCGCCGAGGCCGACGTGGTGCTGCCGATGACGTATCCATCGCACTACTACGCGGGGCTCTACGGGTTTGCGCGGCCGGGGCAACATCCGTACGAGATCCTGCGGCTTGCCGCGACCGACGCCGCCGAGCGCACACGCTTCTTTGCCGATTCGACGAAGCGCCCCGTCGCGCAGATCATGCCGTGGCTCGAGGCGATGAGCATTCGCGGGCTGTCGTACGGACCGGCGGAGCTGCGCCGGCAGATTCAGGGGGTGTACGACGCGGGGCTCACGAGCTGGGCGCTGTGGAGTCCGGGGTCCAAGTTCGCGGAGTTCGAGCCGGCGTTGCGTCCGGCGAGCGGTGGGCTCTCGCCGCTCGAGAAGGGCGGATGGACGGCGCCCAAGTGGACGCTGCCCCGCGAGCGGTTGAGCGTGCTGATTCGGAAGCGGGAGCGGCGGGCGGTTCCGATCGTCGGTGACAGCGTACCGGCATCGAAGTCGGCGGGTGCAGGTTCTGCGCGCCCGTAGCGGGGGCGACCGGGCGCGCCATGCGCCGGCGGGGAAGAACTTGCCGGGCTCTGCGTGGTGCGCGAGCTGATGCGTACTCCATAACACGTTGTTATGTAAGCACTTACGGTGTGTTTTGGTTTGGCAGGCGGTTTGCGTGATAGGGCGCTGTCCCTCATCCCCTTCGCCATGCCCGACGGTATCCGCACCAACGGAATGACCGCTGCCGCCGCCGCACTCGCCATGTACGAGCGCCGGCAGCAGGTCCTCGCCAACAACCTCGCCAACGCGAATACCGCCGGCTTCAAGGCGGAGCGCACCTTCTCGCGGCTCATGGATGGCGCAATTGCCGCCACCGAGACGGCGACCGATCGGCGCGCGGGGACGCTCGAGGAGTCGGGCAACGCACTCGACCTCGCGCTCGAGGGCGATGGCTTCTTGGTCGTGCAGACAGCGCAGGGCGAGCGGTTGACCCGCGGCGGGTCGTTTCGTCTGGACGGCCAGCGCCGCCTGGTCGACGGTGACGGCAACGCGCTCTTGGGCGAGGCCAACACCGCGGCGGGCGAGAGCGGTGGGATCACCCTCCCTCCGGGGACCGTGCAGATCCGCACCGACGGCACGGTGAGCGTGAACGATCGGCTCGTGGCTCGGTTGCGCCTCGAGAGCGTGCCGGCCAACGTCGCGCTCGAAAAGGACGGGGCCAATCGCTATCTGCCGCCGGCGAGTGCGGCGCAGCGCACACCGCTCGCGCCCGAAGCGCGTCGCGTGCGACAGGGGTTTGTCGAGGCGTCCAACGTGAACACGATCGAGATGATGACCGCGATGATCGACACCTTGCACCGATACAGCGCGACGCAGCGTTCGATCAGTGTGCTCGACGAGGTGCGCGGGCGGACGGCGACCGACATCGCGAAGCCCGTCTGACCCCCCCTTCAAGGGGTCAGAGTCCTTGAACGGCTTTCAAGGGGTCAGAGTCCTTGAACGGCTTTCAAGGGGTCAGAGTCCTTGAACG
>JALOPS010000184.1 GCA_025453745.1 Gemmatimonadaceae bacterium
CGCCGGTGGTCAACAGGGCCCGCCGGGCGCCATGACCTGGCCCGCCTGCCAGTCCGCACCACGCAAGACGAATCCGCGGCTCAGGTAACGGAGAGGCTGAAGACGAACCGAAGAAGAACGGAAGAAGAACCAAGAAGAGCAACTCACCGCACGGTCGCGATGCATACCGTCGCGTTCAGTTGCTCTTCTTCGTTTGTCTTCAGTTCTTCTTGAGTTCGTCTTCCCCACCTCGGTTGCCGTTCTCGCGCCCCTCGCGCCCCTCGCGTCTTCGCGTCCCGCAGTTCCGCCCGTCCTGCAGTTCTTCACGTCCCGCAGCACACAAACACCAACGCCCCCGACTCCATTCACGGAATCGGGGGCGTTGTACAGAGGCGCCGGTCGGAATCGAACCGACGAATGAGAGATTTGCAGTTTCCTCTCCATCCCCGATCCGCGACGTAAGTCGTTGATTTTCAAAGCGCCTCATCTGTCGCTGCAGGGGTGTGAGCCACGATTCCGGGTACCGCTCGTTACCGCGTTTGTTACCGAACGCCGTGCCGTGGACCGCGCGATCTACCGGCCCGAACACCGCGGGCGAACACGCGCCTTCATAAGGATGGTGAAGAACAGGACAGCGGGCGAAACGACGGCTCGCGGGGCCCGTCGGTCTCGCGGCGGTCGGACGACCGATGGACGAGTTCCGACGTCTGAGACCGGCAAACGCACGAACTGAGAGGCTGACTGGGGCGCGCCGCCAAGGGGGCACTTCCTGCTCGGGAGCCCGCGGTGGGCTCGGACCGACACGGTTCCGACCAGAACCCGAACCCCACCTACCATGCCCCGCGTTGCCCCAAGCTCTCGCATCCGTCGCCGTCCCGGTTCCCCAACCGAAACGCAGTCCTGCCCCGGATCCCTGACCTCGGACGAGCCGTCCACGATTGCCGAGCGCCGGCGCGTCTTCGACCAAGTCGCCGCCCGACTCGACGCCAATGTCGACCTCCTCACCGCACTGTTCGGGCTGTCGGCGGCGGAGCGTGACGCTATCCGTGTCGATGTCCGCGAGTTCCTCCCTCGCCTCCTGACGCTGACGAGCAGCGAGCTGGCCGCGCTGCTGGTGGTAAGCAACGACACCATCAGTCAGTGGTGCCGCGAGGGCGTGTTTCCGCATGCGAAGTCCCTGCGCAGAGCTGGCTGGCGCATTCCCCTCGCGTCGGCGCTCGCTCCATGCACTATGCCGGCCGACGAGGAAGTGGCTTTCGGCACGACCGCCTCGAGCAGAGGTGGCGCCCCAGCCGAGCTTGATACGAGCTGTCTGTCCGCATGGCGGAGCCTCGACGCGTGAGCGGCCGCGTGATGCCGACCTTCTCGGCAGAGACCCGCCGACTCGCGAGCCGGTGCAAGGTTTATCAGAAGTCGCAGCGCGGCCCGTTCTACGCAGACTTCCGCCCGTTCGCTCGTTGGGGCGGGAAGCAGGAAGCGCTCATCCCGCCGGGCACCACGCGCGCAACCAAGGAGCGGTCGGTCGCGACCGCCCTCTTTGCCGCACGGCTCGAAGCGTGGCAGCGAAGCGCGGAGGCCGATCAGCCGATGGCGGGATCGTCGGGGCGCGCGCCTCGTCTCCTCGAGTTCAGCGCCACCTATCTCAAGGAGCGAAATCTCGACGAAGATGCTTCCGAGGGCACGCTGCGCAAGCACGAGTCATCCCTTCGCCAGATCGTCGAGTACTTCGGAGACTGTGCTCTCCTCGCGCTGACGCCAGCCCGAATCAACGATTTCGTGCGGGCACGCCAGGAACAGCCAGGGCGGAAACCGGGGACCCGGCTGAGTAACGCGACCATCCGGAACGATCTCAACGCGCTCGCGAACCTCCTGGGCACCGCGAAAGAACGTGGATACGTCTTTGAAAACGCGATGGAGATGCTGCGTAGACGCCCGGCGGCGCCGAAACCACGGCGAGAGTGCCTCGAGCGCGACGAGTGCGCACGCCTGCTGGATGCCGCCTTCGAGCTGGACCAAGAGGCGCGCGTCGCACGTCGAATCCGCGACCTGAAGCACCGCCAGCGCGCACTGCGGAAAACCGGCCATCGCGAGGCCGCCCGCGCGATCAACCAGGAGATCGCGGAACTCCTGCTTCTGGCCGGCCCCGCGTACGTCAACAGATGGACCGAACCGATCCTCGAGGCCGTCGCCTCGCTCCTGCTCTACACTGGCATGCGCCACGATGAGGCGCTGGGCCTGCTGGTCGAGGACGTTGACTTCGCGTCGAACGTCGTCCATGTCCGGGCAAACCAGTTCCGAGCGCTCAAGAAGGAGTATCATGAACGCTCGATCCGCATGTGGCCGGGGCTGCGTGCCGTGCTCGAACGATACCTGAGCGAGAGTGGGTGCACGTCCGGCCTCCTCTTCCCAAGCATGAGGCCGGCCAGGAAGAAGGGCAAGCGGGCCAGCCTCAGGAAGGCAGCCAAGCCGGAGGGGAAGCGGCCCAGCATCAGTAAGGCGTTCGCGCGACTCGTCGCGCGCGCTGGTTTCGGGAACCGCGCGATCATGCCACACACCATGCGCCATACCTACGCCACCCAGATGCTGCACACCACTGAACAGACGGAGCACGGCACGGAGACCATTCGAACTCCGTACGTCGTGTCGAAGCTGCTTGGACACAGGAACGACACGCTCGTTCAGCACGTCTACGTGCACCCCCTCAAGCGCAAGAAGTTCTACGACATGCTCGACTTCGAGTCCGAGCGTGTCTACCCGGCGAGGCAAGACGAATGGCGCCTGCTGAAGTGGCAGGAGCCGGCGCTGCCACCCGGATGGATTCAGTGATAAGGGGACCGCGCCCCTTCTTGGGACCCCAGCGCTCAGGATCTTCCGTTGGCATGAGGGCCCCGTTGTCAGGGCTTTCGGCGGCACTCAAGTCGGGGCGGTCCCGGCAGTCGACGGGCGTGACGATGAACGGTGCATCCGCAGCCCACTCCACACGGACGTGCCCGTTGGGGAGCGCGAGTCGTCCATGAGTAGCGATGTGCGGAGTTGAGCACACGGACACCGCCGCACACGAGTTGCAGGAGGCGTCATTTCTGGATCACTTACCCAGCGTCGGAGATCAACCGCGTGCCGCTACCGTTTTCCTTTGCGGTCTCTGGGCTGCTTGAGTCCGTGGCCTGGTACCGCCAATCCAAGCTCCCCTCGGACGCAATCCTTCGCGCGCTCCTGGCCGAGTGCGAGCTGAACGTGGCGCTGCTCAACCTCGTCAAGCTCGATTCAACGGAGCCTGACCATCAGGACCCCGGATACCTCGATGTTGCACTGCAGCTGAGAGGGGACGTGCTGCGACTCGTTCTGGGCGTCGATGACCTCGCGGAGAAGTCGTACTCGACACTGTGCCGGATACGATTTGTGCTTCCGGCCGATGAAGATGAGCCGATTATTCCCGACGCTGTTGTCGAGCCGGCGTCCGTGAGTGAACGAATCGGCCGCGTGGCCGTCGCTCTCACGAGCGTCAGGGCAGCGGCCGAACTCCTGCGAGCGGATCAGGCTCGCCCCCAGAAGTCGACGGCACTCCGTCGCATCCGGATGCGCCAACGCCTTTCCAACCTCTCTGTGGCCTACGACCAGATCGCACGAGCGCTTCGGGCGGAACTCCCGAGCTGAGCGCGGCTCGACAGCGCACCTTCAGTAGTGGCCGCAGTTGGTCCTGCCAACGGGCGAGTCCTGCGAACTGCCATGTCGCGCGCCGAGTGACCGCGACTGCCGCACCGCGGTTCCCCGCTCACCCAGGACCGACTATTTTCAGGTGTTCGAGTGATCGGACATGCTCCTTTCAGGAGAGGGGAGCGCCGGGGTTCACACGGATTCCTTCGGGATAGCAGGACCGCCCGGTGGTATCTCGGGATGGGTCGGCTCATCAGGCCCATCTCTCGCCGGACCTTGCACAGCAGGACGTGCGAGTGGACGGTGCGCATGCGCAGATGCAGAAGCTTCTGCATCCGACGCACGCGAGCTGAGCGCGCGAACGCTACCGCGTTAACGCCTCAGCTGGCAGCCCGATGGTCTTGGCAGGATCGGGACTATCGGCGGGGTCTGAAAGCAGGCCCCGGAGCATGCCAGCGACCTCATACGACCTCTAGGAGGTTCTATGGATCACCGCTGGAAGCACGACCCCTCTCCGCCGATGCCACGATTCATCCGGGTCGCCCTTGCGCGATTTCGGGCGTCTCGCCGGACTCGGCGAACCACCCGCGGTTCTCGACCCGCAGTGAGCTGGCTTGTTCGGCTGATCACTACGGGGATGCTGCGAGACACCTTGTCGATGTTTAAGCGTTTCGTCGCACGTGTGGCGGCCGCTGAGATTTTCGACTGGACTTGCGAGATCGTGAGAACTTGGCTGTCCCGACCGGTCAACCGGTCAGTGCACCGACCGGAGCGTTCATATGGCCCCGCGTGGTCGCGGTGAAAGCGGCCGCGCGGGGCGAACGCCACCTCGCCGCGCAATCTCGCCTTCGTTGAGAGTCGCCCTGCTCGAGTGGCGCGCGCGCGTGCGAAAGCCAGGGGCTTGGCAACAACGTAAGTTGGTCAAGCCGAACGGCAAGACTCGCCACCTACTTGTACCGGTTCCCGCGCTGAAGAAGGTGCTCAGAGAGCTGAATCGGGACCTGCTGGCGCCCCTGGACCGCCACCCAGCATCATTCTGCCGACGTGGGCGTGGTGTGCTGCTCGCCGTCCGAGGCCACCAGGCGCATCCTGCTTTGCTTCATCGGGATATTGCGGACTTCTTCCCGTCCGTACGGCCTTGGCAGGTCAACGATGCGCTGAAGCGATGCGGTTTCGATGTACACGATGCGGCACTGATTACAGCCGTTGTCACCACCGACCAGCAGCTGCCCCAAGGCTCGCCAGCTAGTGTGACCGTCGGCAACCTGGTTCTTCGAAGTCTGGACATCCGGCTCTCGGCGCTGGCGAAGCAGAGCGGATTGACGTACACGCGGTACGTCGACGACATCGTCGTCTCGGGCGGTGAGGGGCGACTGGTGACTGACGAGCCACTCATCGACCAGATCATTGAGGATTGCGGGTGGCGCTGTGGTTCTGAGAAAGGGAAGCTCTACCCGCCATCCCACTACCGTGAGGTGCTCGGAGTCAGTGTTGGCGGGGCAGCGAAACCCGGCCACAAATCGCGACAGAAGATCGAGGACGCCGAACGGAAGCTGCATGACGGCACGCTTACCCTCGCGGACTGCGCATCGTTGCTGCATTGGCGTGACAGCGTTACCGCTCTTGGCGAGGAGCTCGACAAGGAGAGTGCCTCATCGTTGACGAAGGAGCCCGTCTCGCCGATCTCCCCAGTAGTGGAGAGTTCTCCGGCCGCAGGACCGTAGAGTTCCCCGAGACGCCCGGCACCTTCTGCGAGGTTCGGTGATCGCACGTATGCAAGTCAACCGTTCTCGAGGCCGCCTACGCCTTCGTGCGTGCCAACACCCGCACGATGAATACAGCTAAAGGCCTGCAGCTCGCTCTGCCTGGACGAGGGGCGTAAACCACGAGTGCAGTTCATCAAGAGTCCCGTTGAGTGGCGCTGGATTCTCTTCGATAAAGCGAGCATCGAGGTACTGATTTCCGAAAGCCTCAATCGACCGACGCGGATGGTTCGCAATGAACGAGTCATGAAAGCTGCGAAACACATCGTAATGATGAGTGTGGATGAAGCCGGACCAAGTGTTCGCCAGTTCCTCTTCCGATCTGATGTCGATGATCTCGATCTGCTCCAACTGGCGTGAACTCGCACTGCCCCATGCACGCTGCAGAAGCGCGACAGCATCACGATCCGATGTTGGTGCTCCGTATCCGAAGATCGTGAACATCAGCGACTCCTCCAATCCCTGCCGTACCTTCTCCCAGGCAGATGCAACTGAAGGAGCCGTCGAGTAGTCCTTCTGACTGATCGGAAACAGTAACCTATCTGGCGTGAATGCTCCGCCGCAGCGCGAGCAGCGCGCGCCCCGCAAGCCGGATACATCATCTTTCGCGCAGAAGCCATGCGCAACGCAGCCATGCAGGAAGAGAAGCATTGGAAGCGAGTCCGTCACGTGCCTGCTCCGCCGATACGCTTGGATCAGAAACGGATCCCAGTTGAACGTCGCGATCACGTCCTTCTTTCGCAGGCTCAACACGAGATGATCGTAAACGGTCGGCTGCGACGGGAGTACGAGTCCGGAGAAATACGACTCGACGCGACGCTCCAGTTCTTCTTTGACCTCATGCTGGCCGCCTGAGGCCGCGAGCTCTGAGTAGACGTCCTCGAAGTTGCGCTTCGCCCAGTCGATTCCCGCCTTGTCCAGCAGGGAACCCACACCAACGGTCTCGACGAAGTTGTTCATGACAGGCAGCCGACGCCCCTTCGCATCGCCGTGCGGCGTTGCAGCGCACGACGCGCCCGCTCCTAGCAGCACAAGGTGGCGTCGCACGTCCTTGGGGTTCCTGATCTCCTCCTCTCTCGAGATGTCGATCATCGTCCCATCCATGTGGTCGGCGCCCTAGGCGATCCTACTCCCACCCCGCCCCCCCAACCTTCAGGTGTGACGCGTTCTCCCGCACATCGCGCACCATCTTCTCGCTCGCGCCGTTGGGAAACTCCGCTCGGATCTCCAGCGCCACGCTGACTTGGGCCGTCGGATCCGACGCCAGTAGCGCGATGAGCTCGTCCGCGAGCTGCACGAGCTGCATCTTGGCCGACGCGGGCGCGATCTTCGCTGTGCCGAGGTACTCGCGGTAAACCCGCGCGGCTGGGGCCACCGGGGCACCGCTAGACGTCAGGTCCGCGGTCGCAGTGGCGGTGCCTGACACGGTCGCCGTGAGGCCCGGGGCGGTAGATGAGTTCGCCGCCGCGGCGGCAGCCGCCAACTCCGCCTGCCGCTGCGCGTATGCCGCTGCCGCGGCGGGCTCGATGAGCAGCAACGTGTCATCCACCGACACGTTCGTCGCGCCGAGCTCGAACCCCTCGAACTTCCCGTCCCGGTCCCCGTATGCGATCCCGAAGAAGTCGCGCGTCCGCGCGCCGGCCGCGACGGCACTCGCAAAGACGTCGCGGTCCTTGAGCCGTGGCAGGTAGAGGTAGCGCAGCGAGTCCTCCCAGAAGCTCAGCGCCGGCACCGCGGGCCGGTCCGCCTTCCAGTACAGCTCCCCGAGGCGCGCCTTGAGGTGCACCGGTGACCAGGTTGGCACGACCAGCTCGTGCTCGAGGCACACGCGTTCGAGTTCGGCCCCCATCGCCCCGCCCGATGTGGCGAGCTGCAGCGCCTCGAGCTCGATGCGCGGATCGGTCGGCGTGTGCTGCGCGGGGCACAGGAGCCAGCGGTAACACTCCCGAGCGGTCCGCGGCAGCACCTGCCGTGCCTTTTCCAGTTCGACGTCCGCGGCCTTCTTCTGGTGCTGGTCGACGTTGAGCTTGCCGTCCCGGATGTCGTCCACGATGGACTGCCACGCGAGCATCGTGCGCGCGGCGTCGTGCAGCCGGCCACTCACACCGGTGTCGGCGGCTAGGAAGAGGAGGCGGTTCGCGCGGTGGCGCGGCTTCGCGCCGTTGGATCGGAGCGTCTCGAGCACGCACTCTTCCGCGAGGCGGGGCTCCGCCTTGGCGTACCACCGCTCCGGGGGCAGCACCACGAGCCGGAGCGTGGCGTCGTCCGGGATGTCGGCGTGCTCGGTGAAGACGTGCACCCCACCGAACAGGGTGTTCCCCTTGAGCGTCTGCCGTACCGCCTCACGCTCCGCCGAGAGCACGTCCGTGCCTTGGTCGAACCTGCGCTTCCGGTCCTCCATCTCGCGGCGCAGGTTGGCGCGCGTGTCGAACCAGTAGCGCGCCGAATCGGAGCCGCGGTCTCCGGTGATATTGAGGTAATGCAGCCGGTCACCAAGGCGGTGCAGCGCGTCGGTGAAGGTCGCGGCGGACTGCCCCGGCTGGAGGCAGCCGAGCAACACGCGGGCGGTGTCGAGGCCACGGTTGCCCGGCTGGCCGGCGACCGACGATGGGGCCGAGCCAAGGAACAGCGTGCGTGCGACGCGACGTGCGGCTTCGACCTGACCGAAGCGCGGTTCGGCGCTCTCGAGTTCGGTGGTCTCGGCGCGCTCGCCATCGACGTCACGCTCGATGACCGGGTCCCAGCCGGCGGGCAGGTACGCGGTAAACTCGTTGCGCGTGGGGCCGTCGGCGAGCGGCAGGGAGCCGGGCAGGATGAGGTAGTCCTTGTTCCCCGACTTCCAGAGCCGATGGATCACCTTGGCCATGAGCTTCAGGACGCCGCGCGTGCGCTGGAAGCCCTCGATGGTAGTCCAGTCCTCGTACAGGCGGTCGAACACCTCGGGGTG